>NZ_CP020612.1:1877804-2231707 GCF_002105555.1 Paracoccus contaminans
TCGGTGCTGATGGGCCAGCCCGGCCGCGCCTTCAGCCGGGGCGAGCTGCTCGATGCCGCCATGGATGACAGCGACGCGCTGGAGCGGACGGTGGACAGCCACATCTCGCACCTGCGGGCCAAGCTGGCGGCGGTGGGGGCGGGGCCGCGGGTGGTGAACCTGCGCGGCTTCGGCTACCGGCTCGATCCGTGAAGCGGCTGTCGAGCTATCTGTTCCGCGTTGCTGGCCTGTCGGTGCTGGTGGCGGTGGGCGCGATGTTCGCCGTGGTGATGGCCGGCGACTGGTGGAACTATCACCGGTTCGAGGCCGGCCTGCCGCCCGCGCTGCTGGCCGAATACCGCGGCGACGGGCCGATCAGCGTGGCGATGGCGAACGCGCTGAACGATTTTTACACAAGCTGGCAGGTGCGGGCGGTGATGCCGGTGGCGATCCTGCTGGGAACGCTGGCGGGCGGGCTGGTCGGCATGATCCACAGCCGCCGGCTGATGCGCCCGCTCGACGCGGTGGCCGGCGCGCTGGAGGCGCTGTCCGCCGGCAACACGGCTTCGCGGGCGGCCGCGCGGCCCTCGGGCGTGGCCGAGATCGACGGCTTTCAGCGCAATTTCAACGCCATGGCCGATGAGATCGCCCGTGCCGAGCGCGAACTGCGCGAAACGAATGCCGCCATCGCGCATGAATTGCGCACACCGCTGACGGTGCTGATCGGGCGGCTGAACGGCATGGCGGACGGCATCTTTCCGCTGGACCCCGAAGGGGTGCGCGCGCTGCTGATCCAGACCACCCAGCTGCACCGGATCATCGACGATCTGAGCCTGCTTACCCTGGCCGATGCCGGGCGCTTCACCCTCAACCGCGAGCCGCTGGATCTGGCCGATCTGGTCCGCGACACATGCCTTGACGAGGGGGTCGAGACCGACCTGCGGCCCGCGATGACGCAGGCGGACCCGGTCCGCTTGCGGCAGATCCTGTATGCCCTGCTGGACAATGCCCGCCGCTATGGCGGCGCGGGGATACGGGTCGAAACCGCAACCGAGGACGGCGCGGCGATCCTGCGCGTCATGGATCGCGGCCCCGGCCTGGCCCAAGCGCAGGCGCGGCGGGTGTTCGATCGGTTCTGGCGGGCCGAGGATTCGCGCGGCAAGCACAGCGGCGGCAGCGGCCTGGGGCTGGCGGTGGTGCGCAGCCTGGCCAATGCGCATGGCGGCGATGTCAGCTATGCCGCGCGCGAGGGGGGCGGGGCGGTGTTCGCGCTAGAGCTTCCGGGATCGGCCGCGGGAAGGCGAGATCGCGGGGCCTAGCCATTGCTCAGGGCTGATGGCGGCGGGCTTTGGGGGCGCCCTTCCTGCCCAGGCCTGCGCCGCCCCGATCAAGCTCGGCCTTCCCCGCGGCGATGGGTCGTCCGGCCGGCGCATCAAGGCGCTCTCCCAGGCGGCACGTCGCTAGCGCGCGGGCATGCCATAGGGCCGCAGGCGGCGTTTCTGGGCGGCGATGCGGAACGGGGCATTGGGCGCGCCGTAACCGTCATAGCCGCCGCGGCGCTCGCAGACCTCGAAGAACAGCCCGTCGGGCCGGGCATTGCCGTAAAGCTGGAAGAACTCGCCCCCCGCCTCGTCGCGGTCATAAAGGACATGCGCCGCCTTCAGCCGGGCGGCGAATGTCGGGTCGAGGCCATGGCGGGCCAGCAGGTCGTCGTAATAGTTGTCGCCCATCGGCAGCGCATCAAAGCCCAGATCGGCCAGCCGCGCGGCGCTGGCAAAGATGTCGTCGGTGGCAAAGGCCAGGTGCTGCACGGCCGCGCCGAAGCTGTCCTGGTGAAAGCGTCCGGCAAGGGTGCGGTGGGCCGAGGTGCCGTTCAGCGTCACCCGCAGGCCGCCGCTGCGGATCGCGCGGCTTTTTACCAGCCCGTCCGGGTCGGCGACATCCACCAGGGGCGCCGGCGCAGCATCCAGCAGCGTGCCATAGAACAGCGACCAGCTGAGAATCTCGTCCGGGCCCATCGTCTGCGCGATATGGTCGATCCGGGTCAGGCCGGCGCCGGCAAAGGCCCCAGGCCCGGCGTCGAAGTCGATATCCCAGATGCGGCCCAGGTTCTCGCCCGCGTCCAGCAGGCGCAGCATGCTGCCGCCCACGCCGCGGATCGCGGGGATGGTCAGCTCGGTCGCCTCAACCGCGGCCTCGTGCACCTGTGCCCCCAGGGCACGGGCGCGGGTGAAACAGGCGGCGGCATCGGGCACCCTGATCGCGATCTCGGCCACCGTGGTGCCGTGCGACAGATAGGCCGCATGGGCAAAGCCCTCGGCCGAGGTGTTGACCAGGATGTTGATGCCGCCCTGGCGCCACAGATCGACCGGCTTGGACACATGATGGCCGGCGCGGGTGAACCCCGCCTGGGCCAGCGCCGCGGCCAGCGCGGCAGCCTCGTCGGGCGCGGTGGCGAATTCCACGAACTCGACCCCGTCTGCCGCCGCGGGGGGCGGAAAGGCGGGCAAGTCGACGGCCAGCGTCGGCTCGGCCCGGCGCACGGCGTCCAGCGCGGCCACCAGCGAGCGGTATCCGTCCCGTGCCACCCCCATGGGCAGCCCCTGCCGGAACTGGTCGTTGAAGATCTCGAGGCTGAGCGTCCCGTCATAGCCCGTGGCCAGCACCGAGCGCAGAAAGCGCGTCACGTCCAGATCGCCCTCGCCCGGCATGTTGCGGAAATGACGCGACCAGTACAGCAGGTCCATCGGGATCGCGGGCGCGTCGGCCAGCTGGACGAAGAAGATGCGGTCGCCGGGGATCGAGCGGATCGAGTCGGTCTCGATCCCCCGGCCCAGCGTGTGGAAGCTGTCGAGGATCAGCCCGACCGCGGGGTGATCGGCGCGGCGCACGATTTCCCAGGCGTCGCGGTGATCGGATACGTGCCGCCCCCAGGCCAGCGCCTCATAGCCCAGGCGCAGGCCGCGCGAGGCGGCCAGATCGCCCAGGGCGCGCAGGTCGTCGGCGGCGCGGTCGATGCCCCCCAGCGCCGCCGGGTGGACCGAAGAACATACCAGCATCAGCGGCGCGCCCAGCTCCGCCATCAGGTCGAACTTGCGCTCGGCCCGTGCCAGGGCCCGGCTGCGCAGCGGCTCGGGCAGGGTCTCGAAATCGCGGAAGGGCTGGAACAGCGAGATGATGAGCCCGTGGTCGCGCACCATCTGCCCCACCTCGCGCGGGGACAGGTCCGAGGTGATGAAGTCCTGCTCGAAGATCTCGATCCCGTCAAAGCCCGCGGCGGCGATCGCCGGCAGCTTTTCGCGCAGCGTGCCCGAAATCGAGACGGTGGCAATCGAAGTCTTCATCGGTTCATCCCGTGCGGCCCGGCTTTCGGCCATCAGCTTGGGCGCGGCGGCGATGACCTGCAACGATCAAATCATCGATCCCGTGAACATCAGGTTACGATGATGTGCCCGGAATGGGGGCCGCCACGGCGGCCTGCAGCTCGCGCCGGAAGCGGCTGACGGCGTATTCGGCAAAGCCGGACAGCTCGCGCCCGCTCTTGCGCACGGCATAGACGGTCAGCCCCGCTTCCTCGACCAAGGGGCGGCGGATGATGCCGGGCATGTAGATCTCGGCCACAGAGAATTCGTCGATGACAGCAACCCCGAGGCCATGGCGGACAAGGCTGACGACGGTCTGCGCAAAGCGCCCGCGCATGGTATGGCGCGGCGCGATCCCGGCATTGCGGAACGGCGCGGCCAGGGCGGCGCCATAGGGATCGTCCGGGTCGATGCCGACCAGCGGCTCGCGCGCCAAGTCATGGACCGAGATCGCCCTGCGTTCGGCCAGCGGGTGATGTTCGGGCAATATCGCCACCAGCCGCCCGCGCACCAGGGCGGTGTTCTGCAACGCCGCGTTTTCGATGGCCGTGGACATGATGACGAATTCGCCCCGTTCGAGCAGCAGATAATCGGGCGTTTCCTCGATCTTGAGGATGTTGAGATCCATGTAGAGGTCGGGAAAGCGCTGGCGGATCTGCCGCACGGCGCGCGCCGCGATGAACTGCGCGATCGAGGGCGCCGAGGCAAAGCCCAGCCGCGCGTCCTGCCCCTTCTTCAGCGAGCCGACCGCGGCGTTCAGGTTCTGCATCTGGCGATGGACGAGGTGGATCATCTCGAACACCCGCGTCGCCTCGGGGGCGGGCAGGAACAGCCCGCCCTTGCGGACGAAAAGCTTGAGCCCCAGCGCATCCTCGGCATGGCGCACCAGGCGCGAGATTCCGGGGGCCGAGACGCCCAGCAGGGTCGCCGCACCCTGGATGGTTCCGGCCATCATGACGGCACGGATCACCTCGACCTGGCGGAGCGTCAGTTCCTGCATGAGCCGAGCCTGCGCCAGCCCCGGACTTTTAACAAGATGTTCCGCAGACCGCCGAAATGGTCTTTGACGTTTACCCTGCCGCCGCGTCATGTGGCAGCCGGAGGAAGACCGGCACCCGTCAAGGGGGCCGGGCAGGGGGAGGACGGACGCCGATGGCGGTCAATCTCGATTTCGGGGTGGTGCTTGAACGCTGGCCCGAACTGGCGCGCGGCACGCTGGCGACGATCGGCCTGGCGATCGCGGGGATGGTGCTGGCCATGGTGATCGGCGTGGCCGGCGTCGCCGTTCTGCGATCGCGCAGCCGGGTCGGCCGGATCGTGGTGCGCGCCTTTGTCGAGCTGATCCGCAACACGCCGTTCCTGGTGCAGATATTCTTCATCTTCTTCGCGCTGCCCTTGGCCGGCATCCGGCTCAGCCCGACGGTGACGGCGATCCTGGCCCTGGGGCTGAACGGCGGGGCCTATGCGATCGAGATCATCCGCGGCGGGGTCGAGGCGATCCCGCCGGGCCAGACCGAGGCCGGGCTGGCGCTGGGGCTGCAGCCGGGCGACGTGTTCCGGCGCATTATCCTCAAGCCGGCGCTGCGCTCGGTCTATCCCTCGCTGGTCAGCCAGTTCGTGATGCTGACGCTGACAACCTCGATAGCGACCTCGATCTCGGCCTATGAGCTGACCTCGGTCGCCCAGCGCATCGATGGCGACACCTTCCGCACCTTCGAGGTCTATTTCACGATCACGCTGATCTATCTGGCGGTGTCGTGGCTGATGATGACGCTGTTCGCGGCGCTGTCGCGCCGCGTCTTTGCCTATCCGACGCGATAAGGGGCGGATCATGATCGGACCTCAGGAACTGGCCTTCATGGGCAAGGGGCTGCTCTGGACGCTGGCGCTGACGGCGATGGGCTTTGCCGGGGGCATCCTGTTCGGCTTTCTGGTGGCGCTGGCCCGCGTGTCGCCCATCCGCTGGCTGTCGGCCCTGGCCCGCGCGTGGATCGCCGTGTTCCAGGGCACGCCGCTGCTGATGCAGCTGTTCGTCGTCTATTTCGGCCTGCCGCTGCTGGGCCTCAATCCGCCGGCCTGGGTCGCGGTGGCCGCCGCGCTGACGGCGCATGCCTCGGCCTTTCTGGGCGAGATCTGGCGCGGCGCGATCCAGTCGGTCCCCAAGGGCCAGTCCGAGGCCGCCCATGCGCTGGGCCTGCGCTACCGCGCGCGGATGATGGACGTGGTCGTGCCGCAGGCGCTGCGCCTGTCGCTGCCGGCGACGATCGGCTTTCTCGTCCAGCTGATCAAGGGCACCTCGCTGGCCGCGATCGTGGGGTTCATCGAACTGGCCCGCGCCGGGCAGATCGTGTCGAACCAGACGTTCAAGCCGCTGCTGGTCTTCGGGCTGGTGGGGCTGATGTATTTCATGCTGTGCTGGCCGCTGTCGCTGTGGGGCAAGGCGATGGAACGCCGCCTTGCCATCGGACAGACGCGCTGAGCCAGCACCCCAACACCGCGCAAGGAGGAACCGCGTGTCCCGTATGATCCAGACCCTGGCCGCCCGCACCCTGGCCGTCCTGACGCTGGCCGTCGCCGCCGCCGCGGCAGCCGCCCCCGACGCCGCCGAGGCCCGGTCGCTGGAGGAGGCGAAGGCATCGGGCACCCTGCGGGTCGGCATCCAGGCCGACAACTGCCCCTGGGGCTGCCTTGACAGCACCGGACAGGCGCAGGGCTTTGACGCCGCCGTCGGGCGCGGCCTCGCCGACCATCTGGGGCTGAAGGTCGAATTCGTGCCGCTGGCCGTCGCGAACCGCATCCCGGCCCTGACCGCCGACAAGATCGACGTCATCATCGCCTCGCTGGGGATCACGGCAGAGCGCGCGAAGTCGGTCCAGTTCAGCCGGCCCTATGCCGCCAACACGCTGTTCGTGACCGCCGCCAAGGACAAGGCTCTGCCCGATCTGACCGCGCTGGCGGGCAAGTCGGTGGGCGTGCCGCGCTCGGCGCCGATGGACACGATCCTGACCAAGGATGCCCCCGGCGCCGACATCCGCCGCTTTGACGACGATGCGGCGAACATCCAGGCGCTGCTGTCGGGGCAGGTCGAGGCGCTCGGCTCGAACCAGTTCTACCTGCAGCGGCTCGAGGCGGCCCGTCCGGGCGCGTTCGAGAACAAGTTCCAGATCGGCCAGCTCTATCAGGGCATCGGCACCCGGCTTGGGGAAAAGGATTGGAACGCCGCGGCGAACGACTATCTGGCGACCTTCGTGGGCAGCGAGGCCGACCGCAAGGCGCATGACGAATGGCTCAAGGTGCCGGTCGTCGAGTTGCCCCGGCAGATCGACGGCGTCAGCTTCACCATCAACTGAACCCGCAAGACAGGGATGACCCCATGACCATCACCATCCGCATGGCGCTTGCCGCCGCCGCCCTGGCGCTGCCGCTGGCGGGCGCCGCCGAGGCGCGCACCGTCGAGGAGGCCAAGGCCTCGGGCACCGTGCGCATCGGCATCCAGGGCGACAACTGCCCCTGGGGCTGCCTCAACGCCTCGGGCGAGGCCGACGGCTTTGACGCCGACATGGGCCGCGCCTTCGCCCAGTCGCTGGGCCTCAAGGCCGAATTCGTGCCGCTGGCCGTCGCCAACCGTATCCCGGCGCTGACCACCGACAAGGTGGACGTGCTGTTCGCCACCATGGGCATGACCGCCGAACGGGCCAAGTCGATCCAGTATTCCAAGCCCTATGCCGGCAACCAGCTTGCCGTTGTCGCCCCCAAGGACATGAAGGCCGACACGGCCGAGGATCTGGCCGGGGTCAGGGTCGGCGTGCCGCGCTCGGCCGCCCAGGACAAGGCGCTGACCGAACAGGCGCCCAAGGCCGACATCATGCGCTTCGACGACGACGCGGCGACCATCCAGGCGCTGCTGTCGGGGCAGGTGCAGGCCGTCGGCGGCAACCAGATCTATATCCAGCGGCTCGAGGCGGCCAAGCCGGGCGTCTATGAGAACAAGATGAAGCTGAACGTTCTGTATAACGGTGCGGCCAGCCGTTTGGGCGAGAAGGACTGGAACGAGGCGCTCAACAGCTTCCTCGACGGCTACATGGCGTCGGATGCCTACAAGGACGTCTATCAGAAGCGGATGATGCTGACCCCGCCCGAGATGCCGGCCTCGATGGACGGCATCCCCTACACCGTCCAGTGATGCCCGCCGCCTCGGCGCCGCTGCGCGCCGGGGCTTTTCCCCCGCTTGCGCCTGCCAGAGAGGCCCCGATGACCGGCACTGACGACATCCTGATCCGCATGAAACATGTCGAGAAGTATTATGGCGCCTATCACGCGCTGCGGGATGTGAACCTCCAGGTCAGGCGCGGCGAGAAGATCGTGCTGTGCGGCCCGTCCGGGTCGGGGAAATCGACGCTGATCCGCTGCATCAACCACCTTGAGCCGATCCATTCGGGGCGCATCGTGGTGGACGGGACGGTGCTGACCGACAACCCCGCCGCCATCGACACGGTGCGGCGCGAGGTGGGCATGGTGTTCCAGCAGTTCAACCTGTTCCCGCACATGACCGTGCTGGACAACTGCACGCTGGCGCCCATGCGGGTGCGCGGCGTCAGCCGGGCCGATGCCGAGGCGACGGCGCGCAAGTATCTTGACCGCGTGCGGATCGGCAACCAGGCCGAGAAATACCCCGCCCAGCTGTCGGGCGGCCAGCAGCAGCGCGTGGCCATCGCCCGCGCCCTGTGCATGGAGCCGGTGGCGATGCTGTTCGACGAGCCGACCAGCGCCCTTGACCCCGAGATGGTCAAGGAGGTGCTGGACACCATGGTCAGCCTGGCCCAGGGCGGCATGACGATGATCTGCGTGACCCATGAGATGGGCTTTGCCCGTCAGGTCGCCGACCGGGTGATCTTCATGGCCGAGGGCCAGATCATCGAGGAGAACGAGCCCGAGGCCTTCTTCCGCAGCCCCGCCCATGAGCGCACCCGCGCCTTCCTGGGCGAGATCCTGGCACATCACGCATGACGCCGCAGGGCCTGCCCGTGCCGCCGATCTCGGGGCGTACGACACTGATCGCGCATATCGGCTTTCCGACGGAAAGCTTCAAGGCGCCGATGATCTACAACCCCTGGTTCGCGGCCCGCGGCATCGACGCGGTCGTGGTTCCGATGGGCGTGCGCGCCGAGGATTTCGCGGCCTTGGCGCCGCCGCTGTTCCGGCTGTCGAACATCCGCGGCGCGTTGATCACGATGCCGCACAAGGTCGCCGTCATGGAGCTGCTGGATCAGGTGACGCCGACAGCGGCGATCGCCGGTGCCTGCAACGCGGTCCGGGTTCAGCCGGACGGCCGCCTGATGGGCGATCAGTTCGACGGCGAGGGCTTTGTCCGCGGCGTGATCCGCAAGGGCCAGCCGGTCGAGGGCCGCAGCGCGCTGGTGGTCGGCTGCGGCGGGGTCGGCTCGGCCATCGCCGCCTCGCTGGCGCGGGCCGGGGTTGCGCGGCTGGCGCTGTGCGATCCGAACACGGCCGGCATGACCGCGCTGGCCGGGCGGCTGGCGCAGCACTATCCAAGGCTGGTCCTGGTGGCGGGGAACGCCGACCCGGCCGGGCACGACATCGTCGTCAACGCCACGCCCCTCGGGATGCAGGCGGGCGATCCGATGCCGATGGATGTGTCCCGCATCGACCCCTCGGCCTTCGTGGGCGAGGTCGTGATGAAGACCGAGATGACCGCCTTCCTGCAGGCCGCGGCGGCGCGCGGATGCCGCTATCAGGTCGGCACCGACATGCTGTTCGAGATGATCCCGGCCTATCTGGAATTCTTCGGCTATCCCGCCGCGACGGCCGGGGAACTGCGCGGCCTGGCGCAGATCCGATGGTGACGGGCTGCCCCGGCGCGCCCCATCCGTAACGGGGGCGTGCTGGCGGCGCATCCCTCTGGGCCCGATGATGCAGAAGGTGCTGCCCGCCGCGACCCCCTGCACAAGGGCTGCCGACCAGAAGACGGCGGCCCATCCGAACATTCGGATCAGCGCCGCGCGTCGCCATCCTGACCTTCATCATCGGCGCGCATCGGCATTCATCTTTCACCAATGCGCGGGGATCTGGTTGGATGCTGCCAGCGCGCGGCCGGCCTCGGGCGGCAGGATCAGCAGCGCGGTGGCCCAGGCATCGGCCTCGGCGCAGGTCGGGGCCAGCACCGTGACCGCCGGCGCGCCATGGGCGGGCAGGCCGGTGCGCGGGTTCATCGTATGGCCCACGCGCCGGCCGCCGACGCGGACAAAGTGGCGATAGTCGCCCGAGCTTGCCAGCGCGCTATCCGCGATCTCGATCACCGCGGCGGCGGCGCGGCGGTCAGGGTCGGGGGCTTCGACAGCGATGCCCCAGGGCCGGCCATCCGGGCGGGGGCCGAGGGCGCGCAGCTCGCCGTCCAGCCCGAACAGCGCGCGCGTCACGCCCTGCGCGAGGGCAATCTCGGCCATCGCGTCCACCGCGTGACCCTTGGCGATGCCGTCCAGCGTCAGGGTCAGCGGCGCATGCTTGCGGGCGCGCCGGTTGGGCATGTCCAGCTCCAGCGCGGCGGCGGTCGCGCCGGGCGCACGCGGGGGGGCGGACATGGCGGCAGGGTCCATGCGCCCCTGCGCGGCGCCAAAGCCCCAGGCCGCCGTCAACCCGCCCATGGCGATGTCGAACAGCCCGCCCGTGCGGCCCCCCAGACGCAGCGCCAGCGCCAGCAGATCCAGCAGCGCCGGCGGCAGGCCGACCCACACCCCCACCGGCGCGGCGTTAAGGCGGCACAGGGCGCTGTCCGGCCGCCACAGCGAGGCCGCCGCCTCGATCCGCTCGACCGCGGCGGCCAGCGCCGCCGCCAGCCCCTCGGGCGGGGCGGCCAGACGGGCGGTCCAGCGGCTGCCCATGGCGGGGGCGGACAGGGTGGTCAGCTCAGTAGATGTCCTCGACATAGCGCCCCTCCTGCTTCAGCCGTGCGACGCTCAGCCCGGCGGGGGCCAGCAGCGCGTCCATCTCGGCCGCCACGGCGCGGCCCATGGCGAGGCTGCCGCAGACCAGCACGCGCGCGCCCGCCGCGATCTGGCGGCGCAGGGCGGCGGCATCCTCGCGCAGGCGGTCCTGGACATGGCGCGGCGCGGCGCCCCGGCTGACGGCCGGGATCAGCCGGGTCAGGCGGCCGTCCCGCCGCCAGCGGGTCAGTTCGGGGGCATAGAGGAAATCCGAATCAAGGTCGCGCAGGCCGAGATAAAGGCTCCGGTCCACACCGGGCGCGGCGCGGCGCAGCAGCCCGGCCATGGGCGCGACGCCGCAGCCGGTGGCGATCATGACGGTCGGCCGGTCCCCGGCCCGGAAGGCGGGGTTGCGGCGGACGAAGGCGCGCAACCGCGCCCCCGGATGCAATCCGTGAAGCCAGGGCGAGCAGGCCCCGCCCGGCAAGCGGCGCACGGCGATCTCGGCAAATCCGTCGGCCGAAGCGGAGGCCAGCGAATAAAAGCGCGGGGCCGTTGCGCCGGGGGCCATGACACCCAGCAGATCGCCCGGCTGGAAGCGCGGCCCGCCCAGCCACCAGGGCCGCACCGACAGCCGCAGGATGACCGAGGGCGCCGCGACCGCCTGCCCATAATCGCGCCGCGATACGACCCTCAGCGCGTGACGGCGCGGCAGGGCCGGGCGATGCTCGGGCGCGATGTCCAGCCCCAGCGCCCGGCCGAACGCGCGCGCCCAGGCGGCGAAGTCGGCCGGCGACTGGCGGTCGACGGTGCCGGGTGGGATCAGCTGCGCAAAGCCCGCCGCGGCCATCGCCGTCTGAACCCGCGCGGCATAGCCGCAAAAGGCGGGAAACATGCGGTCGCCAAAGCCCAGCACCGCCACCGGGATCGGCGCCAGCCCCGCTAGCCGGTCGAGGAACCGCGCAGCCGATGCCGGTGCGGCCCCGTCCCCCCAGGTCGCGGCCATCAGCACCAGCGCCCTGGCGCGCGGCATCGGCCCCGCGTCATTCATGTCGCCCAGATGCACCCGCTGCCCGGCGCCCGTCGCGGCGCGTTGCAGGGCGGCGGCAAAGCCGCGGGTGGTCCCGCCCTCGGTCCCGACAAGGATGACCAGATCGGCCTCGGCCATCGGCACGTTGCCGGGCACGCGCATGCGGCGGCGGGCGGCCCAGACCATCAGGCCCGTTCCCGCCAGAGCCGGCACCGCCGCCGCCGCGACGCCCAGCAGCAGCCCCAGCCACCAGGCCCCGTGGCCGGTGTGCAGCAGGTAGGCCCAGTCCCACAGCCGCGCCCCTGCGCCATGGGTGGCCGCGGCCAGCACCATGCCGCTTGCGGGATCGATCTGGGTCACGCGGCCTGCGGCGTCCAGCACCAGCGGCTCGCCCGGCCGGGCGGGCAGGCGCAGCTCGCGCAGCGCGGCCAGCGGCAGGTCCAGCGCGGGCATCGCGTCAAGCGCCTGGGCGGGGCCTGCGGCGGTCAGGGGCGCGAGCGTCGGCGCCGTGCCGTCCGGCACAAGGCCCAACGTCGCCGCCGACATCCACGCCCCGGTCAGCGCCGACAGCCCCAGCCCGGCCATCGCCGCCCGCCCGATCCGCGCGTGCCAGCCGCGGGCGCCCGCCGCCCGCACCGGCCCGCCAAGGCGGCGCCATCCGCCCAGCGCCCGGGCGAGCAGCCACAGCCCCGAGCCCGCCAGCAGCGCCATCACGGCCGCCATCAGGCCGACCGCCAGCCGCCCCCCTTCGCCCAGCCTCAGCGAGCGGTGGAAGCCCTTGATCCAGCGCATCGCGGGGCTTTCGCCCGCAATGGGCTGCGCCGCGCCGGTCACGGGATCGACGGTCAGCATCTGCGGCCCCGCGCCGCCCCGCACCTGCGCCGTCAGCAGCCCGTCGGGGCTGCGGGTCAGCCGCCGCAGGCCCGGCTGGGCGGCCTTGATCCGGGCGGCGACCGCGCCGATGCTCGCCTCGGCCCGGGCGGCGGCGGCGTGGTCCAGCGCAGGCTGGACCGACAGCACCGCGCCCGAGGCGGCGATCAGGCTGAGGAACAGGCCCGCCGCCAGGGCGGGCAGCGAATGAAAGCGGCGCAGCATGGGACGGATCCGTTCTAATCAGGACGGCCGCGGCGATCCGCTCGCCGCGGCAAAAGGGGGTCAGCGCCAGCTGAGCGAGCGCACGAAGCCGTTCCCGGCGACGGCCTTGCCGGCGCTGGCCGAGGTCAGCGGCACCACGGCGTCGGCGGCGAACTCGCCCATGTCCTCGACCGCGCTGTCGAGGCGGATCTGATAGCCCGCATCGATCAGCGCATCGGCCAGATCGACCGTGACGGTCAGGTTCCGCCCCGATCCGACCGAGGCCCCGGTCACGCCGTCCGGCACCGCCCCGCCGCTGGCGCGATACCAGTCGCCCAGATGCGACCACCATTTCGCCTCGGGCCCGGCCAGCCACAGGGTTCCCTGATAGGCGCCCTGCGCGTCGGTGACATAGGCGGCCAGATAGGCACCCTCGCCGCCGTAATCGGTCAGCTGCGCGGTCAGCGTCACCGGGCGCGCCTCGGCCAGCCCTGGCATCGCCAGCGCGGCAAGGGTCAGCGAGGTCAGTGCGGTCGTGGACTGCATCCCCGCCTCCTTCAGTTCACGGTGGCGCGCGGGGCGCCGATCAGGGGGTTCTGGGCGGGCGGCGGGCCGACGCGGCGCGGGGCGGCCCGGCGGGCGCCTTCGTCCTCGTCCTCGTCATCGTCATCCTCCTCATGCTCACGCTCATGGGCGCCTTGGCGCGCGGGGTGATCGTCGCCATGGGCGCCGCGCCGGTGACCCATCCGGCGGCCGCCCTCGTCGTCTTGGTCATTGTCGGCCAGGCGGACAGGCCCGACATCGGCAGCGGCGGCAGCGGCGGCAGCGGCGGCGGCGGCCGTGTCGGTGCGGGGCTCGAGCGCCGCCTCGCCCGGCAGCGCCGCAAGGGCGGGGGCGGCCAGGGCGGCGATCACGGCGGCCAGGATGGCGCGGCGGGGCAGGGTGGGCATGGGGCGTCCTTTCAGGGTGCTTGGCCTCGATGCCCTGGTCCTGCCCTTGCAGGCTGACGCGATCCTGAACGCGGGCTGGACCGGCGTTCAGGCCGGTGTCAGCTTGCGCACGCATCGGTGAACGGCACGCAGAAAGGGCGACCCATGCGGATCCTGCTGATCGAGGATGACCCGGGGCTGGGCTCCGCCGTGCGCGACCAGATCGCCGCCGACGGGCATGGCCCCGACTGGGTGCAGACCCTGGCCGATGCCGAGGATGCGGCGCGCGTCACGCCCTATGACCTGATCCTGCTGGACCTGATGCTGCCCGATGGCGGCGGATTGGGCTTTCTGCGCCGGATGCGGGCGCAGGGATCGGCAACGCCGGTCATCATCCTGACCGCCCGTGACCGGATCACCGAACGGATCGAGGGGCTGAACGCCGGGGCCGACGACTATATCATCAAGCCGTTCGATCTGGCCGAGTTGTCCGCCCGCATCGGCGCGGGCGCGCGGCGCTATGCCGGCAACCCCAATCCGCTGATCGAACTGGGCGATCTGGCGATCGATTTGTCGGACCATGCGATCACCGGCCCCGAGGGCCGCATCGATCTGTCGGCCCGCGAATGGGCGATCTTCGAGGCGCTGCTGTCCCGCCCCGGCGCGATCCTGTCCAAATCGGCACTGGAAGAGCGGCTCTATTCCCTGGACGCCGAGGTCGAAAGCAACACGATCGAGGTCTATGTCAGCCGCCTGCGCAAGAAGCTGGGCGCCGCCGCGGTCGAGACGATCCGCGGCATGGGCTATCGCCTGGGCCGGCCATGACGGCGCCGGCCGCACCGCCCAGCCTGCGGCGGCAGCTGGCCTGGCGCCTGGCGCTGGGGCTGCTGGCGGCCTGGCTGGCGGCCGTCGCCGGGGCGGGGCTGGTGATCCGCCACCGCATCGACCGCATCTTCGACGCCGCCCTGCAGGAAACCGCCGAGCGCATCCTGCCGCTGGCGATCATGGAGATCGAGGCGACGCGGCTGGGCCACGCCGACCGGCGCCCCCGCGCGGACGAGGGCGAGCGCCATGATGACGACGAGGACCACGACGAAGACGACCACGACGCCCCCCGCACCGTGCGCCGCCTGCCGCAGGCCGCGCCGCATCCCGAAGCGCTCAGCTATGTCCTGCGGGACCGGCGCGGGCGCATGCTGATCCGCTCGCACGACGCCGACCCCGCGGATTTCGATCCGACCGCTTCGCAAGGCATGTCGGTCAGCCGTGACAGCCGCCTGTACACCCGCAGCACCGAAGGGGGCGGCTATACCATCCAGGCCGTCGAGCCGCTGTCGGTGCGCCGCGAGGCGCTGCGGGCGACGCTGGGCGCGATGCTGCTGCCGCTGGCGCTGGCGATTCCGCTGGCGCTGGCCGGCATCCGCTTGATCCTGCGGCGCAGCCTGCGCCCGGTCGACCGGCTCTCGGCCGAACTGGGCCGGCGCGGCGCGCAGGATCTGTCCCCGATCCCCGCGGGGGCGCTGCCGGCCGAGCTGGTGCCGATCCGCGAGGCCGCCAACCGCCTGTTCGGCCGGATGTCCCGCGCGCTCGAGGCCGAGCGCGGCTTTTCGGCCAATGCCGCGCATGAGCTGCGCACCCCCATCGCCGCGACGCTGGCCCAGACCCAGCGTCTGGTGCGCGAGGCGCCCCAGGGGCCGCTGCGCGACCGCGCCCTGACCGTCGAGGCCGAACTGAAGCGCATGGCGCGGCTGGCCGAAAAGCTGCTGCAGCTGGCGCGGGTCGAAGGCGGGGGCGTGCTGGCCGATGCGCCGTCGGATCTTGCGCCGGTGCTGGCCGCCGTGCTGGCCGATCTGGGGCGCGACCTGCCGCCGGGCCGGATCCTGGCGAGCCTGCCCGATGCGCCGGTGATGTCGCACCTTGACCCGGATGTTTTCGGCGTTCTCGCCCGCAACCTGATCGAGAACGCGCTGCGCCACGGCACGCCGGGCACTGCGGTCGAGGTTGCCCTGACCGCGCGGGCGGTGCTGCGGGTGGCCAATGATTGCCCTCTGCTGCCGCCAGAGACCTTGGCCCGCCTGACTACACGCTTTGAACGCGCCGGCAGCCGCGCGTTCGGGTCGGGGCTGGGCCTGACGATCGTCGCGGCGGTCGCGCAAGTGCTCGGAACCGAGCTGAGGATGACCTCTCCCCGGCCGGGCAGTGCTGGAGGGATCGTGTCCGAAATTGCTCTGAAGGCCGAGGATCAAGACTGATTGCTGCTCGAACTGAGGCCGTTTGTGTGCTGCGATCCGTTCAGCCCCGGAGCGAAGCCAGCGCCCGCCCGCGGTTGCCTGGGATGGGCTGAACGGCCCCCAGAGCCGTCATCTGCCGGTCATGTCGGGGCGATGCCCTGGCTGGCCGCTCACGCTTGGTCGGCTTGTCCGGCAAAGAGGGGCTTGAAATCTGCGCCGCGTGGCCCCGGAAATCAGGCCGCGGACTGTCCAAGGGATCGGCGGAAAGTCGAGGCTCGATCCGCGTCTTGCGACAGATCTCGGCGACAAGCCTCCCTTCCTCGCCATGCTTCAAGAAGATCGCCTTATACGCCTGCTCGATTCCTGCGGAAGGATCACATCAGATCGTGCGATCAAACGCCTGCTAACCTGCCGGGCAGGGCAAGGCCACGACCCCTTTGCGGATCAGGAAATTCCCGTAGGGCCGCGTCTCGGCAGTGCGCAGAATGATGAAGGCGGCCTGCGCGGCGCTGTAGAATGCGAACCGTTCGAGCGAGGTGCTGGCAAAGCCTTGGGCGGCGAACAACGGTTCGGTTTCGGCCACGGCAGGGGGGATGGCGGACGCGTCGTCCACCATCTGCATGGTCCGCACCGGGTCGGCCCCGAAGCTGTCGATCGGCAGCAGCGACAGCACCGCCCGGACCGCGCGCGTGCAGTCGCAGTCCATGCGCAGCGCAGTTCCCATCGGGGTCCGCCGGGCCGTGGATTCGGCAGGAAAGTTGGCGTCCACGATGGCGATGGCGTCGCCGTGCCCCATCAGGGCCAGCGCGCGCAGCAGATCCGGGCCGATCAGCGGGTCGATCCCTTTGAGCATCTCAGCCCTCCTCGCGGCCGATGGCCCGGTCAAGATGGGTATAGCCGCCGTCGGGGAACAGCCACTGCCCGGTGATGTGGCTGGCGCGGTCCGACAGCAGAAACGCGCAGATATCCGCGATCTCGCGCGCAGTGGTCATGCGCCGGCCCAGCGGGATGCGGGCGGTGATGCGGCGCAGAGCCTCGTCCGGGTCAGGCAGAGTGTCCAGCCAGCGGCTGTAGAGGGGGGTCATGACCTCTGCCACGACGATGGCGTTCACCCGCACACCATCATCGAGGAACTCGACCGCCCATTCGCGGGTCAGGCCCAACTGCGCGGCCTTGGCCGCGACATAGGCGGAGGTGCCGCCCTGACCCGTCACCGCAGTCTTGGAGGTGATGTTGACCACAGCCCCTCGGGCGGCGCGCAGATCGTCCGCCAGCAGCTGCACCATCGTGTAATAATGCACAAGGTTCTGATCCAGGCTGGCGCGGAAGGCCTGGGGGCCGGCCGTCAGGCCAACCCCGTCATTGGCGCCGGCATTGTTGACCAGCGCATGCACGGTTCCATGCCGCTGGCGCACGGCATCGATGGCGGCGCGGCAGGCCTCGTCATCCGACAGCTCGGCCTGCACGAAATCCGCGCCGTGGCGGGCCAGCCAATCCGCGTCCGGCGGGCGGCGAGCGATCACCACGGGGCGGGCGCCCTCCTCGGCCAGCACCTCGGTGATGCCGGCCCCGATGCCCGAGCCGCCGCCCGTCACCACCACCACCTTGCCCGTCAGGTGCAGGTCCATCAGGCGGTGAACCGGTATCTGGCGAGGCTGCCTGGCTTCATCTCGATCGAGAAGCCGGGAATCGCGGGGGGCATGTAGGCGGCGTTCTCGATGCGGACCGGATCGATGAAATGTTCGTGCAGGTGATCGACAAACTCGATCACGCGGCCCTCGCGGGTGCCGGCGATGCACAGATAGTCGATCATCGACATGTGCTGGACGTATTCGCACAGGCCCACACCCCCGGCATGCGGGCAGACCTTCAGACCGTATTTCGCGGCCATCAGCATGACGGCCAGCACCTCGTTCAGCCCGCCCAGGCGGCAGCTGTCGATCTGCACCACGTCGATCGCGCCCTGCATGATGAACTGCTTGAACATGATCCGGTTCTGGCACATCTCGCCGGTCGCGACCTGCACCGGGGCGACGCCCTCGCGGATCTTGCGGTGGCCTTCGACATCGTCCGGGCTGGTCGGCTCCTCGATGAACCAGGGGTTCACGAAGGCCAGGCGCCTGACCCATTCGATGGCCTCCTCCACCTCCCAGACCTGGTTGGCGTCGATCATCAGGTTGACGTCGGGGCCGACCGTCTCGCGGGCGATGGTCAGGCGGCGGATGTCGTCATCGAGGTCGCGGCCGACCTTCATCTTGATGTAGTTGAAACCCGCGTCCACAGCCTCGCGGCACAGGCGGCGCAGCTTGTCGTCGTCATAGCCGAGCCAGCCGGCCGAGGTCGTGTAACAGGGATATCCCTCGCGGCGCAGCGTGGCGACGCGGTCCGCCTTGCCCTCGGCCTGCCTCGTGAGGAACTCGAGCGCCCATTCGGGGGTGATGCAGTCTGTCAGGTAGCGAAAGTCGATGCAGCGGACCAGCTCTTCGGGGGTCATGTCGGCAACAAGCTGCCAGACCGGCTTGCCCTCGGCCTTGGCCCACAGATCCCAGGCGGCGTTCACGACCGCCCCGGTGGCCAGATGGATGGCGCCCTTGTCCGGCCCGATCCAGCGCAGCTGGCTGTCGCTGGTGACGTGCCGCCAGAAGCGGCCCATGTCGGCCGCGATCCAGTCCAGCTCGAGGCCGACGACCAGCGGGCGCAGCGCCTCGATCGCCGCCACGCAGATCTCGTTCCCGCGGCCGATGGTGAAGGTCAGCCCGTGGCCCTGATGCGCCCCGTCCGTCTCCAGAATGACATAGGCGGCGGAATAGTCCGGATCGGGATTCATCGCGTCCGAGCCGTCCAGCGAGCGGCTGGTCGGGAAACGCACGTCGATGGTGGAAAGGCCGGTAATCTTCATGCCCGCACCACCTTCTGCTGCTGCTCGCCCAGGCCCTCGATTCCCAGGCGCATGACCTCGCCCCCCTTGAGGTAGACGGGCGGCTTCTGGCCCATGCCCACGCCCGGCGGGGTGCCGGTCGAGATGACATCGCCGGGCTGCAACGACAGGAAGCGCGAGACATAGGCGATCAACTCGGCCACGCCGAAGATCATCGTGGACGTGCTGCCGTCCTGGAATCGGCGGCCGTCAACCTCCAGCCACATCCTGAGGTTGCCGACATCGCCCGCCTCGTCGGGGGTGACCAGCCAAGGGCCGATCGGGCCGAAGGTGTCGTGGCCCTTGCCCTTGTCCCAGCTGCCGCCGCGCTCGATCTGCCATTCGCGCTCGCTGACGTCGTTGATGACGCAGTAACCGGCGACATGGGACAGGGCATCCGCCTGCTCGATATAGCGCCCGGCCTTGCCGATGACGACGCCCAGCTCGACCTCCCAGTCGGTCTTGGTCGATCCGCGCGGGATCTCGACATCGTCGT
Organism: Paracoccus contaminans; assembly: GCF_002105555.1. Lineage (NCBI taxonomy): Bacteria > Pseudomonadati > Pseudomonadota > Alphaproteobacteria > Rhodobacterales > Paracoccaceae > Paracoccus > Paracoccus contaminans. The sequence continues at coordinate 1,896,764 of NZ_CP020612.1, forward strand.
TCGGACCGCAGATGGCGCTGGTCCACTTGTTGAAGACGATCGGCTCGGACGGGACGGCGGCGCCCGTCTCGGCCGCGTGGTCGGCATAGTTCAGGCCGATGCAGATGAACTTGCCCGTCCGCCCCACGCATGGGCCGAGGCGCGGCGCACCCTCGACCGCCGGCAGGCCGGCTGCGTCCAGGGCCGCGAGCCGGGCGAGGCCCTCGGGCGTCAGCGCGTCGCCGGCGATGTCCTCGACATGGCCCGACAGGTCGCGCAGCGTCCCCCCCTGGTCCAGCAGTCCGGGTTTTTCCTGCCCCTTGGGGCCAAAGCGCAGCAGCTTCATCAGGTCCTCGTCATGGCGGAAGATGTGACGGGGCCGGGGCGCAGCGCACCTCGCCCCCTGCAGGTCGCGTCAGTCGTAGAGGACGGCCGCGATCTCGGGCGAGTCGATGTTGGTCTTGTCATACCAGTAAAAGCCGGTGTCGATCTGGGCCGGCACCGCCTCGCCCTTGGCGGCGGCGACGGCGGCCTTGACCGTCTCATAGCCGATGCCGATCGGGTTCTGGGTGATGGCGCCTGCCATCAGCCCTTCGCGGATCGCGTCGGTCTGTGCCTTGCCGCTGTCATAGCCGACGATGGTCACGCCCTTGGCGCCCAGCTCGCGCACGCCGTTCACCACGCCGATGGCCGAACCCTCGTTGGTGCCGAAGATGCCCTTGAGGTTCGGATGCGCGGCCAGCAGGGCCTTGGTCACCTCGGTGGACTTCAGATGGTCGCCGCCGCCGTATTCGACCGCGACGACCTGAACATTGGGATGGGCTTCCTTCATCCGGTTGACGAAGCCGTCGCGCCGGTTCACCCCGGTGCTCGAGGTCTGGTCATGCGCGACCACCGCGACCTCGCCCGCATCGCCGATCAGTGCGGCCATCTTGTCGGCGGCCAGCGCGGCGGCGGCAAGGTTGTCGGTCGCGGCCGTGGCGACAGGGATGTCGCTGTCCACACCCGAGTCAAAGGCGACCACAGGGATCTTGCGGTCCTTGGCCTGCTGCAGCAGCGGGATTGCGGCCTGGCTGTCGAGGGCGGCAAATCCGATGGCGGCCGGGTTGTTGGCCAGCGCGGCCGACAGCATGTCCATCTGCTTGTCGACCTGCGTCTCGTTGTCGGGCCCCTCAAAGGTGACGATTACGCCCAGTTCGGCCCCGGCCTTGTCGGCGCCGGTCTTGACCGCCTGCCAGAACTGGTGCTGGAACCCCTTGGAGATCAGCGGGATCAGCATCTTGTCCTGCGCCGATGCGCTGGTAACGGTTCCGGCCAGCGCAAGGGCGGCGGCGGTGCCGAGGATCAGTCTTCTGGTGAACATCCGGTATTCCTCCCCTTGGTGATTGACGTTCCGCTCAGCCGGCCGAACGGCGGCGCAGCTGGTCGGCATAGACGGCGACGATGATGATCGCGCCGGTGACGACGGTCTGCCATTCGGGCGCGACCGACATGACCCGCAGCCCGTTGGTCAGCACCGACATGATCAGCGCCCCGATCAGCGTGCCCAGGATTGTGCCGCGCCCGCCCGACAGGCTGGTGCCCCCGATCACGACGGCCGCGATCGCCTCCAGCTCATAGCCCTGACCAAGCGCGGGCTGGGCCGAGTTCAGGCGGCTGGCGATCAGGATGCCGGCGATGCCGCAGATCGCGCCCGACAGGGCATAGATCGCCATCTTCCAGCCGTCCGTATTCACGCCCGACAGGCGCACGGCCTCCTCGTTCGAGCCGAGCGCGAAGGTGTAGCGGCCCAGCACCGTGCGCCCCAGCACCCAGGCGACCAGGGCGGCGACAACGAACAGGATCAGCACCCCGTTGGGCACCGGGAAGGCCGGCACCAGCCGCCCGATCAGCGAGCCTTGCGCGATGGTCGTGAAGCCGGGCGTTGCGTTGAAGTAGATCGGCTTGGTCCCGGTCACGATCAGCGACAGGCCCTTGAGGATCAGCATCATGCCCAGCGTGGCGATGAAGGGCGGGATCTTCATCCGCGCCACGAACACCCCCGAAATCAGGCCGCACAGCGCGCCCGTCCCGACAGCCGCCAGAAGGCCCAGCGGCAAAGGCATCCCGCCCCAGGTCAGCACCACGCCCGCGATGACCGCGCAGAATGTCATCAGCGTGCCGATCGACAGGTCGATCCCGCCGGTGATGATGATCAGCGTGACGGCGACCGCCAGCACTCCGTTCACCGCCGTCGCCTGCAGGATCGCCATGATGTTGGACACGGTCAGGAAGTTGGCGCTGGCCAGCGAGAAGCCGACCACCAGCACGATCAGGCTGGCAAAGGCCAGCAGCTTTTGCTGCGCGCTGCCGGCGCGGTTTCGGTGGGCATGGGCGGGACGGGCGGTGACTGCGGTCATTGGACGGATACCCCCTCGCGCTGGGTGGCCAGCGCCATGATATGTTCCTGGCTGGCGCCGCCGGGCAGGATGCCGGTCAGCCGCCCCTCGCACATCACCGCGATGCGGTGAGACAGGCGCAGCAATTCGGGCAGCTCGCTCGAGATGACGATGATCGCCTTGCCGGCGGCCGCCAGATCGCCCAGCAGCTGATAGATTTCCGACTTGGCGCCGATGTCGATGCCGCGCGTCGGCTCGTCAAAGATCAGGATGTCGCAATCGCGCAGCAGCCATTTGGCGATGACGACCTTCTGCTGGTTGCCGCCCGACAGCAGGCGCACCTCCTGCCGCTCGCCCAAGGTGCGGATGCCGAGGCGCGCGATGAAGTCGCGGGCGATCTGGCCAAGCCGCCCGTCGCGCACGTGGCCCATCGCGTCGGTGAACCGCGGCAGGCTGGCCAGCGCGATGTTGTCGCGCACGTCGAGGCCAAGGGCCAGACCGTAGTGCTTGCGATCCTCGGACAGATAGCCGATGCCGGCCGCCACCGCGTCGGCCGGGGACCGGATGGTCGCGCTGCGCCCGCCGACCGCGATCTCACCCGACTCAGCCGGCTCGGCGCCAAAGATGGCGCGCGCGGTCTCGGTCCGGCCCGCGCCCATGAGGCCGGCAAAGCCCAGGATCTCGCCCCGGCGCAGCTGGAAGCTGACATCGCGGACCGCGCGCCCGCGCGTCAGGCCCCGCACCTCCAGCGCGATCGGCGCGGCCGACAGGTCGGGGATGGAGACGGTCTCGTCCGCAATCTCGCGCCCGACCATCATCGAGATGATGGTGGACATCGGCGTGTCCGCCGCATCGACCGTGCCGACACAGGCGCCGTCGCGCATCACCGTGATGCGGTCGGCGATGCGCTTGATCTCGTCCATCTTGTGGCTGATGTAGACGATGCCCACACCCTCGGCCCGCAGCTTGCGGATGATGGCGAACAGCTCGCCGATCTCGGCGTCGGTCAGGGCGGCGGTCGGCTCGTCCATGATCAGCACGCGCGAGCGGTAGGACAGGGCCTTCGCGATCTCGACCATCTGCTGGCGCGCGATGCTGAGCGTGCCGACCTCGGCGCGTGGGTCGATCGCGCTGCGCATGTCGGCAAAGATCGCGGCGGCGTCCGCATTCAGCCGCGCCTCGTCGATCCGGCCCAGCGACAGGCGCGGCTCGCGCCCGATCCAGATGTTCTGGGCGGCGGTCAGATCGCGCATCAGGGCCAGTTCCTGATGGATGATGCAGATCCCAAGATCCTGCGCCGCCTTCGGCCCCGGCAACGTCGCCTCGGCCCCGTCAACGAGGATGCGCCCGCCGCTCGGCTGATAGACGCCCGACAGGATCTTCATCAGCGTGGACTTGCCGGCGCCGTTCTCGCCCATCAGGGCGTGAACCTCGCCCGCGCGCAGGTCGAAATTGACGCCGCGCAGGGCGTGCACGCCGGGGAAGCGTTTGTCGATCCCCTCCATCCGGACCAGATCGCTCATCGCGCCACCCCGTAGAAGCGGGCGGCGTTGCCGCCCATGATCGCCGCCCGCTCGGCCCCGGTCAGGTCCGCCAGCAGCGCCTCGGTCAGTTCCTCCCAGCGCGCATAGGGTGCGGCGAGGGTCAGGACCGGCCAGTCGCTGCCCCAGATCAGCCGCTCGGGGCCGAAGGTGTCGAGAAGATGCCGCATGATGGGCCGCAGCGTGGGCAGCGGATCGTCCATCGCCGCCGGCGGCAGTTCAGTCAAAAGGCCCGACAGCTTGCAGTGGACATGGGGCAGGGCGGCCAGCGCCGCCACCCCCTCGGCCCAGCCGGGGCGGTCTGCCGTGCCGGGCTTGGCTGCATGGTCGATGACGACGGGCAGGCCTGGTTGCGCCGCGGCAACGCGGGCCAGCATCGGCAGATGGCGCGTCGTCACCAGCGCGTCGAAGGTCAGGCCGAGACGTGCCGCCTCGCCCAGCGCGCCGGTCATGCCCGCCAGCCAGTCGGTGTCGTCGATATCCTGAAGCATCGGACGAATGCCCACGCATAGCGGATCGGCGGCGCGGGCGGCCAAGGCCTCGGCCGCGTCCGGCGCGGCGAGGTCGACCCAGCCGACCACCCCCAGCACGCGCGGGTCGGTTCGGGCGATCGTCAGCAGGTGGTCGGTCTCGGCCGCGGTCGGCGCGGCCTGCACCAGGATCAGCGCCGCCCGGCCGGGGTGATCGGCAGCCGAGAAATCCCGGCGGAGAGGCGCCAGCGGCCCGCCGGTCCCTTCAAGCCAGCCATAATCCCCGCGGTCCAGCCGCCAGACATGGCAATGCGCATCGATCCTCGTCACACGCGTCCTCCCCGACACGTTCCAGACCGTCTCAGATGGTCACGCCCCCGTCCACCAGCATGGTCTGGCCGGTGACGAAGCGGCTTTCGTCAGACAGCAGGTAGACGACCATCGGCGTCATGTCGTCCACCGTGGCGAGGCGCCCGACCGGCTGGCGGGCGATGAAATCCTTTTCGGCCTGCACCGGGTCGGCGGCGGCGGCGATGCGGCCGCGCAGGCTGGGCGTGTCCACCGTCCCCGGACACAGCGCGTTGCAGCGGATGCCCTGCCGGACAAAGTCTGCGGCGATCCCCTTGGTCAGCCCGATCACGGCCGCCTTGCTGGCCCCATAGAGGGTGCGGTTCGGAAAGCCTTTGATCGAGGATGCCATCGAGGCCATGTTGAGGATCGAGGCGCTGCCCGTCCGCCGCGCGACCTCCAGCATCCCCGGCAGCACGGCGCGCGTCAGGCGCATCATCGCGGTCACGTTCAGATCGAAGCTGAAGGCCCAGTCCTCGTCCGAGATGTCGAGAAGGGTGCCGTGGTGGACGAACCCGGCGCAGTTGAACAGCCCGTCCAGCGCCCCCGCTTCGGCCCCCACGCGCGCGATCGCGTCGGGGTCGGTCACGTCCAGCGCCGCGGTGCGCAGACCCGGTCCGGCCAGGTCCGCCAGCAGGCCAGCATCGCGGTCGGTTGCCAGCACCTGGGCGCCCTCGGCCGCACAGGCCAGCGCGCTGGCCCGGCCGATGCCCTGGCCCGCCGCGGTGATCAGAATCCGTTTGCCCTGCAACCGCATCTTGTCTCCCCCCAACGCCGGCGCGCGTATATGAATAGTATGTTCATATACGAAAGGTTGTGACAAGCCTGAATCCGGGCCAGGGTACCCTTTGACCCGACCGGGGGGTGAGGCATGGATCCGAACGAAGACAACCAGATGCATGTTTCGAACGATCGCTACAGGGCCCCGGCACTCGATCGCGGCCTAGACATTCTGGAGCTTCTGGCCAGCCGTCCGGACGGGTTGACCCGGGCCGAGATCGGCAAGGCCCTTGGTTTCGGTCCCTCGCAGATCTATCGGGTGCTGGAACGGCTGGCTGCGCGGCGATACATCGCGCGGCTGGACGGGGGCGATCGCTATGCCTTGTCGATGAAGCTGTTCGCCCTGGGATCGCGGCATCCCGCGCTGCGGCGTCTGGCGGTCGAGGCGCAGCCGCTCATGGACCGGTTCGCCCTGGACCAGCGTCAGTCATGCCATCTTGTCGTTCCGGAGGAAGGAGCGGGTCTGGTCGTCGCCCAGGCCGGACCCCTGGCCCATTGGGAGTTCCGCGCCAGGGTCGGTGCACGTCTCGACCTGCTGGAAACCGGATCGGGCCTGACGCTCCTGGCTTTCCAGCATCCCGAAACTCGGGCCGCGACTTTGAAATCCTGGGGTTGCAGCGGGCTTCTCGCTCGGATCGGCGAGGCCGAGCCGGAAATGGAGCGCATCCGGACAGCCGGTCTGCGCGTGGCGCCCTCGGCGCAGGTGGTCGGGATCACGGATATCAGCCTGCCTGTGCTGGGCGCCGACGGCTCCGCGGTCGCGGTATTGACCTGTCCGTGTGTCACGCATCCCGACACCCCCAGCGAAGTCGCGATCGCGACAGCGACAACCGGGCTCAAGATCGTGGTGTCAGCTCTGAATCTGGGGAATTGATCGCGGGACCTGTCAATCGGTCATCCAAGATGTTTGATCCCGATCTGACCCTGTGATCCTTTCGCAGGACTAGGAGGCATCATAGGGCAGCTGCACCACAGAGGCGCCAGGATCACGTTCGCCGCCCAAGTTTCAAAAGGGGGATTGCAGGCTTCATGCTGTGACAATGCGCGAATTGCGCATGGTTCTGGTTGCGCCACGCTGCTGATGGGCGATTGGTCAGGCGGCACCTGACGCCTTACCGGCGCCGAGGACAACCGCGCTGCGAAGACACTCGCGAACAACGCCGTCCACCGGCTCGACGGCCTTGTCTTTGGCAGCCCGGCTGGTCGGGCCACGGCTTGGTGCCCGTCCTGTCCCTCGGGCCAAGTCCGGTCAGGGCCCGCAATCGCGAAGCCCCGGCAGGCGGCGGAAGATCGGTGATCGTCATTTGGGGCTCTTGTCGCGGAAGCCTTACCACTCTGGCACCGGATTGGCGCTCGGCCATTCCGCCCTTGGGGCGATGCCATATGTTTGGCGGGACTGGCCGCCCGTGGCGGTCCGCGGTGGGATTTGGATCTTTCGGCTATTCCGGTGGCTTTGTCAGGAACGCCGCCACTGCCGCTTCGGCGGCCCCGGTCGCTGCGGGGTCATAGGTCAGGGCGGACAGGGCGGCCTTGTCCTTCTGGTCGAACCCGTGGTCGGCCCCGGCCATCACAACCACCTCGATCCGGGCGCCCGAGGCGCGCAGTCGGTCGGCCAGCGCAAGGCAGTCCGGAGTGCTGACGATGCTGTCGCGCTCGGCCGCGATCAGCAGGATCGGCGGCATCCCCGTCCAGTCCCCCGTCCCCGCGCGGTTGAGAAAGCCGCAATACGGATACAGCAGCACCACTTGTCCGACCCGGGCCAGCAGGCGGCCTGGCGGCGCCGGCCAAGCTGCTAGGCCGGGCGGAACCAGGCCCGACCGGGCAAGGCGCAGGAATTCCAGCGCAGTCCAGCCCCCGTGCGAGGCACCAAGGATCGTCTGCCCGCCGTCGGGGCTTTGCGCCAGGGCGACGGCCAGATCGCCCGCCCGTTCCGCGCCCGGCAGCAGCTGACCGGCGCAGACCAGCCGCCAGCTCTCCAGTCGGTCGAGACCGCGCGAGCCGTGGCTGTCCAGGATCATCGCCGACCGTCCGGTTCGCGCGTAAAGGACCTCGGCCCATCGGGCCATGTTGTCTTGCACCCCGTCGCATCCCGACAGCAGCACCGCGCCCTGCGCTGCCTCCGCCGGGACGATGCGCCAGGCCGGGGCCAGAAGCGCGGCACGGGCCTGCGGTGTGTCCTGCCCCAGCGTCATGCGCGCCCAGTTTCGCCAGGTGTTGCCGCCCAGCAGCGCCGCCGTCAGCGCCACGATCGCAAGCCCGCGGACGGCTGCCCGTCTCATCCGTTGTCGCAGCCGCGCTGAAAGCCGTTGTCGCAACGCGTCCTCAGGCGGGCCGAGTCCGCCTCGCTCCACCCCGCGGGGGCGGTGACGGCGCGCCACGGCCCGATATAGTCGGGTGCCCAATAGGAATGGCCAAAGCCCGCAGGCGCCGAGGTCGCCAGCGCCATGTCCAGCGCCAGCTGGAACTGCGTCACGATCGGGATGAACCGCAGATCGGGCGAGACATCCGCCGCCGGCGGCTCGCGCATCCAGGCAGGCGCCCGCCACAGCGACCGCGGGTCATAGAACACGATGGGGTCGCTGGGATACTGCAGGAACATCAGCCTGATGGTGCCCCATCCCTCGGGGCCGCCGCCGTGATCCAGACGGGTCGCAAAGCGGATCAGACGCCTGCTCTTGACCTTGGGTTCGACATAGCGGCTGTCGGGGTTGCGAGCGGCGACCGCCTCGCGCCAGAAGGCGGACGGGAATGGCGGCCCGACCCACAGCGCCCCGTCGATGGGATCGTCGAGCAGTGCGAAGAGGTCGGTTGCGTACATCGACGCCCACGCCCCCAGGCTGAGCCCGTGGATATACAGCCGGGGACGCGAGTCGCGGGGCAGGGTGGTCCAGTGCGCGCGCACCGCCCGGATCAGTTCACGCGCCTGGTCCAGCCCCGCCTCGGTTTCCAGGATCAGGGCGAGGGGGGATTGCAGATAGGAATACTGCACCGCGACGCTCGCCACGTCGCCGCCGTGCATGTATTCCAGCACGTCGAAGCTGCCGGGGTCGAGCCAGCCGGTCCCGGTCGGCAGCGCGACCACCAGCACCTCGCGATCAAAGCCGCCCTGACGGATCAGCTCGTCCACGGCCAGCCGGGCGCGGTCTTCGGCCGTTTCGGCCTGCGCGAGGCCGACATAGACCCGGATCGGATCGCGCGCCGGGGCCCCGCGAAACGCGGCGATCGCCGCCGCATGGGGGCCGCCCGTGACGAAATCGCGCCCCGGCTGGCCCAGCGCCTCCCAGTCGATCAGCGAGCCGTCGCCCCCGGTCCGTATGATGGCCGGGCGCGGCGGGGCATCGGCGAAGAGGTTCTGCGCCACGGTATAGGATCGGTCGAGCGCCGCGATCACATGGTCCAGCACCCCGTCGCGCGTGACCACGACCAGCGCCAGCCCGGTCAGCACCAGCCCCGCCACATTGGCGGCCCGCGGCGGCATGACGCGATAGAGCTTGCGCCGGGCGAGGTCGAACAGCCATTGCACCGCGTGCCCAAGCGCCAGCAGCAGCAGGAACACCACCAAAGCCACAACGATCATCTGCGGCGTGTGCCCGCCCTCGGCCGGGCCCATCCCCATCCGGACGCGGATTCCGTTCTGCCAGTGCCTGGCAAAGCCAAGGCAAACCGCCAGAAGGACCGCCACCGGCAGGCCGGCGGCCAGCCGCCCGATCCGCGCCGCTCGCCCCGACGGCTCGGGCAGTCCGAGCCCGCGCCACAGCGCGACCCCGGCTCGGCCGATCAGATAGCCGATCGCCATGACCACCCCGCTGAGGATGCCCTGCGTCAGCCAGCCCCGCGGGATCAGGCTGGGCGTCAGCGAGGCGGCCAGGCACACTCCGCCGAGGCACAGCGGCAGGGTCATCAGGCCAAGTCTGCGCACAAGTCTCATCGCACCCTCCGATCCCGGCGCGAGGCTGGGCGACCGTTATTGCGGCCCCTCGCTCCGGCCGCAATCTGATCCGCTTTTGCTTCGGCCGCGTGAAGACAGGAAGGCCAGACCTTTGTTGCGATGCACTTGTCCAGCATTGGTGCCCTGGGGCAAGCTGACCGACCAAGGGGACTAACGCCTCGAGCCGGGGGCCTTGTTCAAACCCAACGGGCAAGGCGTTTTGAGAGCCTGCAGGGTCATGGCGCGAGTCTGGCTGGCGGCGGCGTCATCTTCAGCAGCGGTCGGTCGCGGAACTTCGTCCAAAGACGTAATCGGTCAGCAGCAGAGAGCAGTTCACTTATCCCGGAACTTGGCCATGCAGGGCGAGTAGCTCAGGCCGCCCTTTTGGACACAGAGGCGGCTTTCAGCCAAACAGGCGATCATGCCGGGACTGCCAAGGTTTTCGATCAGTACGACAGTGGGCGACTGAGATCTGTCTGGCAAGGTAGATCCGCTGAGCAGAGAGGGTCAGGCCCCTCGGCCGCCCATGCCCTCTTAACAAATATTGAGCCTTCGGCGCCCGGCGCGTCACGAAACCATAACAAGCCTGCGCAAATCGTTGCTGCGCCTTGCCATCAGGAGACACCCATGCCGACCGTGAACCCGACTGTCAGTCCAAGCCCGCCGCGTGCCGATGCCGGCAGGTCAGGGCTGGTGGACACGGCCCGCCGCGTGATCAACGATCAGCTGCGGGGCCTGGCGCCTTCTTTGGTCAGGCTGGTCGATTCGATCAGTCAGCCGCAGGACTGGAAGCAGCAGGTCGGTCGGCTGCATGACAACCAGGACAGTGTGTTCCGTCGCGATCTTCAGGAAATCAAGGGCGAGCTGACCCTGTCGGTCGGAAGCGGCCTAGTGAAAAAACTGCTGCAGAAGATTCCAAAGATCAAGGATCTGCCGGGTCTTGACGGCAGCCTTGCGGTGAACCTCAAGGATCAGACCAGCCATACGATCCGGGTCAGCCAGAAAGGCACTGGAAAAGCGGCGATCTATATCGTGCGCTTTGACAAGATGACCATGGTCGGCGCCGGTGCCGAGCTTGGCGGCAAGGCCGAAACCGGGCACATCAAGCAGTTGCCGGGGGGCGAGGCCGAGGGCAAGCTCAAGCGGGAAAGCGGCGCGCAGCTGTCCCACGCAATGGAATACAGCTTTCGCAGCAAGGCCGACGCGGCTCGGGCCGCGGTGATCCTGGAGCGCGTGCAGACCGCTGATCTCGCCGACGACTACCTGCGCCGCGCGCTGGCCGGCAACCCCGTCGGATTGGCAGTCGCCGGGGTGATGGAAGGCGGCGTGCTGCCGATGGCCAATCCGCTGGGCCTTGCGGGTGGGGTCAACCCCGAGCTGATGCACGCCGCCGGCGTCACCGAAGCCGACCTGCGCTTCCTTGAAAAAAACCTCTTCTCGCAGTCCTTCGCATCCTCCGCGCCCAGCCGGGTTGCTGCTGAAGGCAAGCTGGGTCTGTGGAAGGCCAAGCCGCTGGGCGTCGAAGTCAAGCAGGACGGCGCTCTGGAAGGTCGCAAGGACCTGAATTTCACCGCGCGCCGTACCTATTATTACCAACAGGGCGATATCCCGCCGCAGATCATCGACCGAATGGACATCAGCCGGATCGATTCCAACAAGGAAAAGCCGCTGGCCGGCAAGGCCAAGCTGCCCTCCAACTGGATGGGTCAGCCCAGCCTGGACGTGATCGACGACCGGGGATCGCGCGTGGTGACCATGTCCAGCCAGATCTCGCTGGCACCCGGCACCAAACTGACCCCGCAGGTCCTGGCGACGGCACAAGCCAAGCCGGGAACGCCCGTGGATGTGCGGCTGACCGACCTGTCGCCCGACCTGGGACCGCGGCAGATGATGCCGTTCCAGGACGGCACCATTCAGGGTCGGCGCGACATGACCCGCGACGTCTGGAAGATCGATGATATCAGTCGCGGCCAGGCCGCTGCGGTTATGCCGTTGCTTGTGCTCGGCTCGGTCGACGCGGCCGAGGCGGCCGTCGGTCGGCCGATGAAGCATGACCAATCGCGCATCGACCGGGACGGCTATCACGTTCAGCTGCCGTTCAAGTTCGGGGCGGACAAGGTCATCGCCGCCGAGGCGACGCTGGCGCGGGCAACGGGGATGGACGACTTCGCTGGTCCGCGCAAGCCGACGGCGCCTGCTCCGCAGAAGCTCAAGACCCGGCTGGTCGTTCAGCCGATGGAAGGGATCAACGTCCGCAGCGCCCCGAACGGCGAAAAGATCGGCGCGTATCAGGGTACCGCGTTCCTGGGAACCTGGGGTGAGACACGCTTCGACGCCAAGGGCCAGGAATGGCAGAAGGTGGTCGGCCTGTCGCAGGACGACAAGGAACTTGTCGGCTGGGTCCGGACCGACCTGGTCCGTACCTATCCGATGGAGATGGGCGCGATGGACAAGGTCGGGCGGATCAACCCCTCTGTCGAGAAAGGCATGTTCCGCCTGTACAAGGTCCAGGACGACGACAGCCTGTGGAACATCGCCAAGAAGAACGGCTGGGATTTTGAAGCTCTGTTGAAGGCGAACAAGGGTCATGTGGTGAACCCCAACCGCATCTATCGCGGGGATTCGATCTACGTGCCGAAGTGAACTTGCGCTGATGCCATTGGCTGGCGGGCGACCCAGGCAGGGGCGCCCGTCAGTCTGGGCAAATCGGCCTGTGATGGCCGTGTCGCCAGATGCCGGCCGCGGCATCGGTGTCGTCGCTGACCTGGCCTGCCGTCATCCAGAACCGCAGCAGGTGCCTTTTGGCATCGGTTACCGCGTGCAGGGGAAGAGCCGGCTCAAGTTGCCGTTGGATGAAAGTTCTTTGGCAGGTCAGCCGGTCTGCCCGGCGCAGGTCGAGGCAGTCGCCATCGGCCTTCATCCTGAACACCTCGTGGCCGATGTCGAAGCCCACGCTAAACGCTGGCCCGCCGCCGCCCGGTGTTAATTTTGCTGGGCATCGGCTGCATCAATGCCGTGGGCCACTTGGAAGGTCGGGTCATGGCACCCCGCGATGCGCACGCCCCAGTGGTAGCGCTCAATGATCGCCGGGCCGCAAGCATAGCCGTCGGGCGTCAGCTCCATACGGCGGGACACCACCCTCGTCCGGCCTGAGAGAGCGCCACTGCTAAAGGCTGAAACCCTGGCGGACCTGCAGATCCATCTAGGACAACTGCAGCACCAAAAAGACAAACACCACTGGAATCGACAATCGGTCTCGGTTCCAGCTCAGTTTGTCCTTTCTCTGTCTTTTGAATCGACGACTTGCATCCGCCGTTGCAGTCGAAGCTGGCCTGTTTTCCAATCTTCGTTGTCGGTCAGACTCGGCTGCAGTGAGACGAGAGGGCGCCAGGCGGACTTGCGCTTTCAGGCCGATCTCCTGGGATTGAGCGGGAAGCCGGGCCCAGCAGCCCAATGCAAGCCGATGTTGACAATTTACAAGCGACAAGCCTGCACGGTCAGTCCGATCGGCCGAACGCCCTGGTGCCCGCAGCGGATTGTGCCATCGGCGAGGATATCCGCCCGCAGACCGGCGCGATGTACTAGGCACCGCGTCATGCCGGGCGGGGTCGTTTTCCGCAGGCAAATGTGGGGCTTTGCCAACGTCGACCGGGCGCACACCACCTTGCCGATCGAAAAGCAGCGACCCACCAGCGCGATCAGATGAATGCCGCGAGTGACGATATTGTGGCATGCGGCCTTGACGAGCATCTCGACGCTTGTGCAACAGAGCCCCGAAAGGCCCCACTCGGCCTTAGCTCACTAGACCCGGTCGGCCTCGCCGCAAACCTGAACCCCGCAATCGCCCGCCCCGCTGCGCCAGATGGAAGCTCCGCGCTCCGGCAGATTGCTCAATCCGCAGCGTCGGCGACGACCGGGCTCAAGTGGCCGCTGGACGAGAGACCGGTGACAGGTCAGCCGGAGTACTAGGGTTGCGGCCCGCTAAAATGGGGCGCATTACCACCACGTTTCGATCCACCCCCCTGCGGGAGGCGACCTTAGGGAGCAGGGCTTGGAGCCCGACGATCCCAAGTTTCGATCCACGCCCCCCTGCGGGAGGCGACGTCATGACCTGTCGCGGTTGGGCTATCGGCGCGCCGTTTCGATCCACGCCCCCTGCGGGAGGCGACGCCTCAACTAGCTTGGCAAGCCTTTCTGGCTCAGATGGTTTCGATCCACGCCCCCCTGCGGGAGGCGACCACTTGTTCCCTTCCTCATCGGCCTCCTGGTGGACCGTTTCGATCCACGCCCCCCTGCGGGAGGCGACGGATGGCGAGAGCCTTGCGCCCCCGCCGATCAAGAGTTTCGATCCACGCCCCCCTGCGGGAGGCGACCGGCAAGAGCGCCTCTGCCCTTTATCTGAGAGGCAAGTTTCGATCCACGCCCCCCTGCGGGAGGCGACCGGGGCGCCGGGGCGCTACAAGGCCAGTGACGCGTTTCGATCCACGCCCCCCTGCGGGAGGCGACACGTCCCGCGGCTGATGGAGATCATCCGAGACCCGGACGCGTTTCGATCCACGCCCCCCTGCGGGAGGCGACACATCGGCGCGGCAGTCCGGGCCGGGCGGAATAATGTTTCGATCCACGCCCCCCTGCGGGAGGCGACAAGGACGGCCCGATCTGGAGCGGTGGTGTGCGCGGTTTCGATCCACGCCCCCCTGCGGGAGGCGACGTGGAGCCCCGATCTGCACGACCCGCTGCCGGTCGATGTTTCGATCCACGCCCCCCTGCGGGAGGCGACGCTGGCCGACGATTTCGCGGATCTTCGACGGGCGTTTCGATCCACGCCCCCCTGCGGGAGGCGACCTGGCGACAGTGACCTTGATGCCCGCGTCGGGGTTGTTTCGATCCACGCCCCCCTGCGGGAGGCGACTCCCCCACCCCTATCACCCTGATGGGCACGGGATAATACTCTCCTAGATGCGAATCCTGCCGCTCCAACGACTGACATAGTCAGACCAGCTGCTCACCTTGGGCATTTGTTGCGCTACTCCAGTCGAAATCCGTGCTTGCGAACCCCCGCATGGAAGGCGACACGCTTTGGGTTCGCAAAGGCTACAGGATCAGCGGCCCGCCTAAGTCCTTCGCAGGCTTGGCGCCGACGTGCTCGACCCGCCGGGTCCAGTTCGCACCCAGATAATAATAGCGCAGACTGTCCACATCCACCCGGATGATCGACTCCAGCCGGGCCTTGAGCCGTGCCCACTGGGCCGGATCAACCTCGATCTCGAACACCGAGAACTGCACGCGCTGGCCATAGTCCTCGCAGGCGCGGGCCACCTGGCGCAGGCGCTTGCGGCCAGCGGGGTCCAGCGTCTGCACATCGTAGGTCACAAGGACCAGCATCTCAGCTCCAGAACCAGGGAGGATAGGCGTCGAGGTCACCGCGCAGATGGCGCGACAGCAGTTGCCCCTGCAGATAGGGGACCAGGCCGAAGGGCGCCTTTTCCTGCAGGAACGGGTGCAGACGCTCCTCCTTCTTGCGCTCTTGCCAGGCGGTCAGGACGGTGCGGCGGGCCTCGTCGGTCAGCAGGACGGCGCCGCCGTCCATGCGCCGGAAATCGGCGGCGCGCAGCTGGCGGCGGTTGACCAGCGACAGCGCCAGCCGGTCGGCGAGGGGCGCGCGCAGCTCCTCCATCAGGTCGAGTGCGAGGCTGGGGCGGCCGGGCCGGTCGCGATGCAGGAAGCCGACTGCCGGATCAAGGCCGACCGCTTCGCAGGCGGACCGGCAGTCATGGGTCAGCAGCGTATAGAGGAACGACAGCAGCGCATTCAGCGGGTCGAGCGGCGGGCGGCGCGAGCGTGCGGTCCACCGCAGCTCGGGGTCGGGCGAGCGGACCAGGCGGTCGAACACGCCGAAATACAGCGTCGCGGCCTCTCCCTCGGAACCGCGCATCAGGTCAACGCTGCGGTCGGACAGCTGCACCCGGCGCAGGATCATCGCCATGCGGTCGCTTGCGGCGTCAAGCGCGCTGCGCATGGCCTCGTCCATCTCGGTGCCATAGTCGCGCAGGGTCCGGCGGATCACGGCGCGCTGGTTGGCGATCTTGCCCATGACCAGCGAGCGGACGACGTCCTCGGGCGCATCGGACAGTCGATACTGGGCGCGGCGCAGCAGGACGTTGCCGGACACGGGTCCCTCGACGCGCGCCTGAAAGCGGCCGGCGCGGTCCAGCAGCACGATGGTGATGCCGCGCTCGGCGCAGGCGCCGATCAGGGCAGGCGATTCTGCGCGAACCGCCTGCCGTGCGGGGCTTTTGCCACGACGCTTCAAAGACTAAGTTTCGATCCACGTCGCCTTTTCGGACTGGCCAGTGCCAGCATTCGTTGGTGACGACGAGAGGAAACACGAGACGCCGCCTAGCGTTTCCTCCGCACTCTTATGACAGGTCGCGGATTGGCGCGGTCGGCGCGATCTGCCTCACGGTCGCAATCGTATCCAGCGCGCTCTGCTTGGCGGTGTAAACTTCTGAATGGCAGAGTACCTCGCCGTTGCGCCCTTTCAGGCGCCACCAGTAACCTTGCGCGCTTTTGTGGATTTCGAACATTGTCAGTCTCCTTGTGGCGGCATGTATCCGCGTTGATCAGGGAGGCGGACGTGGTTATGCTCATACTCGCGCGAGCAGGTAGACCAAGTCCGCCTTGGTCTGCGGAAGCCGGACACGTTGCAGCGTGTCCGGTTTTTTTAGTTCCGCCCACTCCACCTACTACGGCGCCGTAGATGGTGCACATACTAAGAAGATCTTCGCCGTTTGCCTCGTGTCGACTATCCATTTCCGTGGGGTACGTCGACGTTCCGCGCGACTGATGCTTAGACCAGGTCGAGGATCTCGACGCCCTCGGGCAGGCCGTCGCGGTCGATCTGGATCATATAGTCCCCGTATTTGCGGGCCGGCGGCAGGTTCCCCAGCCCGCGGTCGTCCAGCGGCCTGAACTCGCCATCGACGTTGCGGCCGATGCGCACCCGCTCGAACAGCGCATGCGCGGGCGCGTTCCCCAGCACGTTGGCGTGGCGGAAGACGATCAGACGGCGGGTCGTCATCTCGCCCCGCGCGGCCGAGCGGTCATGTTCGAACATGTTCGCCAGCGCCTCGAACAGCAGGTCGAGGTCTGGTTGCGAGAAGCCGGTGCCTCGGGTCGAGTCTCCGGCAAGGCTGGCCGACACGAAGCCGTGGCAGCGATAAAGCCCATAGGGGACGATGTATTTGCGGCCCATCGTCCGCTCCTTGGCGGCGTCGCGTTCGTTCGTGACCGAGGATCGCGTGATCGTCACCTCCTGCGGCAGGATCGGCTCGACCGATTCCCCAAAAGACAGCTGAACCGGGCCGCGGACCTGACCGGCGTTGACCTCGGTCGTCATCACCGCGCCAAAGGTGCGGATGTCATAGAAATTGTCGCACATCCAGCGGGTGATCCGGCGCCCTTCCTCCTCCCTGGGCAGCTTCTTGGGATCGGACTTCATCCCCAGGGCGGAATAGGCCTCGCCGTGGGTGGTGTTCAGGACGGCCTTGTCGCGCATGTAGATCCGGAACGGCGGCGCGCCCGCGTGGCGCATTTCGACATAGTTGCGCACCTTCCGTTTCAGCGCGACATCCGTGATCAGGCCCTTCTGGGTCTCGGTGTCGATGCGGGGCATGTTGCCGTTGTCGGGATCGCCGTTCGGATTGCCGTTGGTAACGTCGAACAGGAAGACGAAGTCGTGGCGGCCGGTGATCTGGGTCATTCGTCTTGCTCCTGAAGTGTGGTGTCGGGGTCGGACCCGTGTCCAGGTTCGGCCGCATCGCGGCGCGCATAGCGTTCCTGATAGTATCCGATCAGGAACAGCCCCTGATCCTCGGCCGAATGCTGGGCGGGCAGGCCCTCGGCGAAACTGGCCCACAACGCGCCGATCTCGCGGCCCAGACCGGCCGCGACCCGGCGTGCATGGTCCGCGTCCTTGATCCAGCGGGCGTCGGAATGACCGTTGCGCAACCGCTTGAGATGATGGTTTTCTGCGGCGATACACAGCGCCGGGAACACCCTTCCCGGTGTCGCCGCGGCCGCGCCCAGGAACTTGTCCTTGACGGTGGAATTGATGCCGTCCCCCAGCGCCGCCATCTGCGCCTTTTCGAACAGGGCGAACAACCGGCCCAGTCGGCGGGCCACATTCGGATCGTCTGGATCGGCGCACATGAGATAATCCCCCTGTTCGGTGCCGTCGGCGCGGCGCGGCAGGCGGCCGTCCAGGCGCATGTCACGGACGATCAGCCCCTTGATGAGCGCAAGTCGGATCGGGTCCAGCACCTGGTCGCTGCGGATGCGCAGCACCAGCAGGGCCAGAAGCGCCCTTGGAAACCGTCCACCCGTGATGATGGCGCGCAGCAGCTCGCCCGCAAGCAGGCGGGACACCCGCTCGCCGTCGTAACGGACGGTCCCGTTGTGAAGCTCGGCCGGCGCGGTCCGCAGCGTGGCGGCGCGGATCGAGACCGGCCGCCGCTGCGGCGCCGGTTCAATCGCCACGTCCTGCGAATATGCGGCGTAATGCTGCGCGAGTGTCCCGAAGCTGCCCTCCCAGTAGAAGCGCAGCGACACGCGGGCCGCGTTGGGTGCCAGGCCGGCGATGAAGAAGCGCACGCCTTCCGCAAGCTGGGGCGCGACCTCGCGCAAGGGCCGGCCCGCGGCGATGGCGCGCAGTTTGTCCTGGATCTTTCGCTCGGCCATGTCCTCGGCGGTGCCGGCCTTGCTCGGCTCGCCGAACATGGCGCCACCCCAGAACTCTGCCTCCTCCGCCACCTCGGCGTCGCTGCAATCCGCCCAGAAGACCGTCGAGGCGTCCCCGATCTGAACGCGGTGGCCGCTGCCCGTCGTCAGATAGCGGTTGAGCACCGTGGTATAGGCGAAGGCTGCGGCCTGCGAGACGGGGGCATTGTCGCCGCTTTCGTGACCGTAGGACTCATAGGCCTCGGCGTTGAAGGACACGAGGCTGGCCCCCGCGGACTGCGCGCCCCAGACCCCCTTGATCTTGGGGTGCAGATCGGCAATCGGCGCCATGTCTCCGCTGACGAGGCAGGCGCCCTGACGACCCTGCCTTTCGCCTCCGATCCGCTGCCAGATCGCCTTTGCCGCCTGCCTGTCGTGGATGAAGCCCGCGCGATGCTGCCCGGCCAGCGCGAACACCGCATTCTGATCGACCAGATCCTGATCCCAGTCCGGCGGTCCGAACCGGTCGGGCGTCCACGTCCGCAGGAAAGCAAGGAAGGCACGCAGGCCGGCATCGTCGGCATCGGCCAGCCATCTTTCGTGGTCTGCCACGAAAAGGGCGTGTTCCTCTTGCGCGCGGGACGCGTTTCCGGCCGTCACCCCAAGGCAATAGGCAGTCTTGTCCCAGAGAAAGCAGGCCTTTTTGCCACTGGTCCTGATCGGCGGCTGCGGCACCAGCAGCACCCGCGGGCTGCGCTTCTTGTCATCCCCGCGCAGGTCCGCCACCCCGGCCACCGACCCGTCCGGGTTCAGCAGCACGCAAAAGCCGATCTTCTCGGCCGAATAGCCATAGGGCGGCGCGTCGGGCAGGCGGTCATAGGCGCGGACCAGCGAGGCGAGCAGGCTCATCCGCGGATATCCGGGCTGCCGGGGGCGGGCACGTCCAGCACGCCATCGCGCAGCGTGGCGCGGAAGAACAGCGACGGGCGCCCCGGCGCGGCATGGTCGATGTCCCACAGCACGAAGCCGAGGTCGCGGGGCGTGCCGAAGCCGTGCTCGACGGTCAGGGTGTCGGGATCGCGTTCGGGCAACGGCGCGCCCGGCGGGATCAGGGCGAAATGCGCCGCGAACTCGCGCGTGCCCAGGCAGGGCTGGTGAAAACACTGCCCCCGAGCGGCGCGCCGGTTGAACAGGTCAAGGTGCTTGCCCTCGTTGTCCTCGGCCCCGGCGCGGGGCGTCAGATCGAAATGCGCCTCGATGACATAGGACGGCGCGACCAGCACGCTCGAGGCGCGCTGCTGGCGGTCCTCGTCCACCAGTAACTGCACACCCCCCAGGTCGCCGCGGTGCATCGCCCGCCTGGCGAGGGTGGCCGAGGCCTTGCTGCCGACTTCGTTGCGGCGGATCGACTGAAAGCGGATCGGGTGCAGCACATGGATGCGGTCGATCGCCCAGCGGATCGCCGGCTTCCAGTGGATCGCCTCGAGAATGCCGCGCGCGGCCGAGGGGGTCATGACGTCATAGGAGACGCGCTCGACTTTCATCTCGGGCCGGGTGAACAAGGCGTGCGTGCCCCACACGTGCAGCCTGATCCCGTATGCCATCCGATCCCTCCGCACTTCCACTTTAAGCGAGAGCTTCGCTTCCGCAAGATATTCATGGCCTCCCAACGATCTTGAAAGTTCATTTCAGTGTAAGCAAGCCTATGGCAGGTAAGGAGGTGAGATGATGCAGGTAACGCGGCGGAAGGTATTTGCCCTCATTGCAGGGTGCTTGGTGGCTCGCGTGCTTGAAGAGCCTCCATAGTCACGGCTCAGAATCGAGTCGCGGCCAGCCGCGTGGATTGAAACATTTCGGTGTAAGTCCTGAGGGCTAAAGGCGCCCCGCCCGCGCGGGACGCCGCTCTCAGATCAGGCACGCCTCGTTGGCGAGATACTCCGCATCTTCCCACCACAGCCCGCTGTCGGCGTGATACAGGGGCAGATCGTCCAGCACGCAGAACTGGTCGCCGCGCAGGGCGGGCGCGTGGAACGACGCATGGCCATTGCCGACCAGCAGGGCACGGGCCGTCGCGGGCACCTGCACGACATAGGGCTGCAAGGCACGGGCGATCTGACCCGAGCGGACGGCTTCGAACCCAAGCTTCTCCACCCACGCACGCGCCTCGTCATCGCCCGGCACGATGACCGGCAACATCGTCGTTTCGATTATGCGGAACGCCTCGGCCGTGCTGCGGAACCGGAAATTGGTGTCGGACGGCGTGGCGATCATGCTGGCCACCATCGGCTGGCCCAGCCTGTCGGGACCGGCTCCCCAATAGACCTCCTCGAACCAGTCGCGGATCGCGGCCGGGTCCAGCAAATCGGCATGGCGCGCGGCGATCCGCCGCACGACCTTGGACAGCGTGTCGATCTCGCGCGGGATCGGCCGGTCCGGGGCGCGGAACACGGTCAGCGTGCTGTCCTCGACCGGCCGCTTTCCGTTGCGGTTCACCCGGCCGGCGGCCTGCACGATCGAATCCAGCCCGGCCTCGGCCCGCCAGCCTTTCGGGAAATCCAGGTCCACGCCCGCCTCGATCAGGCTGGTCGCGATCAGGCGGCAGGGGGACCCGTCCGCCAGCCGCCGGGTGATCTCGGCGATAATCGCCCGCCGGTGCGCCGGGTATTGCCGGGTGGTCAGGTGGATCACCCCCTCCAGCCCCGACCTGCGGGCGGCGCGGTAAAGGTCCAGCGCATGGGCGCGGCTGTTCACGATGACAAAGCCCTGCGGCGTCGCCGCCAGCCCGGCCAGCAGCGCGTCGTCGTCCATCTCGCCGCCCTGCACGATCCGCGCCCGGCGCAGCCGCGCGGCCAGCGCGTCAGGGTCGGGCGCCAGTTCGCGCCCCTGCAGCGCCAGCCCGCCGGGGCCAAGCTGGCGGCTGTCGAAGGCGGGCTGTGTCGCCGTGCACAGCACCACCGAACAGCGGTAGTGCGCGCAAAGCGTGTCGAGCATCCGCAGCACCGGCAGGAGCAGCTCGCGCGGCAGGGTCTGCGCCTCGTCCAGCACGATCACCGAGCCCGCGATGTTGTGCAGCTTGCGGCAGCGTGCGGGGCGGGCGGCGAACAGGCTCTCGAAGAACTGGACGTTCGTGGTGACGACCAGCGGCGCAGCCCAGTCCTCCATCGCGAGATGCCGCTTCTCGCGGTCCCCCTTCTCGAGGCGCTCCTCCTCGATGGCCGAGTGGTGTTCCAGCACCCCGTCGCCCAGCAGGTCGCCAAAGATCTTTGCCGTCTGGTCGATGATCGAGGTATAGGGGATGGCATAGATGATCCGCCGGTGCCCATGCCGCGCGGCATGGTCCAGCGCAAAGCCCAGCGAGGCCAGCGTCTTGCCGCCGCCGGTCGGCACGGTCAGCGTGAACAGCCCCGGCGCCATCCCGGCCGCGCCGCGCACGTGGCCCAGGATGTCGGCCCGCAAGCGGTTGAGGTCGCTGTCTGCGGCGAAACCGGCCATATGCGCGTCGAACCGGGCGCGCCAGTCGGGCAGCCGCGCCGCCAGCGTCGGCCAATCGCGGTCGTGGACCAGACCGTCGAGGCGCGCATAGAAGCGTTCCGTGTCGCGGAAATCGGCATCGACGAGGCAGGAAAAGATCATCCGCGCCGCGACCGACAGATCGAACCCTGCCGTTCCTGGCCGCATTAGCGCGCGCAACTCGTGCCCGGCCGGGGTCAGATCGACGGTGGTGGCCTCGGAAATCCCGGCAGGAACCCGATCGACGAACTGCTCCAGCCGGCGCGCAAGGCTGCCCTCGGCCCCGAGACGGTCAGGCAGCCCGGCATGGTGGCCAAGGATCGCATAGGCCAGCACCTCGGCCACCAGGCGCATCGCGGGCGGCGCATGGGCCAGCAGGAATGCCCCGCCCGCGGTCGAATGCTCGACGCGGACGTTTTCACCGTTCAGCACGCGGTCGAAGCGAGGATCGTATTTGCCGAAATCATGGAAGCGGCCAGCCAGCGCCGCCGCAGCGCCCAGGCCGATAAACTGCGCACGCTCTGCCGACAAGGCAGCCGTTGCCTCCAGATGGTCCGGCAGTTCCTGCCAGTCCGATCTGTCGGCAGAACGGCCGGAATGGGCGTAATAATGCTTGGTCACTCCGGACACGTCTCAACTTTCCGCACGTCAGGATCCCAGCTTATTTATCTCGGTTTACTGTATATCCCCAGCCTACAGACGCACATCAGTTCGCAAAGCGCCTTCGCAATGACGCGCTGGAAGGCAAGACCCGCTCGCCGCGCGGTCAGATTGAATTCCGAGAGCGAAGCCGTATTTGACAAGGCACAGTGCGGCCGTCGACTTATCGAGGACGAAACGCAGCGTTGATAACCCGCTGCACGGTATCTGAACCGTCAATCTGAAAGGATGACGATGGGCAACATAACGATTCGCAACCTGTCGGCTGAGGTTCATGATCACCTCCGCCAGAAGGCCAACAGCAACGTCGCAGCGTGGAGGCCGAGGTTCCTTCGATCCTGATCGGATCATACGTCGCCAAGCACACCGGCGGCTTCGGACAGAAACTGCGGGCACGGTTCGCAGATCACGGGCTCATCGGCGATGATCTGTCCATCAAGCGCGCCCCGGCTCCTGGGAAAGGAGCAGACCTTTCATAATTGTGCTCGACTCGGACGTGTTGTCGGACGCGCAGAAGCGGCCTTCGACACAACCTGTCGTCCTGCTACGCAAGAACGCCGAACGCTGGAAGGCAGCGATCGCCCGCGCGGTCGCACGGACCTAAGCACTGCGACGGTCGAAATAACTAGGTTGTTCCTCTAGCGAGGACAGAGCGGAAACCACGTCCGAAGCCGCGTCGAAACGAAGCTGAACTGCGTGAAACTGGTGGCCTAGCGGCCCATGGCGCGCGTCTTCGAACGTAAAGCCGCTGAACTCCAAGTCCGCATCGCTGCCTGAAAGGGCTACACCGGAACTCAGCAGGTGCGGCACGTAAGCTTTGGGACCATTGCGTCCGAGGGATGAGGAGCCTCGCCTTTTACCTAACTTGTCCAACCAGCGCCCCTCAAGGGACAACTTCAACGACAAAAAAAACAAATTACCTGAAATCGACAATCGGGAAAATGGTCGGAGCGAGAGGATTCGAACCTCCGACCCCCTGCTCCCGAAGCAGGTGCGCTACCAGGCTGCGCTACGCTCCGACCGTGCGGGGCAGGTAGCGGGTGGCGTCGGGGAATGCAAGGGCTTCATGCGGCAGCAAGCTTGGGCCTGGGCCTGGGCCGGGGCTTGGGCCGGGGCTGCGGCAGGTCCTGCCTTTGCCTTTGCCTTTGCCGCTACCGCTACCGCTACCGCTACCGCTACCGCTGCCGCTGCCGCTGCCGGGTCAGGCCTGGTCCGGCTACCCGGGGGCACAAGGCCCGAGGCGTGCGGCCCGCTGGATGGAGCGCGGCGTCCTTGCAGGAACGCGGCAGGTCCGGTCCGATTGCGCCAGAGCCGTCTGTTGGCAGGGCACGCGCAGGTCTGTCCACTCCGCTTTCATGCGGCGATCAGAATGATCCCGCGGGGAACTGCCCGACGAATCTGCCCGTGCCGCGTCTGTCCGGCGCGGGGCCTTCAGACGCATAGGGCGATCCGGCCGCCGGGCATGCGGATGATGCGCCCATCCAGTTCAAGGTTCAGAAGGACAGGGGCAATCATCGCGGCCGAGACGCCCAGATCGCGGATGAGCTGGTTTTCCTCGGTCGGTGAGGGGCCAAGAAGAGCGAGGAGGCGGCCTTCAAGCGGCAAACCAGCCGAGCAGGCTGGAGGCGCGCAGGCGACAGGCTGCGCCGGCGCGCCGGGGCGGCGGGCGGCGGGCGCGGCGACAGGCGAAGGGCGTGCGTTATCCCCGGGCGGGATGGGCCGGCGGGCCAGCCCTGCGCCCGACTGCGCGCCGGCCGGCCCCCCGCGCAGCGCCGTGGCCGCGGCTGCGCCCGGACCGGCGCCCTGGCGCCCGGCGCTTGAACCCCTTGCCGCGGCGCCGCCTGCCTGATCCGCGTCCCTGTCCCTGTCCCTGTCCCTGTCCCTGTCCCTGTCCCTGTCCTCGCCGACGCGCCCGCGCCCCGGCGGGCCGGGGCGGGTGCCTGCCGCGTCCACCAGGCCGATTGCGGCCAGCACGTCCTCGGCGCTGCGGACCAGGATCGCGCCGTCGCGGATCAGGGCGTTGCAGCCCGAGGCGCGGGCGTCGATGGGATGACCGGGAACTGCCATCACCTCGCGCCCCTGTTCGGCGGCATAGCGCGCGGTGATCAGCGTACCCGAGCGGTGCGCCGCCTCGACCACCACGACGCCCGCGCACAGCCCCGACACGATGCGGTTGCGGGCCGGAAAGTGGCGCGCCACCGGGTCAAGCCCCGGCGGCTGCTCGGCCAGAAGGCAGCCTGCCCGGGCGATGCGGCCTGCTAGGTCGCGGTTTTCGGATGGATAGATCACATCGATGCCGCCCGCCATCACGGCGATGGTCCCGGCCTCGCAGCTTGCCTCATGGGCAGCGGTGTCGATGCCGCGCGCCAGCCCCGCTGCGACCGTCACCCCCGCTTCGGCCAGGGCGCGGGCAAGGCCCCGCGCCATCCGCAGCCCCAGCGACGAGGCATTGCGCGAGCCGATGACGGCGACCGCGGGCCGCGCCGCAACCCCGATGTCGCCCCGCACCCACAGCACCGGGGGCGCGTCGGGAATATGGGACAGCAGCACCGGATAGTCAGGCGAATCAAAGCGGACCAGCCGCGCCCCGGCGCGGGCGCCTGCCGAAAGCTCGGCCGCGGCCACGCCTTCGGGGCAGGGGGCATAGCTCTCGATCCCCGCGGCGGCGGCGATGGCGGGCAGGGCGTCCAGGGCCGCCGCCGCGCTGCCGTGATCGGCGATCAGCCGATGGAAGGTCGCCGGCCCGACCCGGCGAGAGCGGATGAGGCGAAGGACGGACAGGTCGTCTTCCTTCGCGGTGGGGGCCTGTGGGGGGAAATCGAAAGAAAACACGCGTTTTCCCCTGCCTGCTCGACGCCTCATCCAAGGGGGTCATCGCACGGGAAAGGTTAACAAACCGTTTCCGCCGCCGGAAAAGGCTCAGGCGGCCGAGCCGCCCACCGTCAGCCCGCCGATCATCAGCGTCGGCTGGCCCACGCCCACCGGAACCCACTGGCCCTGCTTGCCGCAGTTGCCGATGCCCGGATCCAGCGCAAGGTCGTTTCCGACGGCGCGGACATGCTGCAGCGCGGTGGCCCCGTCGCCGATCAGCGTGGCGCCGCGAATCGGCTCTTCGATCGCGCCGTTGCGGACGCGGTAAGCCTCGGTGCAGGAAAAGACGAACTTGCCGTTGGTGATGTCCACCTGCCCGCCGCCGAAACCGACCGCATAGATGCCGTCCCTCAGCCCCGCAAGGATGGCGGCAGGATCGTCGCTGCCGGGGTTCATCATGGTGTTGGTCATGCGCGGCATCGGCGCATGGGCATGGCTTTCGCGCCGCCCGTTTCCGGTGGGGGCCACGCCCATCAGCCGGGCGTTCTGGCGATCCTGCAGATAGCCGACCAGGATGCCGTCCTCGATCAGCACGTTGCGGGCCGAGGGCGTGCCTTCGTCATCGACGGTGATCGAGCCGCGGCGGCCGGGCAGGGTGCCGTCGTCCACGACGCTGACGCCGGGCGCCGCGACGCGCCGGCCCATCAGCCCCGAAAAGGCCGAGGCGCCCTTGCGGTTGAAATCCCCCTCGAGCCCGTGGCCGACCGCCTCGTGCAGCAGGATGCCCGGCCATCCCGGCCCCAGCACCACGTCCATCACCCCGGCCGGGGCGGCAACGGATCGCAGGTTGACCTGCGCGATGCGCAGCGCCTCGCGCACCAGCCCCTGCCAGTGATCGGGTTGCAGCAAGGGGGCCAGCCCCGACCGCCCCCCGCCCCCGGCCGAGCCGGTTTCCCGCCGGGCGTTCGATTCGACGATGACCGAGACGTTCAGCCGCGCCATCGGGCGGATGTCGGTGACGATGGTCCCGTCGGGACGCAGGATCACCACCTCCTGCAGGGCGCTGGCGATCGAGGCCGTGACCTGCACCACGCGGGGGTCGAGATCGCGGGCGAAGGCATCAATCTGGCGCAGCTGGGCAACGCGGTCGGCAAAGGCGATGCCCTCGGCCGGGTCGGCGCCGGGATAAAGGCGCGGGCCGGGGCCGGCCGGCGAGGGGGCCATGACGCCCCCGCCGCTGCCCACGGCAAGCCGGGCCATCCCGGCGGCCTCGCGCAGCGCCTGGGGCGTGATCTCGGTCGAATGGGCAAAGCCGGTGACGGCCCCCCGCACGGCGCGCAGGCCGAATCCCTGCGTGGCGTCATAGCCCGCATTGCGCAGCCGGCCATCGTCGTAGACCAGCGTCTCGCTGCGGGCGCGTTCCAGGAAAAGCTCGCCATCATCCGCGCCTGCGACAGCGTCGCGCAGGATGGCCAGCGCCTGATCTGGATCGACCAGTTCCTCGAATGGTGAAAATCGTTCAATCATGGGTCAATCCGGGTTAAGGCTTTTCTTGCCCCGAGTCGATAGCGAGGCTTGCCGGGTGCGCGCAGATGTGGTTGTGACGAGCTGCCCGAGGGAATGGCCGCCTTTGCCGGCAGGATGCCCTCGCACAGGGACAATGAACGGGAATCGATCGATGGCAAACTGGGCAAGGGGCCGCGTGTCGGCGGCGCTGATGGCGGCGGGTCTGGTCGGGGGCAGCCTCGCCATGACCGGCGCGGCCGCCGCGCAGGATGTGCTGGGCAACCTGCCGGTGATCGGCAAGCCCGCGGCGGGCGGCATGAACTTTCAGCCGGCCTCGGCGCCGACGGCGCATGACCAGCAGTGGCTGGACCATTTCGTGCTGATCATCATCGCCTGCATCACGGCCTTCGTCTGCCTGCTGCTGCTGTGGTGCATCGTCCGGTTCAACCGCCGCGCCAATCCGGTGCCCGCGCGCTTCACCCACAACACCCCGGTCGAGGTGCTGTGGACGCTGGGTCCGGTGCTGATCCTGCTGACCATCGGGATCTTCTCGCTGCCGGCGCTGTTCCGGTCGCAGGAAATGCCCAGCGACCCCGACCTGGTCATCAAGGCGACGGGGCACCAGTGGTACTGGTCCTATGAATACCCCAATGACGGAGTGGCCTTCGATGCGCTGCTGCTGGAACGCGACCAGCTGGCCAATGCCGGCTATGCGCCCGACGAATACCTGCTGGCGACGGACAACCCCGTCGTGATCCCGGTGGGCAAGAAGGTGCTGCTGCAGGTGACCTCGGCCGACGTGATCCACTCCTGGGCGATGCCCTCCTTCGCCATCAAGCAGGACGGCGTGCCCGGCCGGATCGCGCAGGCATGGTTCCAGGCCGATCGCGAAGGCGTCTATTTCGGCCAGTGCTCGGAGCTGTGCGGCATCAACCACGCCTACATGCCCATCGTCGTCAAGGCCGTCAGCCAGGAAAAATACGACGCCTGGATGGCGCAGGCCAAGACCACGCTTGCCGCCGATGCCTCGGACGTGCTGCCCGCGCAGCCCGTCCGCCTGGCGGCGAACTGATCGGGGACCGAAGGGGCGCCGTGACCGACATCCGATCATATGACAGCCATCCCGCCGGGATCGGCGCGGCCGAGCCGCAGTTCGGCGACTATGTCGCCCTGCTCAAGCCGCGGGTGATGTCGCTGGTCGTGTTCACGGCCTTCGTGGGGCTGTTCACCGCGCCGGTCCGGGTCGATCCGGTGGTCGCCTTCTGCGCGGTGCTGTTCATCGCGCTGGGGGGCGGGGCCTCGGGCGCGCTGAACATGTGGTATGATGCCGACATCGATGCGGTGATGACGCGGACCCGCCGCCGGCCGATCCCCGCCGGCCGGGTTTCGGCGCAGGATGCGCTGGGGCTGGGGCTGTTCCTGTCGGGCCTGTCGGTGCTGATGCTGGGGCTGGCGGCCAACTGGTTTTCCGCGGCCTTCCTGGCCTTCACCATCTTCTTCTATGCCGTCATCTACACGATGTGGCTCAAGCGCACGACGCCGCAGAACATCGTCATCGGCGGCGCGGCCGGGGCGTTTCCGCCGATGATCGGCTGGGCCTGCGCCACGGGCGGCGTGTCGATCGAATCGCTGCTGATGTTCGCGCTCGTCTTTTTCTGGACCCCGCCGCATTTCTGGGCGCTCGCGCTGTTCATGAAGGAAGACTATCACAACGCCGGCGTGCCGATGCTGACGGTCACCCATGGGCGGCAGGCGACCCGCCGGCACATCTTTGCCTATTCGATCGTGCTGGCGGGCTTTGCGCTGTGGCTGGGGCTGACTACGATCGGCGGTCCGCTCTACATGGCGGTGGCGGTGGTGCTGAACGCGCTGTTCATCCGCGGCGGCTGGGTCATCCTGCGCCGGGATGAGGATGAGGCGCGCGCCGACGCCTATCGGGCGGAAAAGTCGTTCTTCCGTCTGTCGCTGATCTATCTGTTCGCGCATTTCGCGGCCCTGCTGGTCCAGTCGCTGATGCCCTTCGGCGCGGGGGGCTGGTGATGCCGCTGCGCGCCGAGACAGAGCTGCACCAGCGCCGGCGGGGGCGCAATGTGGGGCTGGCGCTGGTGCTGGCGGCCTTTGTGGCGCTGGTCTTCGGCCTGTCGATTTCCAAGATCCGGCAGGGCGATCTGATGCATGCCTATGACAACAGCCCGCGCAGGGCTGCGCTGCCCGTCGATCCGGCCGCCCCGGCGAATGCCGGCCGGCCTGCCGCCAATCCCGTGGCCGTGCCGGGCACGCCGGGCGCCGCGCTGCCCAATGCGCAAAGCGCCCCTGCCAGCAGGGGGACGCCATGACCGATCCGCGGGCAAGGCCGGGCGCGCGCGGCAACCGGCGCCTCGTCACCACGCTGCTGGCCGTGGTGGTGACGATGGGCGCGCTGGCCTGGGCGGCCGTGCCGTTCTATTCATGGTTCTGCCGCGTCACCGGCTTTGCCGGAACGACGCAGGTTGCGACGCGCGGGCCTGACCGGGTGCTGGACCAGACCGTGCGGGTGCGGTTCGACGCCAACGTGATGCCGGGGCTGGGCTGGACGTTCCGCCCGATGCAGCGCGAGATGCGCGTGCGCATCGGGGAAACCGCGATGGCCTTTTACGAGGCGGTGAACAATTCCGACCAGACCCTCACCGGGCAGGCGAGCTACAATGTCAGCCCCGACGCCGCCGGCTATTTCTTCGACAAGATCCAGTGCTTCTGCTTTACCGAGCAGACGCTGAAGCCGGGCGAGCGGGTCGAGATGCCGCTGACCTTCTTCGTCAGCCCGGATATGGTGAACGACCGTGACGCCGCGGGCATCCGCGACATCACGCTCAGCTATACCTTCTTCAGGCTGGACGGGCGCAGATCGGCCAGCGCCGATGCCGGCCCGTCCGCCAGAACCGCAACAAACTGAACCGACGACCTTCGGGGAGAGCCGCCGTCATGGCCCACACCAAGAACCACGATTATCACATCCTGCCGCCCTCGATCTGGCCCTTCATCAGTGCCATCGGCGCCTTCGTGATGCTGACCGGCGCCGTGTTCTGGATGAAGGGGATGAGCCATGCGGGCCTGCCCGCCTGGACGCAGTTCGCCATCGGCCTGCTGCTGGTGCTGTACACCATGTATGGCTGGTGGGCCGATGTCGCGCATGAGGGCAACACCGGCGATCATACCCCGGTGGTGCAGATCGGCCTGCGCTATGGCGTGATCCTGTTCATCATCTCCGAGGTGATGTTCTTCGCCGCCTGGTTCTGGGCCTTCTTCAAGAACGCGCTCTATCCCATGGGCGAGCTGAGCCCGATCAAGGACGGCATCTGGCCGCCGCAGGGCATCGAGACCTTCGATCCGTGGCATCTGCCGCTGATCAACACGCTGATCCTGCTGCTGTCGGGCGTCGCGGTGACCTGGGCGCACCATGCGCTGGTCCATGACAACGATCGCAAGACCGCGCTGCGCGGCACCGTCGTCGCGGTGATCCTGGGGATGTTCTTCACCGGCCTGCAGGCGCTGGAATACAGCCATGCCCAGTTCGGCCTGGCCGACACCGTCTATGGCGGCGTGTTCTTCATGGCGACCGGGTTCCACGGCTTTCACGTGATCGTCGGGACGATCTTCCTGGCCATCTGCGCGATCCGCTTTGCCCGCGGGAACATGGATGCCAAGCACCATATCGGATTCGAGGCAGCCGCCTGGTACTGGCACTTCGTGGACGTGGTGTGGCTGTTCCTGTTCTTCGCGATCTATATCTGGGGCCGGTGATCAACCGCCCACCCATGGCACCGCCGGCCGGGCGCAGGGCAACCCCCTGCGCCTTTCCGCCTTTGCGGGGCGCTGGCCCCGCGGGCGCGCGGGCGCGCCGCCCCATGCGCCGGGCCGGGCAGGCGCGGGGCGCCTTTCGCTGATGCGCCGCTGGTTGCCGCCGCTTGTCCTGGGGCTGATGCTGGCGGCGCTGCTCGCTTCGCTGGGGTTCTGGCAACTGCGGCGCATGGCGGAAAAGACCGCCCAGCTTGACGCCATCCAGCGCGGGATCGAGCAACAGCCGGTGGCGCTGCCCGCGGCGGTCGACCCGTCGATGAAATACCGCCCCGTCTATGCGACCGGCACCACGACCGGAGAGGAGATCCTCGTCCTGTCGGGGACTCATGATTTCGGCGGCGGCTACAACGTGATCTCTGCCTTTCAGACCGATGACGGACGGCGGATCATGGTGGACCGGGGCTTTGTCCCCCAGGATGACCGGCGCAAGCCGCGCCCGCCGGTCGCGCTGACCGTGGCCGGCAACCTGCACTGGCCCGACGAAAAGGGCAGCGCCACGCCCGAGCCCGATCTGGCCGCAGGCATCTGGTTCGCGCGCGAGGTGCCGCGCATGGCGGCCTTCCTGCATGCCCAGCCGGTGCTGATCGTGGCCTCGGCCGTTCGGGGCGATGCCCAGGGGGTGATGCCGATCCCGCTGGACATCACCGACATCCCCAACAACCACCTGTCCTATGCGATCCAGTGGTTTTCCTTTGCGGTGATCTGTCTCGGGATGACAATCGGGCTGGTCTGGCGTATCCGGCGCATGACCAGATAGGACGACCGATGCGCTATATCTCGACCCGCGGGCAGGCGCCCGTTCTGCCCTTTGCCGAGGCGATGATGACCGGCCTTGCGCGCGACGGGGGCCTTTATGTGCCCGAAGCCGTGCCGCAGATGGACGCCGCCGCCATCGCCGCGCTGGAGGGGCAGTCCTACGAGGAGGCGGCCTTCCGCATCATCCGGCCCTTCGTCGCGGAAAGCTTTTCCGAAACCGAGCTTCACGATGCCATCCGCCGCGCCTATCAGGGCTTTGGCCATGCCGCCCGCGCGCCGCTGGTGCAGCTGGCGCCCGGCCATCACCTGCTGGAACTGTTCCATGGCCCGACGCTGGCCTTCAAGGATTTCGCGATGCAGCTGATCGGCCAGCTGTTCCAGATCGCCCTGGCGCGCGAGGGGCGGCGCATCACCATCGTCGGCGCGACCTCGGGCGACACCGGCTCGGCCGCGATCGAGGCGTTCCGCGGCCTGCCCAACGTGGATGTGTTCATCCTCTATCCCCATGGCCGCGTCAGCGAGGTGCAGCGCCGGCAGATGACGACGCCGGACGATGCCAATGTGCATGCGCTGGCCATTGACGGCACTTTCGATGACGCGCAGGCGCGGCTCAAGGATCTGTTCAACGACCATCCCTTCCGCGACGGGGTCGGGCTGGCGGGGGTCAACAGCATCAACTGGGCCCGGGTGCTGGCGCAGGTCGTCTATTACATCACCGGCGCCGTCAGCCTGGGCGCGCCGCACCGCCCCGTCAGCTTCACCGTGCCGACCGGCAATTTCGGCGACATCTTTGCCGGGACGATCGCGCGGGCGATGGGGCTGCCGGTCGACCGGCTGGTGATCGCGACGAACCAGAACGACATCCTCGACCGCGCCATGCGGACCGGCCGTTATCAGGTGGGCCGGGTCGAGCCGTCGGTTTCGCCCTCGATGGATATCCAGGTCAGTTCCAATTTCGAACGGGCGCTGTTTCTGGCCTATGACGGGGACGGGGCGGCGGTTGCGCAGCTGATGGAGGATCTGCGGGCGGGTGGCTTTGCCATCAGCCAGGGCGCGATGGAGCATCTGCGCGAGCTCTACGACTCGGGCCGCGCCTCCGAGGCCGAGACCCTGTCGACCATCGCCCGTGTCCGCGCCGAGACGGGGCAGGTCGTCTGCCCCCATACCGCCGTCGGGGTAAAGGTCGCGGACGAACACCGCCGGCAGGGGGTGCCGATGATCACGCTCGCCACCGCCCATCCGGCCAAGTTTCCCGATGCGGTGGAACAGGCCATCGGCCTGCGCCCCGCGCTGCCGGCGCATATGGCGCGGATGGCCGGCCTGCCCGAACGGGTCACGCGGGTTGAAAATGACAGCGAGGCGCTTAAGTCCCTGATCCTTGAACGGAGAATGGCTTGAGCGACATCCAGATCACCACCCTGCCCAACGGCCTGCGCATCGCCTCGCGCCTGATGGCGGGGCTTCATTCGGCCTCGGTCGGCATCTGGGTCGGGGCGGGGGGCCGCGACGAGCGGGCCGAGCAGAACGGTATCGCCCATTTCCTCGAACACATGGCTTTCAAGGGGACGGCCCGCCGGTCGGCCCTGCAGATCGCCGAGGTGATCGAGGATGTGGGCGGCTATATCAACGCCTATACCTCGCGCGACACGACCGCCTATTATGCCCGCGTGCTGGCCGCCGATGTGCCGCTGGCGCTGGACGTGCTGGCCGATATCGTGCTGAACCCGTCCTTCGACGGGCGCGAGATCGAGGTTGAGCGCGGCGTCATCCTGTCCGAGATCGGGCAGGCGCTGGACACGCCCGATGACGTGATCTTCGACTGGCTGCAAGAGGCCGCCTATCCCGACCAGGCGATGGGGCGCACCATCCTCGGCCCGGCCGAGCGGGTGGAAAGCTTCTCGCGCGCCGACCTGGCCGCCTTTGTGGCCGAGCATTACGGGCCGGGCCGGATGATCGTGGCTGCTGCCGGGGCCGTCGATCACGACGCGCTGGTGCGCCAGGCCGAACAGCTGTTCGGCCATCTGTCCCCCCTGGCCTCGGCCCCGCGCGAGCCCGCGCGCTGGCAGGGGACCGAGGCGCGCCGCGTCAAGCGGCTCGAGCAGGCGCATTTCGCCCTGGGCTTCGAGGGGCCGGGCTACATGGACCCCGATTTCTACGCCGCGCAGATCTGGACCTCGGCCCTGGGGGGCGGGATGTCCTCGCGCCTTTTCCAGAAGATCCGCGAGGAACGGGGCCTGTGCTATTCTATCTTTGCCCAGTCGGGCTTTCATGACGACACCGGCATGGTCACGATCTATGCCGGCACATCGGGCGATCAGGTCGCCGATCTGGCGCATCTGACCATCGACGAGATCCGCCGCTCTGCCGAGGACCTGTCCGAGCCGGAGATCGCGCGGGCCAAGGCGCAGCTCAGGGCGGGGTTGCTGATGGGGCTGGAAAGCCCCTCGGCGCAGGCCGAACGGATGGCACGGGCGCTGGCGATCTGGGGGCGCGTTCCCGATGCCGCCGAGGTCGCCGAGCGCATCGAGGCGGTGTCGGCCGCCGAGGTGCGCGCCCATGCTGCCCGCATCATCGCCGCCGCCCGCCCGGCGCTGGCCCTTTACGGCCCGGTCCGCCGCGCCCCGGCCCGCGATGTCCTGGCCCAGAGGCTTGCCGCCTGATGTTCCTGCGCCGCAGCGCCCCGCCGCGGCTTGAAACGGAACGCATGGTGCTGCGCCTGCCGGCGCATGGCGATTTCAAGGCTTGGACGGGCCTGCGCGAGCAGAGCAGGGCCTTTCTGACCCCGTGGGAGCCGGTCTGGCACGCCGATCATCTCAGCCGCCGCGCCTTTGCCAACCGCGTCTATTGGGCGGCGCGCGCCAGCCGGGCGGGCACGGCCTTGCCGCTGTTCATGATCCGCCGCGATGGCGTGCTGGTCGGCGCGGTGACGCTGGACACGATCCGCCGGGGGCCCGCGCAGACAGGGACGCTGGGCTATTGGGTAGGCGTGCCCTTTGCACGCCAGGGCTATATGCGCGAGGCGCTGGCCGCGGTCGTTGCCCATGCCTTCGGCCCGATGGACCTGTCGCGGCTCGAGGCGGCCTGCCTGCCCGAGAACGCGGCGAGCCGGGGGGTGCTGGAAAGCGCGGGCTTCAACTATGAGGGCGTGGCAGAGGGCTATCTGCAGATCAACGGCCGCTGGCGCAATCATGTGCTGTATTCCAGCCTGCGCCCTGACCGGCGCGGGCGGACCGATGTGGGGTAAGGGCCGGGGCGCTGCCCCGGACCCCGGGATATTTCTGGACCGAAGATGAGCCTTGTAGCCGCCGATGAACGTCTTGCCGCCTGCTTGCCCGCAGGGGTGCTGCGCCCGCCCGAGGACCGCTATCTGGACGAGCCGCGCGGCCGCTATCGCGGGCAGGCGGGGCTGGTCGCGGCGCCTCGGTCGGTTGATGAGGTTGCGGCCATCGTCCGGGCCTGCGCGGCCGCGCGGGTGGCGATCGTGCCGCGGGGCGGCGGCACGGGGCTGGTCGGCGGATCGGTGATGCCGGCCGGCCCCGCGCCGCTGGTCCTGTCGCTGGAACGCATGGCCGCGGTGCGGGCCGTCTGGCCCGAGGAAGACGTTCTGGTTGCCGAGGCAGGCTGCACCCTGGCGGCTGCCCAGGATGCCGCGCAACAGGCGGGGCGGATGTTTCCCCTGTCCATCGCCAGCCAGGGGACGGCCCAGATCGGCGGGGTGCTGGCGGCCAATGCCGGTGGGACGGCGGTGCTGCGCTGGGGCAATGCCCGTGCGCTGTGCCTGGGGATCGAGGCGGTGCTGCCGGATGGCTCGATCCTGCGCGAGCTGAGGCGGCTGCGCAAGGACAACACCGGCTATTCCCTGCGCGATCTGCTGATCGGGGGCGAGGGGACGCTGGGCATCATCACCGCCGCCAGTCTGCGCATGGCGCCGCTGCCTGCGGGGATCGCCACGGCGATGCTGGCCGTGCCCGGCCCGGCCGAGGCGCTGGCGCTGCTGGCGCTGGCGCAGGGGCGGTTTGCGGGCTGCGTCACGACATTCGAGCTGATCTCGGGTGTCGGGCTGGATTTCCTGGCCGAAACGCTGCCGGCCATCCGCCAGCCGCTGCCCGGCGCGCCCTGGTCGGTGCTGCTCGAACTGTCGCTGCCCGAGGGGCTGGGGCCGGACGAGGCACTGACGGGCCTGCTGGAACAGGCGATGGGAACGGGCCTTGTCACGGACGGGGCGGTGGCGCAGTCGGGCGCGCAGGCGGGCGAATTCTGGTCGCTGCGCGAGCATCTGCCCGAGGCGAACCGCCGCATCGGCGTGGTGTCCTCGCATGACATCAGCCTGCCCTTGTCGGAAATCCCGCGCTTCATCGAGGATGCGGGCGCGATGCTGGCGGGGATGGGCGACATGCGCGTGAACTGCTTTGGCCATCTGGGCGACGGCAACCTTCACTACAACGTCTTTCCCGCGGCCGGCCGGCGGCGCGAGGATTATGACGCGCTGCGCCCGCGGGTGCAGGAAGCCGTGCATCAGATGGTCGTGGACCGCGGCGGGTCGTTTTCGGCCGAACACGGGGTCGGGCGGCTCAAGGCCGCCGATCTGGCGCGTTGGGGCGATCCGGCGCGGCTGGCGGCGATGCGGGCGATCAAGGCGGCGCTGGACCCCTCGGGCATCATGAACCCCGGCGCGGTGCTGGCTTGATCGGGGCCGGAGCGGCGGCTATAGGGACGCGCGAAAGGACGACCTTTCCCCGTCATGGGCGGCATCCGGGACGGCCCGCATCAAGGGGGCCCATCCCATGCGCAGCACCGCCGACCGCATCCGCCACGTCATCCTGTTCGAACTGATCGGCCTGATCTTCCTGGTCGGGGGCGGGTGGCTGGTTGTCGGCTTTGACCCGCATGCGCTGGGCGTCGTCGGGGTGGTCTCGTCGCTGGTGGCGACGGGGTGGAACTATGCCTATAACCTGCTCTTTGACCGGGCGATGCTGCGGCTGGCTGGCACCACGCTGAAATCCCACCCCGTCCGCGCACTGCATGCCGTCCTGTTCGAGGGCGGGCTGCTGGTCATCCTGCTGCCCTTTGTGGCCTGGATGCTGGACGCCTCGCTGTGGCAGGCGCTGCTGTTCGACCTGTCGGTTGCGGCCTTTTATATCGTCTATGGCTACGGCTTCAACTGGGCCTATGACCGGGTCTTTCCCAGCCCCGAGGCGCGGGCACGCGCCGCCTAGTGGCCGTCGAACTGGGTCAGGGCGTGAACCTCGACCCCCGCATCCTCGACCACGCGGCGCCCGCCCAGTTCAGGCAGGTCGATCACGAAGGCCGCGCCGACCACCTCGGCCCCCAGCCGCCGGCACAGGTCG
Organism: Paracoccus contaminans; assembly: GCF_002105555.1. NCBI lineage: Bacteria > Pseudomonadati > Pseudomonadota > Alphaproteobacteria > Rhodobacterales > Paracoccaceae > Paracoccus > Paracoccus contaminans. Next base: position 1,933,334 of record NZ_CP020612.1, read on the forward strand.
ATCGCGGCGCGCGCCGTGCCGCCCGTCGCCAGCAGGTCATCGACGATCAGCACCCGGTCGCCCGCCGAGAGGGCGTCATCGTGAATCTCCATCACCGCCTCGCCGTATTCGAGCTGATAGGCCTGGCTGATGACCGCGCCGGGCAGCTTGCCCTTCTTGCGAATCGGCACGAATCCGGTGGACAGCTGGTGCGCAACCGCCCCCCCAGGATGAAGCCGCGCGCCTCGAGCCCCACGACCTTGTCGATATCCACCCCGGCATAGGGCGAGAGCAGCTGATCGACCGCCATGCGAAAGCCGCGCGCATCCGCGAACAGGGTGGTCACGTCGCGGAAGACGATCCCCTCATGGGGGAAATCCACGATGCTGCGGATATAGTCGCGCAGATCCTTGCGGGGCTGGGCGCTGTGGGGCTTCATGCGGGGCGGTCCATCTCGAACAGGTCGGTGACGATGCAGTAATCCTTGTAGCCGAGCCGCGCCAGCCAGCCCGAGGGCGGGCGGAAGCGGCCGGCCTCAAGGCAGTCGGGGCGGATATGGATGCCGGTGACGACGCCCAGCACGATGTGGTTTGCCTCGCCCGCCTGGCGGATGATGCGGGTTGCCCGGCATTCGATCGAGGCCGCAGCCTCGGCCACGCGGGGGCAGTCGATCGTCTCGCAGGGCGCGGGGGTGACGCCGGCCAGGGCGAATTCGCTGACCCCCGCCGGCTGGGCCGAGGTCGAGGCGTTCATCGCGTCGCGCAGGGCGCCGTCGGCGATGTTGACGCAGAACACCCGGCTTTCCGCGATCTGCGCCACGGTGTCCTTGGTGCCGGGGCGGTCGGGTTTCTGCCCGGTCGAGGCGAACATCACCTGCGGCGGCACATAGGCGGTGGCGTTGAAGAAGGAATAGGGCGCCAGGTTGTCGCCCAGCCGCCCCCTGGTCGAGAGCCAGCCGATCGGGCGCGGCGCGACGATGGCATTCCAGGGGTTGTGGGGCAGGCCATGGCCCGATTCAGGACGATAGAACATATGCGCGGGCCTCGGTCCTGACTGGTTCGCGGGCATCCTGCCTGCGCGGCGCGCCCGCCGCAACCGCTCGCGCGCATGCGGATTTGTCGTTCAACCCGGCCCCCCGGATGCTAAGCGCGCGCCGACTGCCTGCATGATGCGCGCCCCCTATGTATGACCTGTGCCCCGAAACCGATGCCGACACGCCCGCTGTCGAGGCGTTGCTCGACCTGTGCTTTGCGCCGGGCCGCACCGCGCTGTCATCTTATCGCCTGCGCGATGGGGTGCCGCCCGTCCGCGATCTGTGCCTGATCCTGCGCGGGGACGGTGGCACGCTGGCCGGGGCGATTCGCTATTGGCCGGTGCGCGTGGCGGCGCGGCCGGTGCTGCTGCTGGGGCCGGTGGCTGTCCATCCCACCGCCCAGGGCGAGGGGCTGGGCGGCCTGCTGATGCGCGAGAGCCTGGCGCGCGCCCGCGCGATGGGATGGGCGCGGGTCATGCTGGTGGGCGATGCGCCCTATTATTCCCGCTTCGGCTTTGCCCGGCTGGAGGGGGTGGAGATGCCGCCCCCCACCAATCCCGACCGGGTTCTGGGGCTGGAACTTCGCCCCGGCGCATGGGTTGACCTGCGGGGCCGGGTCGAGCGCGAAACCGGCGCCGCGGTGCTGGCCGGGCTGGCCGAGATCGGGCAGCTGCCGGCGCTGCAACCGGCCTGCACCCAGGTCGATGCGCCCGCAGCACCCCGGCGCGCGCCCCGCGACCATGCCGAACGCCAAGGACAGACCCGATGACAGCACATTCCATCACCCCCCGGCAGGCGATCCTGCCCCCCATCGACGATCCTTCCGTCCATGCCGAGGTGGACCGCCTGGCCCGGCGCTATGTCGCCGCCGGGGGGCTGGGCATGGATCTGCTGGCAGCGGTCGGCGGCAGCGCGCAGGGGCTGATCGAACGGTTGCCGGCCTTCGTGCGCAGCCGCCTGGACGATCTGGCGATGACGGCGCTGGACCGGGCGTTCCGCGCCGCCAGCCGCTCGCGCCGGGTGGTGCGCGACCGGGGCGACTGGTTCAACCGGCTTGCCTCGGCGGTGACGGGGGCGGCGGGGGGCGTGGGCGGATTGCCGGCCGCGATGGTCGAGCTGCCCCTGTCGGTGACGATGCTGCTGCGCTCGATCCTGGGGATCGCCGAGGAATACGGCTTTGACGCGAGCGCCGAGGAAACGCGGATCGAGGCGCTGCGCGTCTTTGCCGCGGCCGGGCCGATGTCGGATGACGACGGGGCCGATCTGGGCCTGGTCGCGGCGCGGCTGTCGATCACGGGGCAAAGCGTGCAGACGCTGATCGCGCGCATCGCGCCGCGCTTTGCGGGCGTGCTGGGCCAGAAGCTGGCGGCGCAGGCGACGCCGGTATTCGGCGCCGTGGCGGGGGCGTCGATCAACTATACCTTTGCGCGCTATTATCAGGAAATCGCGCGGGTCCATTTCGGGCTGCTGCGCCTTGCGCGTGAAACCGGCCTGCCGCGCGAGGCGCTGACCGAGGCGCTGCGCCTGCGCATCGAAACCCTGTCGGCCGCAAGGGCGGCGCGCCGCGCGGGCCGGGGCTGAGCAAGCAGCCGGCGCCGGGCGGGCGTCAGGCCAGCTCGTGCGCCCAGGGCGGATCGGCGCCGGGGCGCGAGACGGTCAGGGCGGCTGCGCGCGCCGCATGGGCCAGCGCCGCGGACAGGGCCGGCTCGTCCAGCCGGTCCAGCCGGCCCAGCGCCCCGGCGCGGTGCAGCGCGTCCAGCATCCCGGCGTTGAAGGTATCGCCCGCCCCGATCGTGTCGGCGACCTGAACCCGCATCGCGGGCGCGGCAAGGCGCAAAGCGGCGGTATGGGCGGCGGCGCCCTGCGCGCCGCTGGTGGTCAGCACCAGCCGCACACCTCGCGCCATGAGCCGCCGGGCAGCACCCTCGGCACTGTCCCCCGGCCAGAGCCAGTCAAGATCGTCGCCCGACAGCTTGACGATCGAGGCAAGGCCGAACAGCCGGTCGAGCCGGGCGCGATAGGCGTTCTCGTCCCCGACAAAGAACGGGCGGATGTTCGGGTCCAGCATGACCGGCACCCCTGCCTGGGCCGCGCGCGCCGCCAGCGTCTCGATCGTCGCGCCGCAAGGGTCGGGGACAAGGCTGATCCCGCCGATGAACAGCGCCGCCAGGCCAGGGGGCAGGGCAGGCAGGTCGGCATCGGCAAACATCCGGCCGGCCGAACCCTCGTCATAAAAGGAATAGCGCGCATCGCCCCCTGCAAGGCTGACGACGGCCAGCGTCGTCAGGCGGTCGGTGCGCGGGCAGCGAGCCGTGTCCACCCCCGCCTTGGCCAGCGGGCCCAGCAGCGCCTCGCCAAAGCCGTCGCGCGAGATCGGCCACAGATAGGCCGTCGGCGCCCCCAGCCGCCCCAGCGCCACCGCGGTGTTATAGACGGCGCCGCCGGGCAGGGGGCGCAGCGTCCCGTCCGGCTGGGGAACCATGTCGATCAGCGATTCGCCCGAACAGAGGATCATTGCGCAGCCTTTCCTTGCCGCTGCGCCCTATAGGCGCAGGCGCGGCGTCGGAAAAGGGGGCGCGCCCCCGCGCCTGCCCGCCCATGGGCGCGGGATTTTTGCAGACAGGGGCCGCATGGCCTGCCCTGCAAAGGCCGCGCGCAAGGGAAGGGGGCCTGAGGATTGCGCCGTGCCCGGCCGCTACGTTGAAGGGCCTGTGCAGGCAGGGGAGCTGTGCGCCGACGCAACGACGAGCCGGCCGGGCCGTCGCCGCCGATCGCGCCTTGGCGGCGCAGCGGCGATGCCGGGGCTGGGCGTTGGGGCCGGTGGGCGCGAGCGATGCGCCCCATTGGGGCGTGGCTGGCCGTGGCCCTGTGCACGGGGCAGGCGGCAGAAAGCGGTGTCCGGGTGCCGTGTGCCGCGCCCTGCGGGAAGGAGTGCGAACAGGCGGCCATCCGGCCCTGGGGCGCCAGCGCAGCGCCCTGTGGTGAGCCGCGCCCGGCCAGTGCTCAGCCGGCCCCGCCCAAGGAGGGCCGGCCAACCCCGCCCTGTCAGTAGCCGCGGATCACATAGCCGCCAGAACCGGACAAGCCGCCCGGCAGGCCGAAGGCGCCCGGCCCGTCCGGCATGGTGACATATCCGCCCGAGACGCCGCCGATCTGGACATAACCCCCGCGCTCGGCCGCCCATATCAGCGCCGCCAGCGCGGCAAGCCCCAGGATGACGGCCAGGGCAATCTTCCATGCCGACCAGGGGCGATCACCCTGCACCCGGCCGGACTGGCCATTGACGACGAAGCGATAGCTCTGCCCGTTGTATTTATAGGCCGCAAGCCAGATCGGCAGCAGGACATGCTTGAACGTCTCGGCGGAAAACTCGGTATCCAGCGCCTCGATCTGCTGGACATCGCCGCCCATGTCGCGCCGCACGTCCATGCCGATCACGCCGCCCATTTCCTGCCGGGCGATGGCATGGCCTTCGGCCAGCGGCACCGTATAGCTTTCGGCCTGAAAGCCGGCCAGATATTGCGGATCATAGCTGACCATATGCGACAGATCCCACGGCGCCAGCGCATCGGTGAACCGCCGCGGCAGCGAGGATGAGGCCAGCACCAGCACATCATTGAAGCCGCGCGCCACCTGGCCGGCGACGCGGGTCCAGCGCGTGCGCATGACCTGCTGGGGAACCTGCTGCAGGCGGCCGTTCACCTCCTGCGTGACATGGACCGTCTCGAAATAGTGATCGCCCCGCAGGCCCTGATAGCGGCTGCGGGTCTGGGCATCGAAAGTCCAGAAGGGTGAATAGACGCCCTGCATCCGCCGCCCGCGGCGCGCATATTGCGTCAGGCCGCTCGGGGCGAACCACAACCCCTTGAGCCAGTCGTCCAGCGCGGCGCGGGCCTGATCCTCGGTCAGCAGGAAGGGCAGCACCCCTTGCGGCTTGAGCAGGCGGGCCGTTCCCGTGTCGGTGACGACCGGCGTGGCGCAGAAGGGGCAAAGGCCGGCATGATTGCTGCCGTCGATCTCGATCCGGGCACCGCAGTTGGGGCAGGACATAGTGCGCACCGTCTGCGCAAGGTCCGATCCGCGGTCGATCTGCAAACCCTGCGCCAGCGGGATTTCCGCCAGATCCGGCGCCTTGTGGCCGGCGTCCCACTGAATCGCGCGGCCGGTGCGCGGATCGCGCAGCAGCGCGTCCTGCCCCTCGGCCCCGCCCGCCGCCTGCCGCGCAGGGGCGCGGCCTGCGCCCGGCGAAATGGTCTGGACATGTCCGCAATAGGGGCAGGTCAGGGCGTTCTGGCCAGGGCTGAATTGCAGGCTCGCGCCGCAGTTCTCGCACGGATAGCGATGTTCAATCTGGGGCGTCGGCATGGGGCCTTTCCGCTGATGGCGCGGGCGGTCCGGGGGCCAGCCCCCCGGACCCGCGGGATCTCTCCCGCCGCTGGTCGCGCAGTTTTATTTCTGCGGCAGGGGCGGGGGCAGCATGGTGAACAGCTGGCCCAGGGCAGGCACCTCGTCAGCCTCTTTCCAGCCGTCCTGTCCGGGCGTCCAGACCAGCGTGTCGCGGCTGAAGCGGCCCTCGTTCATCAGCCGTCCCAGGTCGGCCTTGCTGTATGGGCCGCTGGCGGCCCCGTCGAGCGCGATGTGCCAGACGGTTTCGGACGGCGCCGAGGGACCGGCGATCATGCCCGGCTGCGGCTGGAGGGCGGGGGGCTGCTGCTGGGCGGCCATCTGCCCCCAGGGGCCGCGCATGCCCATGCCCAGCGCGGCGCCCAGGCCGGCCCCAAGGCCCGCCCCCATCCCCCCGTTCTGGGTGGATGCGTTCAGCATCGCTTCGGTCTGGGCATATTGGCCGAACCGGCCGAGATCGCCGACGATCCCCATCGAGGTGCGCTTGTCGAGCATGCGCTCCACCTCGTCGGGCAACGATATGTTCTCGATATAAAATTCTGGCAGGGTCAGGCCATACTGGGCCACGGTCGGCTGGATCGCCTTGGCGACCATCTGCCCCAGCTGCTGGGTATTCGCCGCCATGTCGAGGACCGGGATGCCGGAGGAAGCCAGAAGGCGCGAGAACGCCTCGACGATGACGTTGCGCAGCTGATAGCTGATCTCGTCGGCGGTGAATTCGCCGTCGGTCCCCACGATTTCACGCATGAAGGCGGCCGGGTCGGTCACGCGCATCGAATAGGTGCCGAAGGCGCGCAGCCGCACCGGGCCGAATTCGGGATCGCGCGCCATGATCGGGTTGCGCGTGCCCCATTTCAGGTCGTTGAACCGGGTCGTGTTGACGAAATAGATTTCCGACTTGAACGGGCTGCGGAAGCCATGATCCCAGTGCTGGAGCCGCGTCAGGATCGGCAGGTTGTTGGTTTCCAGCATGTAAAGGCCAGGGCCGAACACATCCGCCAGCTGCCCCTCATGGATGAACACGGCGGCCTGCCCCTCGCGCACGGTCAGCTTGGCGCCGTATTTGATCGCCCGCCCGCGGGCTTCATAGCGCCACACCATCGTGTCGCGGGTGTCGTCCACCCATTCGATCACGTCGATGAATTCGCCGGTCAGAAAGTCGAAAACCATGGGTTTCCTCCGCTTGAGGTCGGGGCGGGAACGCGCGGGAACGCGCGGGCGTTCCGCCGCACTCAGCGCGCCAGTTCCGCCGCGATCGCCTGCACGATGGGCAGGGCCTCGGCCTCGGTCATGCCGGGGCGCAGGCGCGGGTCATACAGCATCTTCAGCAGTAACTCGTCATGGCGCGTCAGCAGCGCGAATTCCTCGTCGTCGTTGAAGATCGAGGGGCGCGCATCGGGGCTGTCATTGGCCAGGCCCAGCGCCTGGGCCAGTTCCTCGTGAAAGCAGCTGGTGCGCAGGGGCTGGGGCAGTTCGGCCCGGATCACGGCGACGGCGTTGGTATAGCTGGCGCCGGTCCCGGACGAATAGGCAAAGACGGTGCAGTAGTTCTGCGGCGCCAGATTCTCGATCGCGCGCATGTCGGGGCCGGGGATGCCCGGCACCAGCCCGGCCAGGCGCGGGCCGATGGCGCGCCGCTCATCCTCGTTCAGGACCAGCACGACGAGATTGCCCCCCTCGTCCTTGAGCCGCAGCGGATGGCCGGTGATGCGGCCAAGGCGCGCCGCGTAATCGGCGATGGCGGCCCGGTCGCGCCCGCGCTGCGCCTCGGGAACGGAATCGCCAAAGACGATGCTGATGCCGACGGGCACGCCCCAGCGGCGCAGCGGCGCGGAATGAACGCGCGGCACGAGGCGGCCCTGCGTCATCTGGTATTCGTCGCGCAAGGCGATCTGCACGAAATCATCGACCAGCCGGGCCGCCGTGGTCGGGATGGCCGTGCCGTCATCGGTGCGCAACAGGCCGCGGGCCAGCAGGGTATCCTGAATACCCTTCAGATACTGGCCCATCGTGCGGCTGGCATCGCTGGGCCGCGCGGCGGGGGCGCTGTCGCCGATGGCCATGGCGCGGCGGCGGCGCAATTCGGCCTGCGAAAGATGGGGCGGGCGGGCCGAGGCGGGCACGGGACGCGCCAGCGGCGCAGGCACCGGCACGAGGGGCGGCGCGGGCAGGGCGGGCGCGGCACAGGCGGCCAGCGCCAGCATCAGCGCGGCGACAAGCGGACGCCCCGGCAGGACGGGCGCGCGGCCCGGGACAGGCGATGTCACGGCAGGATGGCCTGTTGCGCCCGGATCACGGGCGCCCGGCGGGCATGGCGCCCGACGGCCCGGCGGCCGGGCTGGAACTGGCGGCACGCGGCGCGGCAAGGGTCTGGCGCAGCTCTGCCTCCATCTTCTGCAGGTCCATCTCGGCGGCGGCGCGGCGGGCCTTTCCCTCATCGGCGATGCGCAGCGAATCCTCGATCGTGGCGATCAGTTCGGCATTGGCGGTGCGCACCGATTCGATGTCGAACACGCCCCGTTCCATTTCCGTGCGGATGCGGGTGTTCGCCTCGCGCAGGTTGCGGGCATTGGCGGTCAGCAGGTCGTTGGTCAGGTCGGTGGCCTGCCTGACGGCACCGGCCGCCTGCGCGCCGCGCTGGATCGTCACCGCCTGGGCCAGCTGGGTTTCCCACAGCGGCACCGTGTTGACCAGGGTCGAGCTGATCTTGGTGACCAGCGACTTGTCGTTTTCCTGCACCAGCCGGATCGAGGGCAGCGACTGCATCGTGACCTGCCGCGTCAGTTTCAGGTCATGCACCCGCCGTTCGAGATCGTCGCGCATGGCGCGCAGATCGCGCAGTTCCTGCGCCTCGATCACATTGCCGTCGGGCGCCGCCGCCTGCAGCGCGGCTTCCTTGGCGGGAATGGTCCGGCTGTCCAGCTCGCGCAGCTTTTCCTCTCCGGCCGCGATGTAGAGCGCCAGTTCGTCATAGAAGGCCAGCGTGCGTTCATACAGCACGTCCAGCGCCTTGATGTCCTTGAGCAGCGTGTGCTGGTGACGCTCAAGATCGCTGGTGATGCGGTCGATCTGGCCCTGCACCTGTTCATAGCCGGCCACGAAGCGGGCAAAGGGCGCGGCCCGGCCCGTCAGGCGTTCCCACCAGGACCGTTCGCGCCGCACGTCCAGCTCGTCGATGGAAAACCCGCGGATGGTCGAGACGATGTCGCGCAGGGAATCGCCCGCCGGGCCGACATCCTTGTTCTTGACATCGGCCAGCATCGCCTGGCTGATTTCCTGCAGCCCCGCCTGGGCGCGCGATCCGAAATGGACGATGGATGCGGTGTCGCGCAGGTCGATCTCGTCCATCCGGCGGCGGATCTCCGCGGCCACCGCGGCGGGCGCATCGTCCAGCCGCGCCACCTCGGCCGCCGGTTCGGGCAGGACGATCGCCGTCACGGATTGAAGTTCGGGCAGCGCGGCCTGGGCGCGGGCCTGGGTCTGGGTGCTCATCGAACGGTTTCCCCAATCGGGTGCGGGTGATCGCCCGCCAGCGCCTGCGACAGCACGCAGGCAGGGCGGATCGGTTGCGCGATCAACAGGATGGGGCACGGAAAGTTCCCGCCGTCAAGGCCGCGGGCCTGATGCTGGCGCGTTGCGCCGCAACGGACGGCTGTGTATTGAGCGGCAGTTGGACCATTGGGAAGGAACGCCATGCGCAGGGTCGTCGTCACCGGGCTTGGAATGGTCACGCCGCTGGCTTGCGGGGTCGAACAGACCTGGTCGCGGCTGCTGTCGGGGCAGTCGGGCGCGGGTCCGATCACCCGCTTCGATCCCAAGGACGTGGTGACGAAATATGCCTGCGAGATCCCGTCCGGCGACGGCTCGGACGGCAGCTTCAACCCCGACGACTGGATGGAGCCGAAGGACCGCCGCAAGGTGGACGACTTCATCCTTTACGGGATGGCCGCAGCCCAGCAGGCGGTGGAGGATTCCGGCTGGCGCCCTGCATCCGAGGCCGAGCGCGAGCGCACCGGCGTGATGATCGGCAGCGGCATCGGCGGGCTGACCTCGATCGCCGAGACGGCCGTGCTGATCCGCGAACGCGGGCCAAAACGCGTCTCGCCCTTCTTCATTCCCGGCGCGCTCATCAATCTCGTCTCCGGGCAGGTCTCGATCCGCTTCGGCTTCAAGGGGCCGAACCATGCGGTCGTCACCGCCTGTTCGACCGGCGCCCACGCCATCGGCGACGCGGCGCGGCTGATCGCGCTGGACGATGCGGATGTGATGGTTGCCGGCGGGGCCGAGGCCCCGATCAGCGAGATCGGCATCGCCGGCTTCAATGCCTGCAAGGCGCTGTCCACCAGGCGCGAGGACGATCCCAAGGCGGCGTCGCGCCCCTGGGACGCGGACCGCGACGGCTTTGTCATGGGCGAGGGCGCGGGTGTCGTCGTGCTGGAGGAATACGAGCATGCCAAGGCCCGCGGCGCCCGGATCTATGCCGAGGTGCTGGGTTACGGGCTGTCGGGCGATGCCTATCACATCACCGCGCCTTCCGAGGATGGCGACGGGGGCTTTCGGTCCATGACCGCCGCGCTGAGGCGGGCGGGGCTGGGTGCCGAGGCGCTGGATTATGTCAACGCCCACGGCACCAGCACCATGGCCGACGTGATCGAGCTGGGCGCGGTGGAACGGCTGCTGGGCGATCACGCGCGGGGCGTCACCATGTCCTCCACCAAATCCTCGATCGGGCACCTGCTGGGCGCGGCGGGGGCGGTCGAGGCGATCTTCTGCATCCTGGCGATCCGCGACCAGATCGCCCCGCCGACGATCAACCTGGACAATCCGGCGCGTGAGACGCCGATCGACTTGGCCGCCAATGCCGCGGTGCGGCGGCGGATCGACGTGGCGCTGTCCAACAGCTTTGGTTTCGGCGGCACCAATGCCAGCCTCGTCATCGGCAGGGTCCGCGACTGATGTGGCGGGCCATCGCCTCGAACGCGCTGACGCTGCTGGTCGTCATCCTGGTGGCGGTGGCGGTGGCGGTCGCCTGGGGGCGCAACCAGTATGCCGCGCCGGGGCCGAGCGCCGTGGCCCAGTGCGTCGAGGTGCCGCAGAACGCCCGGCTGGCCGAGGTGAGCGATCAGTTGCTGGCGCAGGGGGTGATCCGTTCGCCCTATATCCTGCGCACGGGCGCCGATTACGCCGGCAAGGCGGGCGCGCTGAAATACGGCAGCTATCTGGTGCCGCCCCATGCCAGCATGAAGGACATCGTTGACACGATCACCGCGGGCGGGCCGTCCACCTGCGGGACCGAGGTCGTCTTTCGGATCGGGGTGCGGGAGAACGCGGTCGTGCTGCGCGATCTCGATGCGCAGAGCGGGCGCTATGAGGACCGGGTGAAATACAACCCGGCCGGCGAGCAGCCGCCCGAGGCGATCGCCCAGGCCCAGGCCAAGCCCGGCACGCGGCTGCGCGTCGTGGTGGCCGAGGGCACGACCGCCTGGCAGGTGGTCGAGGGGATCAGGCAGGCGGCGTTCCTAGAAGGCAATCCCGGCCCGGTGCCGCCCGAAGGATCGCTGGCCCCTGACACCTATGAGGTGGAACGCGGCGCCCAGCGGCGCGCATTGGTCGAGCGGATGCGCGACGCGCAGACCGCGATCCTGTCGGCGGCATGGGAGGCGCGGCCATTCGGCCTGCCCTATCGCACGCCCGAGGAGGCCCTGATCATGGCCTCGATCGTGGAAAAGGAAACCGGCATCGCGGCCGAGCGGCCGACCGTGGCGGCGGTGTTCGTCAACCGGCTGCGCGAAGGGATGCGCCTGCAAACCGATCCCACGGTCATCTATGGCGTGACCGGCGGGAAGGAGATCCTGGACCGCGGCCTGCGCCGTTCGGAACTGGCCCGGCGCACGCCCTATAACACCTATCTGGTGCCGGGCCTGCCCCCGACCCCCATCGCCAACCCTGGCAAGGCCGCCATCCAGGCTGCGCTGAAGCCTGCGGAAAGCCCTTACCTGTATTTCGTGGCCGACGGATCGGGCGGGCACGCCTTTGCGGCAACGCTTGCCGAACACGAGGCCAATGTCGCCCGCTGGCGCGAGATCGAGCGCCAGCGCGGCGAGGATGCCGAAACCCCGGTGCAGGGGGACTGAGGGAATCATTGTCGGCAGCGGTCCGGGTGCCTGCCCCGGATCGCGCGCTTTCATCCGCCCGGTTGCGGCACCGGCGGCAGGGCAAGCGGGGGGTGTTGCCGGGCGGCCGGTCCGGTGTTGCGGGTCGTAAGTCTATGATAAAGATGGACGATCTTTCCAAGATGCAAGGGGTGCGCGCCGTTCCGGATTGACTTTGCGAACGGTCCGGGATACATATTCGACATGCTGGGAGAGGTGGGCAAGCGGCCGGGGCGAAAGCCCGCGGGCCGCTTTTTCGTTTCCCGCTCGTGCGGACAGGCACCGAGGGGCAGGGCATCACTACATGGACACAGGTTTTGAACCGGAGCGTCACGGCTGCGGGGACGGCCCCTTTGTCGCCGGGGGCGAGGGCGACGATTTTCTGAGCGCAGACCAAGCCATCGATGTCGCGGGGGAAATCTTCCGCGAGGTCGCCGAAGAGCTGCACAGGCTGCGGATCGACTTGCGCAGCGGCAATGTCGAGCAGGCCGAGAAGACCGGCAAGGCGGTGCGCGATCTGCGCGTCGCCACGGCGCTGGTGCTGGAGGAGAGGAACCGCGTTGACAAGCTTCGCAAGGACATCGCCGGCAGGGTCGGGCCCGGAACGCTCGATCTCGACGCGGCACGGGACGAAATCGGGCGCCGCCTGGCTTGCCTGCGCCGGGCCGGAGGAGGTTGATGCCTTCATCGGCGGGCTGTCGGACAATGCGCTGGCCAGCCTGCCATGGCTGTTCGAGTTCTGGGCCCTGCCGCACCAGTTGCCCCCCGAGGGCGACTGGAAGTCCTGGGTCATCATGGGCGGGCGCGGGGCGGGCAAGACCCGCGCCGGGGCCGAATGGGTGCGCGCGCAGGTCGAGGGCGCGACCCCGGACGCGCCCGGGCGCGCGCGCCGCGTGGCGCTGGTGGCCGAGACCTTCGATCAGGGCCGCGAGGTGATGGTGATGGGCGACAGCGGCATCCTGGCCTGCTGCCCGCCCGACCGCCGCCCGGTGTGGGAAGCAGGGCGGCGCCGGCTGGTCTGGCCCAATGGCGCGACCGCGACCGTCTATTCGGCGCATGAGCCGGAGGCCCTGCGCGGGCCGCAGTTCGATGCCGCCTGGGCGGACGAGCTGGCCAAGTGGAAGAAGGCCGACGACACCTGGGACATGCTGCAATTTGCGCTGCGTCTGGGCGATCATCCCCAGCAGGTCGTCACGACGACGCCGCGCAATGTCGGGGTGCTGAAGGCGATCTTGCGCAACCCCTCGACGGTGGTGACGCATGCGCCGACCGATGCGAACCGCGCCTATCTGGCGCAGAGCTTTCTGGCCGAGGTCGAGGCGCGCTATGCCGGCACCCGCCTGGGCCGGCAGGAGCTGGAGGGCATCCTGCTGGACGATGTCGAGGGGGCGCTGTGGTCCACGGCGATGCTGGAGGGCTGCCGCATCGAAGCGGCCCCGAGGCTGGACCGGATCGTGGTCGCGGTCGATCCGGCGGTGACGGCGGGGGCGGCCAGCGACGAATGCGGCATCATTGTCGCCGGCGTTTGCTGCGAGGGGCCGCCGCAGGACTGGCGGGCCGTGGTGCTGGAGGATGCCAGCCTGCGCGGCGGGCCGGCCGACTGGGCGCGCGCCGCCATCGCCGCGATGGAGCGCCATGGCGCCGAGCGGCTGGTCGCCGAGGTCAACCAGGGGGGCGATCTGGTGGAAAGCGTGATCCGGCAGATCGACCCGCTGGTCCCGTTCCGCGCGCTGCGGGCGGGGCGGGGCAAGGGCCTGCGGGCCGAGCCGGTGGCGGCGCTGTATGAACAGGGGCGGGTGCGGCATCTGCGATCGGGCGCGCTGGGCGCGCTGGAGGACCAGATGTGCCGCATGACGGTGCGCGGGTTCGAGGGGCGCGGCAGTCCTGACCGGGTGGATGCGCTGGTCTGGGCGATCCACGAACTGATGATCGAGCCGGCCCAGCATTACCGGCGGCCGCAGGTGCGGGGGCTGTAGCGCCCCAGGATGGGTATTTGGGCCAGGAAGAAGCCCGCCGGGGTGCGGCGGGCGCGCGGAGGTTGTCCGCAGGGGTCGTCCGCTGGGGCGGCCCTTTTTCGTTGGATGGGAGGCTCGCATGGCGATGCGGTGGTTCGGGCGGCGCGGGCCGCAGGAGGATGGGGCGGCGCTTGCCGGGCCCGAGGCGAAGGTGGCCCCGGTCGCGCCCTCGGCCGGGATCGCCGCGCCGGCCGAATGGAAGGCGAGCGCCGCCGGCAGGCTGACGGCCGGGGCGGCGGGGGTAACGCAGGGCGCCGTCGGCCGGGCCCTGTGGGGCGGGCGAGAGCCGGCTGTGCTGGTGCGGGCCGGCTTTGTCGGCAACCCGGTCGGTTTCCGCGCGGTCAAGCTGGTCGCCGAGGCGGCGGCCGCGGTGCCGCTAGTCTGCCAGGATGCGGTGCGGCGCTATGAGGCCCATCCGGTCATCGACCTGATGCGGCGGCCCAATCCGGCGCAGGGGCGGGCCGAGCTGCTGGAGGCGCTGTTCGGCCAGCTGCTGCTGTCGGGCAACGGCTATGTCGAGGCGGTGGCCCCCGACGAGGGCGGGCTGCCGGCCGAGCTGCATGTGCTGCGGTCCGACCGGATGAGCGTGGTGCCGGGGCCGGACGGCTGGCCCGTCGCCTATGACTATGCGGTGGGCGGGCGCAGGCACCGCTTTGACATGACCGGCAGCCCCGACCCCATCTGCCATATCCGCAGCTTTCACCCGCAGGACGATCATTACGGGCTGTCGCCGATGCAGGCGGCGGCGACGGCGATCGAGGTGCACAACAGCGCCAGCCAATGGTCGCGGGCGCTGCTGGACAACGCGGCGCGGCCCTCGGGCGCGATCGTCTATCGCGGCAGCGACGGGCAGGGCGTTCTGAGCCCCGACCAGTATGACCGGCTGGTCAGCGAGATGGAGACGCATCATCAGGGCGCGCGCAACGCCGGGCGGCCGATGCTGCTGGAAGGGGGGCTGGACTGGAAGCCGATGGGGTTCAGCCCCAGCGACATGGAGTTCCACGAAACCAAGCTGGCCGCGGCGCGCGAGGTGGCGATGGCATTCGGCGTGCCGCCCATGCTGATCGGCATCCCCGGAGAGGCGACCTATGCCAACTATGCCGAGGCCAACAGGGCCTTTTACCGGCTGACGGTTTTGCCGCTGGTCACGCGGGTGGCGGCGGCCCTGGGCTGGTGGCTGAGCGAGCATCTGGGCGAGGAGGTGGACCTCAAGCCCGACCCGGACCAGATCCCGGCGCTGGCGGCGGAACGGGACCAGCAATGGGCACGGGTCAGCGCGGCGAGCTTTCTGACGGATGCGGAAAAGCGCGCGGCGCTGGGCCTGCCCCCGCTGAAGGGGGCCTGACGTGGAGGGATCCAAATTCATCGAGCGCCCCGGCATCTGGCACGAGCAGAAGCTGGAGGCGCAGGAGCGGATCATGGCGCTGCAGTTCGGGCAGGTGGACAGGCGGCTCGAACGGATCGAGGCGCTGATCGAGGGCTTGGAGCGGCGCCTGTGGATGACGGTCTATGGCGTTGTCGCCGTGATCCTGACCCAGGCCGTCCAGTCGATTTTGCAGTTCGCGCCGAAGGGAGGGCACTGATCCATGCGCATGGATGATCTGGGGCTGGAGCTGAAATTCGCGGCCGGCGCGCCGACCCTGACCGAGGGCAGCGTGATCGAGGGCTATGCCAGCCTGTTCGGGCTGGCCGACCAGGGCGGCGACATCGTGGCGCCCGGTGCCTATGCGGCCAGCCTGGCCCGGCTGGCGCAGGGCGGCGGCAAGGTGCGGATGCTGTGGCAGCACGATCCGGGCGAGCCGATCGGCATCTGGGACGATGTGCGCGAGGACGAGCGCGGCCTGTGGGTGCGCGGGCGGCTGCTGCCCGACATCGCGCGGGCGCGCGAGGCGGCGGCGCTGATCGCGGCGGGGGCCATCGACGGGCTGTCGATCGGCTATCGCACCATCCGGGCCGAGCGCGATGCGCAGAACCGGCGCGTGCTGACCGAGGTGGAGCTGTGGGAGGTATCGCTGGTGACCTTCCCGATGCTGCGCGAGGCCAAGGTCGGGCGCAAGTCGGGCGAGCGGGACGGCGAGGACAGCATGGCCGCGCTGATCGGCGCGCTGCGCGCGGCGAGCGAGGCGCTGCGGCGCTGAGCCAGGACACGGTCGGCCGGGGGGCAGGGCGCGCCGCGTCCCATCCGTGCCGGCCAACGGGGTGCGGCGCCATGCATGGGCGCCGGACGGCAGGCGGCGCCGCGCGCGCCCGCCATTTCTGACGAGGAGAGACGGGGATGACCGAGAGGACGGCCGGGGAGGCCGAAGCCTTTGGCGGCGGCACGCCTGCCGGCGTGAGGGGCGCGATGGCCGAGTTCGTCAGCGAACTGAGGACTTTCCGCGACACCATCGAACACAAGATGCAAGCACAGGAAAAACGCATGACCATGCTGGACCGCAAGACCGCCTTCCGCAGCCGCTCGCCGCTGTCGCACGCCGCCGAGGCCGAGGCCCCTCACCAGAAGGCCTTTGCCGCCTATCTGCGCCGCGGGGACGAGACGGGGATGCAGGGGCTGGCGCTGGAGGAAAAGGCCATGGCCTCGTCCACGGACGGGGGCTATCTGGCCGCGCCGCAGATTTCCGAAGGGGTGCAGGCGGTGCTGCGCACCACCGGGTCGCTGCGGGCGCTGGCCAATGTCGTTCAGGTCGAGACCTCGAGCTATGAAGTCCTGATGGACAAGACCGACCTGGGCAGCGGCTGGGTCGGCGAGATCGCGGCCAGCGTCGAGACGGACAGCCCCCAGATCGAGAAGATCGCCATCCCGCTGCACGAGCTGGCTGCCATGCCCAAGGCCACGCAGCGGCTGCTGGACGACGCCTCGTTCGATCTGGAAGGCTGGCTGGCCGAGCGGATCGCCGAGAAGTTCGCGCGCGCCGAGGCGGCGGCGTTCATCACCGGCAACGGCGTGGACAAGCCCAAGGGCATCCTGTCGGTTCCGACCGCCGCCAACGCCACCGCGACCGAGGCGCAGGTCGGCTTTGTCTCGACCGGCGTGGCGGGGGACTTTGCCGCGACGGCTCCGGGCAATGCGCTGATCGATCTGGTCTATGCGCTGGCCGCCCCCTATCGCGCCAATGCCGCATTCCTGATGAACAGCCGCGTGGCCGGCATGGTGCGCAAGCTGCGCGACGGCGACGGGCGCTATCTGTGGGCGGACGGGCTGGCGGCGGGCGAGCCGGCGCGCCTTCTGGGCTATCCGGTGCTGATTTCCGAGGACATGCCCAACCCGGCCAACAACGCCAAGGCGGTTGCCTTCGGTGATTTCCGCCAAGCCTACACCATCGCCGAACGCCCGGACCTGCGCATCCTGCGCGATCCCTACTCGGCCAAGCCGCATGTGCTGTTCTATGCCACCAAGCGCATCGGCGGCGGTGTCGTCGATCCCCGTGCCTACAAGCTGCTGAACTTCGCCGTCTGAGGGTGGCGAAGGGGGTCGTGGCGGCGGCCGGCCATCCTGGCTGAGCCAACTGTCCGCGCGTGCTGTGGCCGCAGGGCCGCCGCCACGGCCCTGTTGTCCACGAACGGCAGCCGCGGCAGGAACGGGAGGTATCGGAAATGTTGCTCGTCGAGGAAACGGCGCCGGCGCAAGGGGCGCTGCCCGTCGCCGCGCTGAAGGCCTATCTGCGGATGGGCACGGGGTTCGAGCCGGTCGCGGATGCGACCGAGGATGCGGCGCTGGCAGGGTTCCTGCGGGCCGCCATTGCCACGGTCGAGGCGCGCACCGGCAAGGTTCTGCTGACGCGGGTGTTCCGTCTGCGGCTGGAGGATTGGCGCGACCCCGCCGGGCAGGCCCTGCCGCTTGCCCCTGCGCTGTCCGTCCAATCGGTCGAGATGACCGACCGGGGGGGCGCCGTGACGCCCGTTCCGCCCGCCGCCTGGCGGCTGGTCCCCGACAGCCAGCGCCCCATCCTGGCCCCCACCGGCGCCAGCCTGCCCGCGGTGCCGATGGGCGGGTCGGTGACCGTCCGCTTCGAGGCCGGGTTCGGAACGACATGGGACAGCGTGCCGGGCGATCTGGCGCAGGCGGTTCTGATGCTGGCGGCGCGATACTATGAGGATCGCGGCTTTGACGGCGGGCAGAACATCGCCCTGCCCCATGGGGTGAGCGCGCTGATCGAGCGCTGGCGGGCGGTTCGGACGCTGGCCGGCCGGGGCGGCCGGCCATGAGCGCGCCGCGTCTTGCCGTGCCGCTTGTTCTGGAAAGCCCGGAACGGGTGGCGGATGGGATGGGCGGCTATCGCATGGTCTGGCGCCCCAGGGGGGTTCTTTACGCGGCGATGCGCGCCGGGACGGGCGCCGAGCGGCAGGCCGAGGTGGGCGCCGAAAGCGTCGTGTCCTGGCGCATCACGGTGCGCGGCGCGCGCGAGGGCGATCCGCGCCGGCCCCGGCCGGAACAGCGCTTCCGCATGGGCGCGCGGCTGTTCCGCATCGAGGCGGTCGCCGAGTCCGGGTCGGCCGGGCAGTGGCTGGACTGCATCGCACGAGAGGAGAGATATTCATGAGCTTTCATGCCTCGGCCGCGTTGCAGGCGGCCGTCTATCAGACCCTGCGCACCGATCCGGGCGTGGCGGCGGCGGTGGGGGATGCAATCTATGACGCCATGCCCGCCCAGCCGCCCGCGGGAACCTATGTGGCGCTCGGCCCCGAGGATGTCGCGGACGCCGGCGACATGACCGGCGGGGGGGCGCGGCACGATTTCATCATCTCGGTCCTGTCGGGATCCGAGGACACCGGCGGCTTTGCCCCGGTCAAGACCGCCGCCGCGGCGGTGGTGGACGCGCTCGAGGATGCCGCCCCGGTCCTGGGGCGCGGCCATCTGGCGGCGTTGTGGTTCGTCGGCGCGCGCGCCCGGCGATCGGATGGCGGCGCAGGGCGGCGCGTGGACCTGACGTTCCGCGCGCGCATCGACCTGGGCCAGAGGGCAGCTTGAAAGAAGGGGACGCAGCATGGCTGTGCAGAATGGACGCGATCTGCTGATCAAGATGGACATGACCGGCACCGGCACGTTCGAGACCATCGCCGGGCTGCGTGCGACGCGGCTGGGCTTCAACGCCGAGACGATCGACGTGACCTCGACCGCCAGCGCGGGCGGCTGGCGCGAGCTGCTGGGGGGCGCGGGGGTGCGCTCTGCCTCGATCTCCGGCTCCGGCGTGTTCCGGGACGAGGCGACGGACGCGCGGGCGCGGCAGGTGTTCTTTGATGGCGAGGTGCCGCGCTGCCAGGTGGTGATCCCCGACTTCGGCACCGTCGAGGGGCCGTTCCAGATCACCGGGCTGGAATATTCGGGCAGCTACAATGGCGAGGCGACCTATGAGATGACGCTCGCCTCGGCCGGGGCGCTGCAGTTCGTGGCGGCGATCTGATGGCCAACCCCCATCGCGGCGAGGTGGCCGTCATGCTCGACGGCCGCCGCCATGTCGCCCGGCTGACCCTCGGCGCGCTGGCCTCGCTGGAGGCCGATCTGGGCGAGCCGAGCCTGATCGGGGTGATCGAGCGGTTCGAGAGCGGCCGCTTTGCCAGCCGGGACGTGCTGGCGGTGCTGGTCGCGGGCCTGCGGGGCGGCGGCTGGCAGGGTGAGGCGGCCGATCTGATGACGGCCGAGTTCGACGGCGGGCCGATCGCCGCGGCGCGGGCGGCCGCCGAGCTGCTGGCGCGGGCCTTTCATGGCGCGGGCTGAGGATGGGGGCCGGGCGGCGGGCGGGGAGGCCTGTCGCCCGGCGGAGGAAGGCGCCAGCGCCGCCGATCCTGCCGGCAGCGCGCGCAGGGCCGCAATGGCCGGGGCGGGTGCCCCCGCCGCGGGCACCCGCCGGCCTGGTGCCTATCCCGCGGGGCTGGACTGGGCGGGGCTGATGCGGGCAGGCCTGCGCGGCCTGGGGCTGAAGCCGGGCGAGTTCTGGGATCTGACCCCGGCCGAGCTCGCGCTGATGCTGGGGATCGATTTCGGGGCCGCCGCGATGACGCGCGCGCGCCTTGGCGATCTGATGGCCCGCTTTCCGGACGGCGCGGCGGCGGGCGGGGCGGGCGATCCGCGGGCAGGCCCCAAGCCTGCGCGCATGAACCAACAGGACAGGAGACAGGCCGATGGCGGATAGGGACGGCTTCGCAAGCGGCTCGGACCAGGACGGGCTTGAGCGGCTGGGCAGCAGGCTGGAGCAGTCGGGACGGATGACGGCCGCCTTCGAGGCGGAGCTGAGCCGCCTTGCCCAGTCGATGAGCCGCACCGGGCGCGAGGTCACGACGCTGAGCGCGGGGTTTGGCGGCGGGCTCAGGCGGGCTTTTGACAGCGTGGCCCTTGACGGGGCGAAGCTGTCGGACGCGTTGAAGGGCATTGCCCGCAACATGGCCGATACCGTCTATGCCGTGGCGATGAAACCTGTGCAGCAGGCGGTTTCAGGGGCGCTGGCCCAGGGGGTCAGCAGCCTTGTCTCGGGCGCGCTGCCTTTCGCGGATGGCGCGGCCTTCAGCCAGGGCCGGGTCATGCCGTTCGCCAGGGGCGGGGTTGTCAGCCAGCCCACCCATTTCCCCATGCGCGGGGCGACCGGCCTGATGGGCGAGGCCGGTCCCGAGGCGATCATGCCGCTGCGCCGCGGGGCCGATGGGCGGCTGGGCGTTGCCGCAGGCGGCGGGGCCGGGCGGGCGATGAACGTGACCTTCAACGTATCCACCCCCGATGTCGCGGGCTTTCGCCGCAGTCAGGGACAGATTGCCGCCTCGCTGGGCCGCATGATGGCGCGCGGCGAAAGGAACGCATGATGGCCTTTCACGAAATCCAGTTTCCGCCGCGCCTGTCCTTCGGCTCGGCCGGCGGGCCCGAGCGGCGCACCGAGATCGTCACGCTGGCCAACGGCTTTGAGGAACGCAACAGCCCCTGGGCCCATTCGCGGCGCCGCTATGACGCGGGGGTGGGGATGCGCAGCCTTGACGACATGGCCGCCCTGATCGCCTTTTTCGAGGCGCGGGCCGGGCAGCTGCACGGCTTCCGATGGAAGGACTGGGCCGATTACAGCTCGGCCCTGCCCAGCCGGGGCGTCAGCGCCACTGACCAGCTGATCGGGCAGGGGGACGGGCGCAGCGTATCGTTCCAGCTGTCCAAGCTGTATCGCTCGGGCGATGAGGGCTATCGGCGGCCGATCCTCAAGCCGGTTCCGGGCACTGTGCGGGTTGCCATCGGCGATGTCGAGCAGTTCGAGACGGTCGATTTTACTGTCAATTATGCGACCGGCCTGATCACGCTGAATATGGCGCCCATGGCCGATGCGCCGATCACCGCGGGGTTCGAATTCGACGTGCCGGTGCGCTTTGACACCGACCGGATCGCCGTATCGGTCGCATCCTTCAACGCCGGAGAGGTGCCCCATGTGCCCGTCATCGAGGTGCGCCAATGAGCGGGGCCGTGCTTTTGCCCGCAGGCGCCGGCGCAGCGCAGGCCCGCGCCGAGACGACGACGATCGCCCGCGCCTGGGCGGTCACGCGCGCCGACGGCCTGACACTGGGCTTTACCGACCATGACGGGGCGCTGTCCTTCGAGGGTTTGACCTTCCGCCCCGATGCGGGGCTAACGGCGCAGGCGCTGGTGCAGGGGCTGGGCCTGTCGGTGGACAATACCGAGGCGCAGGGCATCCTGTCGGACGAGGCGATCACCGCCTCGGATCTAGACGCAGGGCGCTGGGACGGCGCCGAGATGCGCCTGTGGGAGGTGGACTGGACCGCACCCGAGCAGCGTCGGCTGGTGTTCCGCGGGGCGCTGGGCGAGGTCAGCCACGCGCATGGCGCCTATCGCGCCGAGCTGCGCGGCCTGGCAGAGCTGCTGAACCGCCCGCAGGGGCGGGTCTATCACGGGCGCTGCTCGGCGCTGCTGGGAGACAGCAGATGCCGGTTTGACACCGGCCGCGAAGGCTTTCACGCTGAAGGGCGTATCGCCTCGGTTGGCGAGGGGGGGGCGCGGATCGCCCTGGAGGGCATGCCTGCCTTCGAGGGGGGCTGGTTCGATCACGGGCAGGTGCAGTTTCTGGATGGAGCGTCCGCCGGCCTGACCGGCTGGATCAAGACCGACGCGGTTCCGGCCCCAGGAATGCGCGCGCTGGACCTGTGGACCGCGCCGGGCGCCCGCCCGGCCGCCGGGGACGGGGTGCGGCTGGTCGCAGGATGCGACAAGCGGGCCGACTCATGCCGGATGAAGTTCCAGAATTTCCTGAACTTCCGCGGCTTTCCTCATCTGCCCCCCGAAGACTGGATGATTGCGCCGCAGGCGAATGGGGACGGGCGATGAACCTGCGCGCGGCCGAAATCGCCCGGTCCTGGATCGGCACGCCCTATGTTCATCAGGGATCGGCGCAAGGGGCGGGGACCGACTGCCTGGGGCTGATCCGCGGCGTGTGGCGCGCGCTTTACGGGGGCGAGCCAGAGGCCCCGCCCCCCTATACGGCGGATTGGGGCGAGGCGGGACGGGACGAGCTGCTGCACGCAGCCGCATTGCGCAACCTTGTCCTTGTGCACCCCGATGCGCCCGAGGCCGTGGGCGAGGTGCTGCTGTTCCGCATGCGGGCGGGGGGCGTTGCCAAGCATCTGGGGCTGCGCACCGGGCTGGGCGAGGCGGCGCGCTTTGTCCACGCCTATGACCGCCACGGCGTCGTGGAAAGCCCGCTTTCCGCCCCCTGGGCGGCGCGGGTCGCGGCGCGGTTCCGCTGGCCTGCCGCGGTCTGACCCGGCGGCGCCCGATGCGCGCCAGGGGCTGCGCCCACGGCCCGGCGGACCGCCGCGGGCGGGCCACTGCAACATGAAAGGGAGAGAGGCGATGGCGACCATACTTCTGGCGGCGGCCGGCGCGTCGGTGGGCGCGGGCTTTGGCGGGACGGTGCTGGGTCTGACCGGGGCCGTCATCGGCCGCGCCGTGGGCGCCACCGTCGGGCAGGTGATCGATCAGCGGCTGCTGGGCGGGGGCGCAAAGCCCGTCGAAACGGGGCGCATCGACCGCCTGCGCCTGCAGACGGCGGGCGAGGGCACCGCGATTGCGCGCCTGTGGGGGCAGATGCGGATGCCGGGACATGTCATCTGGGCCTCGCCCGTGACCGAGATCAGCCGGACCGAGGAGGTGGGCGGCAAGGGCACGAGCGCCAGCGTCACCGAACTGACCTATCGGCTGAGCCTGGCGATCGCGCTGTGCGAAGGGCCGATCCTGTCGGTCGGCCGCGTCTGGGCTGACGGAGAGGAGATCGACCCGGCGCTGCTGAACATGCGGGCCTATGGCGGGGGCGAATCGCAGCTGCCCGATCCGGTCATCGTCGCGCATGAGGGCGAGGCCGCGCCCGCCTATCGCGGCACCGCCTATGTCGTGCTTGAGGATCTGGCGCTGGAGCGGTGGGGCAACCGCGTGCCGCAGCTGTCCTTCGAGGTGACGCGGGGGCTGGCCGGGTCAGCCTCGCTGGCCGAGAATGTCGAGGCGGTCGCGCTGATCCCCGGCACGGGCGAATATGCGCTGGCGACCGGCGATGTCTCGATCGACCTGGGGCTGGGCGAAACGCGCGTTCTGAACCGCAATACGCCCATGGGCGGAACGGATTTTCAGGTTTCGCTGGCAACCCTGGGGCGCGAGCTGCCCAAGGTCGGGTCGGTCTCGCTGGTCGTGTCATGGTTCGGCGACGACTTGCGCGCGGCGCGCTGCACGGTGCGGCCCAAGGTCGAGCAGAAGCTGAACGACGGGCAGGAAATGCCCTGGCGGGCCGGCGGCATCACCCGTGCCGAGGCGGCCGAGATCGTGCGCAAGGACGGCCGCTCGGTCTATGGGGGCACGCCGGCCGATGGCTCGGTCATCCAGGCGATCCGCGCGATCCGCGCATCAGGCAAGGCGGCGGTGTTCTATCCCTTTATCCTGATGGAGCAGATGGCGAGCAACGGCCTGCCCGATCCCTGGACGGGCGCGAGGGACCAGCCGGTCATGCCCTGGCGCGGCCGTATCACGAGTTCGGCGGCGGCCGGGCGCAAGGGATCGCCCGACGGCACCGCAGCCGCGGATGCCGAGGTCGCCGCCTTTTTCGGCACCGCCGCGCCCGCCGACTTTCGTGTGCAGGGGGGCGCGGTTCATTATTCGGGGCCTGACGAATGGTCCTATCGCCGCTTCATCCTGCATTATGCGCATCTGTGCGCGCTGGCGGGCGGGGTCGATGCCTTCCTGATCGGGTCCGAGATGATCGGCCTGACCCAGATCAGGGGCGCGGGCGGGCGCTATCCCGCGGTCGCGGCCCTGCGCGCCCTTGCGGCGGATGTGCGCGGCATCCTCGGCCCGGCGGTCAAGCTGGGCTATGCCGCGGACTGGAGCGAGTATTTCGGCCACCATCCGGGCGGGGACGAGGCGGTATTCCATCTGGACCCGCTGTGGGGGGATGCCAATATCGACTTTGTCGGCATCGACAATTACATGCCGCTGTCGGACTGGCGCGAGGGCGAGGCGCATCTGGACGCCCATTGGGGCGACATCCACAACCCCGCCTATCTGGGCGCGAATGTCTGCGGCGGCGAGGGATATGAGTGGTATTACCGCAGCGACGCGGACCGCGATGCCCAGATCCGCACGCCGATCACCGATGGCCAGGGCGAGCCGTGGATCTGGCGCTACAAGGATCTGCGGGGCTGGTGGTCGAACTGGCATTACAATCGGGGCGCTGACGGCACACGCGCAGCCGAGCCGACGGCATGGGTGCCGGGATCCAAGCCGATCTGGTTCACCGAATACGGCTGCGCGGCGCTGGACAAGGCCACGAACCAGCCCAACAAGTTCCTCGATGCGCTGAGCAGCGAATCGATGCTGCCCTGGTATTCGGACGGGCGCCGCGACGATGCGATCCAGGCCGCCTATGTCGATGCCGTCACCGCCTATTGGCGTGACCCGGCCAACAACCCGGAACGGGCGGGCGGCGGGCGGATGGTCGATCTGTCGCGCGCCCATGTCTGGTGCTGGGATGCGCGGCCCTATCCGGCCTTTCCCGCCCGCAGCGACCTGTGGGCGGACGGCCCGGCATGGGAACGGGGCCACTGGCTGAACGGGCGGGCCACGGCGCTGCCGCTGAAGGACGTGGTGGCGAATATCTGCCGCGCCTCGGGTCTGGGCGCTGTCGATGCCGGCGGGCTGCACGGCCTCGTGCGGGGATATTGCGTCGGGGGAGCCGAAAGCGGCCGTTCGGTTCTGCAGCCGCTGATGCTTGCCCATGGTTTCGACGCCGTCGAACGCGACGGCGCGCTGCGCTTTGCCATGCGCGACGGAAGGCTGGACGAGACGGTTCCGGCCGAAGACCTGGCCGTCACCGAGGACGCCACCGGGCTGGAGATCACGCGTGCCCCGGCGGCGGAACTTGTCGGCCGGGTGCGGGTGAGCCTGGTCGAGGCGGGCGCGGATTACGCCACCCGCACCGCCGAGGCGGCCCTGCCGGACGCCGAGCGCATCAGCGTGTCCGACAGCGATCTGCCGATGGCGCTGACCCTTGCCGAGGGCCATTCCATCGCCGCGCGCTGGCTGGCCGAATCGAAGGTTGCGCAGGTGACGGCGCGCTTTGCGCTGCCGCCGTCGCGCGCCCATCTTGGGCCGGGCGATGTGCTGGCCATCGAGGGTGAGGGAACGCGCTGGCGCATCGACCGGGTGGAACGGGCGGGCGCCGTCCTTGTCGATGCGGTGCGCGTCGAGCCGGGCGTCTATCGTCCGGCCGTGCAGCCCCTCGAGGGGCCGCGCGGCAAGGCGCATGTGGCGCCCGGCCCTGTCTGGCCCGTATTCCTCGACCTGCCGCTGATGCGCGGGACCGAGGCCCCGCACGCGCCCTGGCTGGCCGCCACGGCAACGCCATGGCCCGGTGCCGTGCGGGCCTGGGTTTCCACCGACGAGGACGGCGGATACGCGCCTGACGTCGTCCTGCCCCGACGCGCGGTGATGGGGGTCACCCTGGCGCCGCTGGCCGCCGCCCGTCCGGGCGTGCTGGACCGGGGCGCGGCGCTGCGCATCCGGGTCAAGGGGGGCAACCTGCGATCGGTCACGCGCAATGCGCTGCTAGCCGGGGCCAATGTCCTGGCGATCGGGGATGGCACGGCGCAGAACTGGGAACTGATGCAGTTCCTGGACGCCGAACTGGTCGGGCCTGGCGAGTGGGCGATTTCCGGGCGCTTGCGCGGGCAGGCGGGAACGGATGCGCTGATGCCGGCCGAATGGCCGGCCGGCAGCATCATCGTCTTGATGGATGGCGCGCCCCGTCAGGTCGATCTGCCGCCCGATGCCCGCGGGCAGATCCGGCACTGGCGGATCGGCCCGGCCAGCCGGACGGCAGACGATCCGTCCTATCGGCATCTGACGCGAAGTTTCGCCGGCGCCGGCCTGCGGCCGCTGTCGCCCTGTCACCTGACGCTTTCGGGCCGGGACGCGCGCTGGATCCGCCGCACCCGGACGGGGGGCGACAACTGGGACGTTTACGACGTGCCCCTGGGCGAGGCGGCGGAACGCTATGTCGTCACCATCACGCAAGGGGCTGCCGAGCTGTACCGCACGGTCGTCAATGAGCCGCGCTGGACCGTTCCTGAGGCGGTCTGGACCGCGGCGGGGCAGGGCGGTCCCTTCGTCATCGGGGTGGCGCAACTGTCGGACGTTTACGGGCCTGGCCCGTCTGCAAGGAGAGTGATCCATGTCTGAACCAGTCACCCAGCGCTGCGGCCTGCCGCTGTTGCAGCCGGCACAGGCGCAAAAGCACGTCACCGTGAACGAGGCGCTGATGCGCCTGGACGGGTTGGTGAATCTGGTGCTGCAAAGCGCCTCGCTTGCCGCGCCGCCTACCGCGGTGACGGACGGGATGTGCTTTGCGGTGCCGGCCGCGGGATCGGGCGCCTGGGCCGGCAAGGGCGGGCAGATCGCCATCGGGACGAATGGCGGCTGGGCCTTTGTCGCCGCACAGGCAGGCCAGCGTGCCTGGATTGCCGATCAGGGATGCCATGCGCTGTGGGACGGCAAGGCCTGGGTCGGAGGGGTCCAGACACTGGGCCTTTTCGGCGGGGCCATGATCGCGGGCATGGCCGAGGGCCAGGTCGAGGTGAAGGCGGGGACGATCACGGTGACGGATGTGGTGATCCCCCCCAATGTCATGGTGATCGGCGCCACCGCCCGCGTCGTCGAGACGATCCCCGGATCGGCGACCAGCTGGCAGCTTGGCCATGCCAGCCTGAGCGGCGTGTCGAGCCCCCAGCAGCGCTTCGGCCAGGGGCTGGGCCTTGATAAGGGTTCCTACGGCATGGGCCTGCTGGGCACGCCCGCATCCTTCTATGCGGCGATGCCCTTGCGGCTGACGGCGGCAGGCGGCAGCTTTGCCGGCGGGGGCAAGGTGCGGCTGAGCCTGCACTGGCTTGAACTGCGCGTGCCGGCGGCGACCTGATCCTTGCGGGCGGGCGATCAGATGCGCCTGCCTTTTCTCTCGCCCATCGCTGCCTTATCTGAGGGGGGTAACCGGCCGGAGGGCGAGATGGACGAGCTTGGTCAGATGCCCGGCGGGGCGCGTGATCCGCAGGCGCAGCTTGCGCTGTGGGCGCGTATCCGATCCGAGGCCGCCGAAGCGGTGCGCACCGAGCCTTTGCTGGGCGCGCTGATCCATGCCGGGCTGCTGCATCATGCGACCTTTGCCGCGGCGCTCGGCTATCGCTTCTCGCTCAAGCTGGCATCGGGCGAGATGAGCGAGCAGATCCTGCGCGAGATCGCCGACGACGCCCATGCGCGCGAGCCTGCGCTGGCGGCGGCGGCGCAGGCCGACCTCGAGGCGGTCTATGCCCGTGATCCGGCCTGCCACCGGCTGATGCAGCCGATGCTGTTCTTCAAGGGTTATCAGGCGTTGCAGGCCTATCGGATCGGTCACTGGCTGTGGGACCAAGGGCGGCGCGACATGGCCTATTTCGTGCAGATGCGCTGTTCCGAGGTGTTCGGCGTGGATATCCACCCGGCCGCCCGCATGGGCACCGGGGTCATGATCGACCATGCCCATTCCATCGTGATCGGCGAAACGGCCGTGGTCGGCAACGATGTGTCGATGCTGCATTCCGTCACGCTGGGCGGAACCGGCAAGGAGGATGGCGACCGTCATCCCAAGATCGGCAACGGGGTGATGATCGGCGCGGGTGCCAAGGTTCTGGGCAATATCCATGTGGGCCACAGCAGCCGGATCGCCGCCGGCTCGGTCGTGCTGATGGACATTCCGCCTTGCAAGACGGTCGCGGGCGTTCCGGCGCGGATCGTGGGCGATGCCGGCTGCGAGAAACCATCGGACATGATGAACCAGATCCTCGGGGTGGACGGGACGGCCTAGCGCGCCCAGCGCTGGGCGTCCGAGCCGGTCAGGTCCGCCAGCGTCTTGCCCGCCACCATCAGCCGCGCATCGAGGCCGCGGGCGATGCGCTCGGCCAGCGAGAAGCCCTGGTAGATCAGACCTGTGTAAAGCTGGATCGCGGCCGCGCCCGCCTCGATCTTGGCCCAGGCCTGATCGACCGATCCGATCCCCCCGACCCCGATGATCGGCAGCCGACCTTCGAGCAGGCGGTAGAGCCGGGCCACGACACGGGTCGAGCGGTCAAACAGCGGCGCGCCCGACAGCCCGCCCGCCTGACCTGCCTGCGGCGAGGCGATCCCGGCGCGGTCCAGGGTGGTGTTGGTGGCGATCACCCCCGCCGCCTGGCTGTCGCGCAGCACCGCGGCAAGCTCGGCCAGCGCGGCATCGTCGAGATCGGGGGCGATCTTGACGAAGACGGGCGGGCGGGCGCCGCTGTCGTCGCGGGCGGCGATGACGCCCGCGATCAGCGCCGACAGGGCGCGCGCGCCCTGCAGCTCGCGCAGCCGTTCGGTGTTCGGCGAGCTGACGTTGATGGTCAGGAAATCCGCCAGCGGCGCCGCCCGCCGGGCGACCAGGGCAAAATCCGCGGCGCGGTCGGCGCTGTCCTTGTTCGCGCCGATATTCAGTCCGACCGGAATCCCGGGCATGCGGGCGGCCAGCCGGGCCGCGATCGGCTCGATCCCCTCGTTGTTGAAACCGAAGCGGTTGATGATCGCCCGGTCTTCGGTCAGGCGGAACAGCCGGGGCCTAGGGTTGCCGGGCTGCGGACGGGGCGTTGCGGCGCCGACTTCGACAAAGCCGAAGCCTGCGCGCATCAATGGACCCAGCACGCGGGCATTCTTGTCATAGCCTGCGGCCAGGCCCACGGGATTGGGAAGGTCCAGCCCCCCCGGGCGGACGGTGATCCTGGGCGTGGTGAAGGGCTGGCCCGGCAAGGGCACGATTCCGGCCTGCAACGCCCGCAGCGACAGATCATGTGCCCGCTCAGGGTCGAGCCGGTGGAGCGCCGCAAGGCCGGTCTGTTCAAGAAGGCGCATCATGGCGCAGCCTCGTCGGGGTTGGTGGACCCCGGCGCAACGGGGGCCGCAGAGGCCACGTCCACCATGCGCAAGGGGCGATAGAGATGGGGGAACAGCGCGCCCCCCCGCGCCGGTTCCCAGCGCAGGTCGGGTGAAAGGGCCGCCGGGTCGCAGGCGATCAGATACAAGTCCGCCTCGCCTGCAAAGTGCCGGACGAGGGTTCCGGGCAGCTGATCGGCAGTCGAGAAATGGATATAGCCGTCCGTCAGGTCGACCGGCGCGCCCGCCGTCTCGCCCTGACGCTGGAACGCCTCCCACTCGGCGGCGCGCAGAACCTTGTAGATCATCCGGTTTCCCCCATCGCCAAGGCGCGCAATGCGCCGGCTGCAAGCTGTCGGTCGGTGTCATTTTCCGGCCCGCCGTTCCAGGGGCAGAACCGCAGGCGAAAGGCGGCAAGACGGGTGGCGGGATCGGCCGCAGGATAGCCGATGGCATCCAGCATCGCATCCAGCGGCTGCGATGCGGGCGCAGCCGACACCGCGAGCGCGAGGCCCCTGCGGGCAAGCCGCGCCCAGTCGAAGCGGGGACCGGGGTCGATCTTGCGGCCGGGGGCCATGTCGGAATGGCCGATCACCCTATGCGGCGGTATCGCCCAGCGCGCCATGATCGCGCGCAGCAATTCCTCCAGCGCCGCCATCTGTGGTTCGGGAAAGGGGCGATCGCCGGGATTGGCCAGTTCGATCCCGATGGAACGGGAATTCACATCCGCGCGGCCCTGCCATGACCCGGCCCCGGCATGCCATGCGCGCCGATGCTCGGGCACCAGGCGCTGCGTCGTGCCGTCGGCGTCGATCAGCCAATGCGCCGATACCTCGGCAGCGGGGTCGCACAGGCGCGCAAGCGCCGCAGCACAGTCGGCCATGCCGGTGTAATGGATCACGATCAGATCGGGCGCCTGCACGCCCCGCCGCTCTCCATGATTGGGCGAGGGATAGGTCGGCGCGCTCATGCCTGCAGCACCCGCCCATGATAGCCGGCGATGCGGTGTGCGGAAAGGCTCCCGGAAAGGGAAACCCCCGCGCGCTGTCCCTGATGTCCCTTGAACCAGGGGGCGGGGGCCTTGACCTGCTGGCGCGCGAGGATCCGCGCGCATGCGGTCACAGTGGCTCGCCCTGCCGGCCGGTCAGGCTGCAGGCGCGCCCGTCGCCATCGGGATCAAGGCCGAGCGGATCGCGCCCGGGACCGCCCTTGTCAGCGAAATCCCGCTGGGCTGCTGCCTGAGAGGGATAGGCCGCGCAGTTGTCGCCGGGCGTGACGCTGCGGGCATAGAGCGGCTTGACGGTGCTGCCCAGGGGGCGGGTGGTAACCGTTACCGGCGTTGTGCGGACAGCAGGCGTCTGGGTGGCCGCGCGCTGGCGAACGGTGCCCGTGACCACGGCCGGGCGGACCCGGACGGTCGTGCCTCGCGGATAGAGCGAGGGGGGCAACGGGTCCACCGCAGGCGCGCCACGCAGGGGTTCCTTGCGCGCCTGGCCGGCCGGGAAGGCGCGCTCAAGCTCCTGCACCGGCGAGGGACCGGCGATCTCGGCCGGGGTCGGCGCCTTGAAGGGGCGGGCCACCGGGATCGTCCGCGGGGGTTCTGCGCGATACCCGGTCAGGGCAGCCTCGCGTTGGCGCAGGTAATCGCCATAAGGGGTGGCCTCGGCGCGATAATTGGGGTTCCAGCCCTGGTTCTCGCCCGAACAGGCGGCGAGCGCGACAAGCGGGATCAGGATCAGTGCACGCATCTTGTCATCCTTTGCCGAGTTCGGCCCAACCTACCACCAGCGCTGCGGCTTGGCGACAAAGCCGGCGGCCTTTTCCAGCACCGTTCCGTGGTTGAGCAGGTTGCCTTCGTCCCATGGCCGCCCGATCAGCTGCAGCCCCAGGGGCAACCCCTGCGCATCCAGCCCGACCGGAACAGCCAGGCCCGGCAGCCCGGCAAGGTTCACCGTCACGGTGAACACGTCGTTGAGATACATCGCAACCGGATCGGCATCCTTCATCGCCCCCAGCCCGAAGGCGGCCGAGGGTGTGGCGGGCGTCAGGATCGTGTCGATGCCTTGCGCAAAGACCTGATCGAAGTCACGCTTGATGAGGGCGCGGACCTTGCGCGCGCGGTTGTAATAGGCGTCATAGAAGCCCGTAGACAGCACATAGGTGCCGATCATCACCCGCCGCTGCACCTCGGGGCCGAAGCCTTCGGCGCGGGTCTTTTCATACATCTCGGTGATGCCGTCGCCCGCCGCCAGGGTGGCGCGCCGGCCATAGCGGACCCCGTCATAGCGCGCGAGGTTGGACGACGCCTCGGCCGGGGCGATGACGTAATAGGCGGGCAGGGCGTATTTCGTGTGCGGCAGCGAGATGTCCACGATCTCGGCCCCCGCATCGCGCAGCATCGACGCGCCCTGTTTCCACAGCGCGTCGATCTCCGCCGGCATGCCCTCCATGCGGTATTCGCGGGGGATGCCGATGCGCCTGCCGCGGATGTCGCCGGTCAGCGCGGCCTCGTAGTCGGGCACCGGACGGTCGGCGCTGGTGGAATCCCTTGGATCAACCGATGCCATCGCGCCCAGCATGATCGCCGCGTCGCGCACCGTCCGGGTCATCGGGCCCGCCTGATCCAGCGACGAGGCAAAGGCGATCGTTCCCCAGCGCGAGACGCGCCCATAGGTGGGCTTGAGCCCGACCGTGCCGGTGAAGGCCGCAGGCTGACGGATGGAGCCGCCCGTATCCGTCCCGGTCGCCCCGAGGCACAGATCGGCCGCCACGGCCGCGGCCGATCCGCCGGACGAGCCGCCGGGCGTCAGGGGGCGGCCATCGACCTTCCAGGGGTTCACGGCATTGCCATAGACGCTCGTCTCGTTCGACGAACCCATGGCGAATTCGTCCATGTTCAGCTTGCCAAGCATCACCGCGCCGGCATCGAACAGGTTCTGCGTCACCGCCGATTCGTATTCGGGGCGGAAACCTTCCAGAATGCGGCTGGCGGCCTGGGTCGGCACGCCGCGGGTGCAGAACAGATCCTTGATCCCCAGCGGAATCCCGCACATCGCCGGCGCATCGCCTGCGGCCAGCCGATCATCGGCGGCCGCGGCCTGCCCCCGCGCGATCTCGGGCGTGTGGTGGACAAAGGCGTTCAACGCGCCCGCCGCGTCGATCGCCGACAGACAGGCCTCGGTCAGTTCGGCGGCGGTGATCTCGCGCGCGCGCAGGCGGCGGCGCGCCTCGGCGATGGTCAGTTCGTTCAGGCTCATTCCACCACCTTGGGCACGGCAAAGAACCCCTCGCGCGCATCGGGCGCATTGGCGAGAATGGCAGGCTGCATGTCACCGTCGGTCACGACATCGGGGCGGCGCTTGAGGCGCATGGGTTCGACCCCGGTCATCGGCTCGATCCCCTC
Organism: Paracoccus contaminans; assembly: GCF_002105555.1. Lineage (NCBI taxonomy): Bacteria > Pseudomonadati > Pseudomonadota > Alphaproteobacteria > Rhodobacterales > Paracoccaceae > Paracoccus > Paracoccus contaminans. The sequence continues at coordinate 1,965,756 of NZ_CP020612.1, forward strand.
GACATCGACTTCGTTCAGCTGCTGCATGAAATGAAGGATGCCGTTCAGCTCGGCCGCCAGCGCGGGCAGCGCCTCGCCCGTGACCGCGATTCGCGCCAGATGGGCGACCTTGCGGGCCTCGGATTGGTCAATCGCCATGGGAAATCCTTTCGCTCGGCCCCGGATTTACCGGGCGTGGACGGCTTGGGCAAGCCGCGCTAGCCTTGGCCCGGCAGGAACCCAGAGGTGCGACATGAAACTGACCTGGCTTGGCCATTCCGGCTTTCGGATCGAGATCGAGGATGCGGTGATCCTGCTGGACCCCTGGCTGGCCGGAAACCCGCGCTTTCCGGACAAAAGGCGGGACGAGGCGATCACGGGCGCGACCCATGTCCTGATCACCCACGGGCATGGCGATCACACCGGGGACGCGCTGGCCATCGCACGGGAACTCGGCATCCCGATCATCGGCATCGCCGACCTGATCGGATACTGGACAAGGACCGAAGGGATCGAGGGCACCGGCTTCAACAAGGGCGGCACGGTTGATCTGGGCGGGGCAAGGGTCACGATGGTGAATGCGGCCCATTCCTCGTCCCTGGAAGGGGAAAACGGGCCGGTCTATGCGGGGCACGAGGCCGGATACATGATCGCGGGCGAGGGGCGCACGATCTATGTCTCGGGCGATACCGACATCATGGCCGACATGGGCTGGATGGGCGAATATCACCGCCCCGATATCGGCATCCTGGCCTGCGGCGGACATTACACGATGGACATGGCTGGCGCGGCTTGGGCGGCGCGCAGGTATTTCGACTTCAAGGTCGTGATCCCGTGCCATTACGGCACCTTTCCGCTGCTCGAACAGTCCGCCGAGCCGCTGGTGGCCGCGCTGCCCGGCGTGGACGTGCGCAGGCCCGCCGTGATGGAGACGCTGACCCTTTAGCGCGGCGCGCGGATCGTGTCGCCGGGCAGGAAGGTCGGCGCCAGCGCGATCACCCCCGATTCGGGCCGGGGTTCCTTGCCGGCGACGATCCGCGCGGCGCGCCGCCCGATCTCGACCCGCCTGGCATCGGTGGTGGCAAGCCGGATCGGCAGCCCGTCCAGCAGATCCACGCCGTTGAAGCCTGCAAGGCCGAGCCGGCCGGGGATGTCGATCCCCTGCTCGCGCGCCCAGATCAGCCCGCCCGCGCCGATCAGATCGTTGGAATAGTAAAGGAAATCCAGCTCGGGCTGGCGCGAGAGGATGCGCCCGGTCAGCTCCCGCCCCTTGCCCAGGGATGAGCCGCCCTGGTAATATTCGCGCGCCACCAGAGGATGCCCCGCCTCGGCCAGCACCCGTTCGAAACCCGCAAGCCGCTTTCGCGCGCGGTGATCCTCGGGCATGTGCGTGCCGATGAAGCCGATGCGGCGATAGCCGGCGGCCAGGATATGCGCCGCCATTTCGGCCCCCGCCCGTTCATGGCTGATGCCCACGGTCACGTCGATGGGGGGGCCGTCGATGTCCATGATCTCGACCACGGGGATGCCGGCGGCCTTCAGCATCGAGCGGGACGCCGGTGAATGTTCCAGCCCGGCAAGGATCACCCCGCTGGGCCGCCAACTGAGCATGTCATACAGAACGGCCTCCTCGCGCGCGGGGCCGTAATGGGTGACGCCCACGACGGGCTGAAGCGCGGTGTCGTCCAGTTCGGCGGAAATCCCGCCCAGCACGTCGGGAAAGACCAGGTTCGACAGCGACGGGATCACCACGGCGACCAGGTTGACGCGCTGGCTGGCCAGCCCGCCCGCGATGCGGTTGGGCACATAGCCCAGCGAACGAGCCGCCGTCAGCACCTTTTCCCGCGTTGCCGGTGATACGTCGCCGCGGTTGCGCAGCACCCGGCTGACCGTCATCTCGCTGACGCCCGACGCCATCGAGACATCCCGCAGGGTAAGCGAACGGCGGGGAAGGCTGGCGGTCATGACGGCTCCCAATCACGATCACGGGGTTTCTGCCCGCACAGGGCAGGCCGGGATCGGCCCGCGTTAGTCTAATGCGCATCGTCCCGCAACCTTGCTATCGGCGCCTTTTTGATGCAACAAGGGCGCGGCGACCTCGTGGCTCAACTGGATAGAGCAGCCCCCTCCTAAGGGGCAGGTTGCAGGTTCAAGTCCTGCCGGGGTCACCATCAGCATCTGATTGCCCGGAATGCCGTGCCGCCGCATCGCCCCGGGCCGCTGCTGGCGCCTGTGGTGACGACGACCTGGCCCCGTCCCTGTCCTTGCTCAGGCGGGGCGCCGGGGGAAGGGCGATCATGGCTGAAAGCAGGCCTGGGGCGCTCTGATCGGGGCTGGCCAGACCTGCGCAGGCCGTCACAGCGCGCCGCGCCCTTGCCTTCGCAGCCGGTCTGCCTTTACTCGCGCCACATGCCGCCGCGAGAGGAGCCGCCATGTTCACCGTCAGCCTGATGGCCGCCCCCGCCCGCGCGGATCTGGACGATGACACCGTCATGGCGGTGCAACGCCGCTGGAGCGGCGGCCGGGCGCTGTGGCTCGAGCCCGGAACCGCGGCCGAGTTCGCGGTCGAGACGATGCCGCATGATCTGGCCGATGCTTGGGCCGAACTGGACCGGCGGGGCTTTGATCTGGCCGTCCAGCCGACCGCCAACCGCCGCAAGGCGGTTCTGCTGGCGGATATGGATTCGACGATGATCGAGCAGGAATGCATCGACGAGCTGGCCGACATGGCCGGCGTCGGACAGCGCGTCGCCGCGATCACCCGCCGGGCAATGAACGGAGAGCTGAACTTTCACGAGGCGCTGCTGGAGCGGGTCGCGCTGCTGGAGGGCCTGCCCTATGGCGTGATCGCCGAGGTGCTGGAAAACCGCATCACGCTGGCCGCGGGCGGGCGCACGCTGGTGGCGACGATGAAGGCGAACGGGGCCTGGACGGCGCTGGTATCGGGGGGGTTCACCGACTTTACCGGCCCCGTCGCCGACCGGCTGGGATTTGACGAACAGCGCGCCAATGTCCTGCTGACGACAGCGGATGGCCTGCTGAGCGGCCGTGTCGCGCTGCCCATCCTGGGGCGCGAGGCCAAGGTTCAGGCGCTTGAGGAAATCACCGCCGCCCGCGGCCTTGCCCCTGCCGATGTCCTCGCGGTCGGGGACGGCGCCAATGATCTGGGAATGCTGCAGCGCGCCGGGGCAGGGGTTGCCCTGCACGCCAAGCCCGCCGTCGCCGCGCAGGCCGCCATCCGCATCAACCATGGCGATCTGACCGCGCTGCTGTATCTGCAGGGCTATGGCCGGGACGAATTCGTGGCCTGACAGCCGGCGCAGGGCCTGTCATGCTTGCAGGCAGCGGGCGCCATGCGGCGGCCCGCCTTTCGCCCGATGCGGCCCGTCAGGGCCGGATGCCCTGATCCTTCAGGGCGCCAGCGCCGCCACCGTCTGCGCCGCCGGACGGGCGATCGCCCTGGCGCAGCCGGTGCCCGCCCAATGCGCGCCATAGCCGGTTTCCCCCGCCGCCAGCGCGGCGGTGTTCAGCGCCTTTCCCGCGTCATAGGTTCTCGGATAGCCGGGCGTTCCCCGGTCGGCGATCGCCGTGAACAGGTTGGCGCAGCAGCGCGCCGGACGGCCCGAGATCGCCGCCGTCATCACCGTCTGTCCTTGGGCCAGTGCCGCGCGGTGGGCGGGCGGCGTCGCGGCCTCGGGCGCCAGCAGAAAGGCGGTGCCGCATTGCACCGCACTGGCCCCCGCATCCAGCGCCGCGCGGCTGCCTGCGGCATCCATGATGCCCCCCGCCGCGATCACGGGCAGGCCGACAGGCAGCAGGGCGGCCAGCAGATCGGGCGTGGACAGCCTTTCGTCGCGCGCCGCAGGATCAAAGATGCCGCGGTGGCCCCCGGCCTGCCAGCCCTGCGCGATGATCGCATCCAGCCCCGCGGCGGCGATGGCGCGCCCCTCCTGAACGCTGGTCGCGGTCGCGGCCAGCACGGCGCCCGCATCGCGCAGGGCCGCGATCTGCGCCCTGTCCGGCAGGCCGAAATGAAAGCTGACCATCGCCGGCCTGGCGGCGATCACCGCATCAAGCATTGCCCGGTTGCCGATGAAGCTCGGATAGATGTCGCGCAGCGCCGCCGGCGGTTGGGCCGAAAAGCGCGTGAAATGCGGGCGCAGCCGGTCGAGCCAGGCCCGCTCGGCGGCCGGGTCGGGCGCATGTGGCTGGTGGCAGAAAAGATTGACGGCGAAGGGGCGGGGGGTCAGCGCGGCGGTCTGCGCCATGGCCAGGGCGGCCTGGGCCGGGGTCATCGCGCCAAGGCCAAGGCTGCCCAGCCCGCCCGCGCCCGACACCGCGGCGGCCAGTGCGGGGGTGGATATTCCCGCCATGGGCGCCTGGATCACGGGATGCTGCATGCCCAGGCGCGCGATCAATCCCATCGGCTTTCCCCGTTGAAGTGAAAGGACAAGATGTGGATGGCCAGGACGGTCTTCCTCCTTGGACAGTATCCCGCCCTTGCAGGTGGAAAGATCAGGGCTGTTGGCATCCGGCCCTTGCCGATGATCGCCCTGTCACGCTGCGGCTTGGCTGCCTCTCTCAGGGCTGTGTTTCGTCTTGCCTCGCAGCATAAGGGCCGCCGCAACGGGCCGTCCAGTGCCCCTGCGCTGTCCCCCTCGCTGCCGCCGCTCAAGGCCGGCTAGGGCAGCAGCCCGGTGCCGCGAAAGCTCAGCTCTCGGTTCTTGCCGATGATGATGTGGTCGTGGACCGTGATGCCCATCGTTTCGGATGCGGCGATGATCTGGCGTGTCATCGCTATATCCGATGCGCTGGGGGTGGGATCGCCCGAGGGGTGGTTGTGCACCAGGATCATCGCGCTGGCGTTCAGTTCAAGGGCGCGCCGCACCACCTCGCGCGGATAGACGGGGACGTGGTCCACCGTCCCGCGCGCCTGCTGCTCGTCGGCGATCAGGACGTTCTTGCGATCCAGATACAGAACCCGGAACTGTTCGATGGGCGCATGGGCCATCGCGGTATGGCAGTAATCAAGCAGCGCGTCCCAGCTGGTCAGCACCGGGCGGTTGATGACCCTGGACCGGGCAAGCCGCTGCGCCGATGCCTCGACGATCTTCAGCTCGGCCACGACGGCCTGCCCGACCCCCTCGACCTGCAGCAGCTGCCCCGGCTCGGCCGACAGCACGCGGTTGAAATCCCCGAACCGCTCCAGCAGCCGCCGCGCCAGCGGTTTCATGTCCTGGCGCGGAACCGCCCGGAACAGGATCAGTTCCAGCAGTTCGTAATCGGGCATCGCCGCCGCGCCGCCCTGCATGAAGCGTTCGCGCAGCCGCGCGCGATGGTCGGCGATATAGCTGGGCAGGCGGGCCGGACGCCCTGGCACCGCGCCCCGTCCCCCCGCAAGCCCGTCACGCGTCACGCAGTCATCCTCGGCCGGGATCAGGCCGAACAGCTGGGGCGGGGCTTCTTGAAAGGCACGATTCGCGGTCATGCCCCAAAGGTGCCACGCGCCAGGTTAAGGGGGCGTTAACGCCCGCGCCCCCCGATCTCAGCCGCCCAGACCGTCCCAGAAGCCCTTGATGCGGGAAAAGAAGCCGTCCGTCTGGGGGTGGTTGTCGGCGCTGATGGCGTCGAATTCGCGCAGCAGCTCCTTTTGCCGCGCGGTCAGGTTGACCGGGGTTTCGACCACGATCTCGATCACCATGTCGCCCGGTTCGGCATTCATGCCGGCCCCGTGGCGCAGCGGCGGCATGCCCTTGCCGCGCAGCTTCATCTGCCGGCCCGTCTGGCTGCCTGCGGGAACCTTCACGCGGCTACGCCCGCCATCGATCGTGGGCACCTCGACCTCGCCCCCCAGGGCGGCGGTGGTCATGCCGACGGGAACCTGGCAGGCCAGCATCCGGCCGTCGCGCACGAAGATCGGATGTTCGCGCACCTCGACGAAGATATACAGATCACCCGCCGGGCCCCCGCGCATCCCTGCCTCGCCCTCGCCCGCAAGGCGGATGCGGGTGCCGGTCTCGACCCCGGCGGGGATGGTGACGGAGAGGGTGCGGTCCTCGGCGACGCGGCCCGCGCCGCCGCAGGCCTTGCAGGGATTCTTGACGATCTGGCCGTTGCCGTTGCAGGTCGGGCAGGTCCGCTCGACGGTAAAGAAGCCCTGGCTTGCCCGGACCTTGCCCATCCCCGAACAGGTGGGGCAGGAGGTCGGCTCGACCGCGCCCTCGGCGCCCGTGCCGTTGCAGGCCGTGCAGGCAACCGCGCCCGGCACGGTGATGGTCTTGTCCACGCCCCTGAACGCCTCTTCCAGCGTCACCCGCAGGTTATAGCGCAGATCCTGCCCCCGAGAGGCGCGCCCGCGCCCGCCGCCCTGGCGGCCATTGACGAAATCGCCGAACAGATCCTCGAACACATCGGCAAAGGCGGCGCCGAAATCGCCCTGAGGCCCCGCGCGCCCCGCGCCAAAGCCGCCCATCCCGCCTTCGAAGGCAGCATGGCCGAAGCGGTCATAGGCCGCCTTGCGCTGAGGATCCTTGAGGCAGTCATAGGCCTCGTTCACGGCCTTGAAATCGGCCTCGGACACCTTGCTGTCGGGGTTCAGGTCGGGATGCAGCGCCTTCGCCTTGGCGCGATAGGCGCGCTTGATCTCATCGGGGGATGCGCCCCTGCCCACACCCAGAACGTCGTAATAGTCGCGCTTTGCCATCGTCGTCCGTGCCATGCGGCGGCGTATCGCCACCCCTTCACGAAAAGACCGGCCCGCGAGGGTATCGCAGGGCCGGTCCGGTTTTCACCTGCGCTTACTTGCGCTTGTTCTCGCCCAGATCCTCGAAGTCGGCGTCAACGATGTCGTCGTCCACGTCGCGCGGGCCTTCATCGCGGGCGCCATCCTCGGTCCCCGACTGGCCGGCCTTGTAGATCGCCTCGCCCAGCTTCATCGAGGCGTCCATCAGGTTCTGGATGCCGCCCTTGATCTTGCCGGCGTCATCGGACTTGAGCGCCTCTTCCAGCGCCCCCGAGGCCAGTTCGATGGCTTCAACGGTCGAGCTGTCCACCTTGTCGCCATGCTCGTCCAGCGACTTGCGGGTCGAATGCAGCAGGCTTTCGGCCTGGTTGCGCGTCTCGACCAGCTCGCGCCGGCCCTTGTCGGCCTCGGCATTCGCCTCGGCGTCGCGGACCATCTTCTCGATATCCTCGTCGGACAGCCCGCCCGAGGCCTGGATGGTGATGTTCTGCGACTTGCCCGTGCCCTTGTCCTTGGCGGAAACCGACACGATGCCGTTGGCGTCGATGTCGAAGGTCACCTCGATCTGCGGCATGCCGCGAGGGGCGGGCGGGATGTCCTCAAGGTTGAACTGGCCCAGCAGCTTGTTGTCGGCCGCCATCTCTCGCTCGCCCTGGAACACCCGGATCGTCACGGCGTTCTGGTTGTCCTCGGCGGTCGAGAAGGTCTGCGACTTCTTGGTCGGGATGGTGGTGTTGCGGTCGATCAGACGGGTGAACACGCCGCCCAGCGTCTCGATGCCCAGCGACAGGGGCGTGACATCCAGCAGCACCACGTCCTTGACATCGCCCTGCAGCACGCCGCCCTGAACGGCCGCGCCCAGCGCCACCACCTCGTCGGGGTTCACGCCCTTGTGGGGTTCCTTGCCGAAGAACTTGGTCACTTCCTCGATGACCATCGGCATGCGGGTCTGGCCGCCGACCAGGATCACCTCGTCGATCTCGTCCTTGCTGACGCCGGCATCCTTCAGCGCGGCCTTGCAGGGGTCCATGGTCTTCTTGACCAGATCGCCGACCAGGCTTTCCAGCTTGGCGCGGGTCAGCTTGACGACCATGTGCAGCGGCACGCCCGAGTTCTTGTCCATCGAGATGAACGGCTGGTTGATCTCGGTCTGGCTCGAGGAGGACAGCTCGATCTTGGCCTTTTCAGCCGCTTCCTTGAGCCGCTGGAGCGCCATCTTGTCCTTGGTCAGATCGACGCCGTGTTCCTTCTTGAACTCGTCGGCCAGGAAGTTGACGATCCGCATGTCGAAATCCTCGCCGCCGAGGAACGTGTCCCCGTTGGTCGATTTCACCTCGAACAGGCCGTCGTCGATTTCCAGGATGGTGATGTCGAAGGTGCCGCCGCCCAGGTCATAGACCGCGATCGTCCGGCTGTCCTTCTTGTCGAGGCCATAGGCCAGCGCCGCCGCCGTCGGCTCGTTGATGATGCGCAGCACCTCGAGGCCGGCGATCTTGCCCGCGTCCTTGGTCGCCTGCCGCTGGGCATCATTGAAATAGGCCGGAACGGTGATGACCGCCTGCTCGACCTTTTCGCCCAGATAGGATTCGGCGGTTTCCTTCATCTTCTGAAGGATCATCGCGCTGATCTGCGAGGGGGAATACTTGTCGCCGCGGGCCTCGACCCAGGCATCGCCGTTGCCGCCGTCCACCACGCGATAGGGGACCAGCTTCTTGTCCTTCTCCACCTCGGGATCGGTGGCGCGGCGCCCGATCAGGCGCTTGACGGCGAAGATGGTGTTTTCGGGGTTGGTGACGGCCTGGCGCTTGGCCGGCTGGCCGACTAGCCGCTCGTTTTCGGTGAATGCGACGATCGAGGGCGTGGTGCGAGCGCCTTCCGCGTTCTCGATCACGCGGGGCTGGCTGCCGTCCATGATCGCGACGCAGCTGTTCGTGGTCCCGAGGTCGATCCCGATGACTTTGGCCATTCCTGTACCTTTCTTGCGGCAATGGAGCGGGTGCGGGTCCGTTCGCGGCCCCCGCGCCCTTATCCCGGTTCGTTCAATCTGGCGCAGGGCTGCCCCCCGCGCTTCGCAACGCTATATAGGAGCGGCTTTCGGCCGCGCAAGCGCGCGCCGGACACGACAGGACAGGAAATCGCCCCCGTGAATCAGGATGCCCCAGCCCCGGCGGACCGGCCCGCCAGCCTTTTCCCCCGGCGTGCGGCGGCAGAGGACGTGCGCGGCTTTCTCGTGCATCGGGGCCTTCTGGACGAGGCCGCGCAGGCCGCGCTGATGGCTGCGGTCGGGGCGATCTGGCAGGCGGCGCCGCCCTTGCATCCGGTGACGCGCTGGGGCCGCCCGATGTCGGTGGCGATGACCTCGGCCGGGGCGCTGGGCTGGGCCAGCGACCGGCGCGGCTATCGCTATGATCCCTGCCAGCCGGACGGGCGCCCGTGGCCGGCGATCCCGGCGCTGCTGCTGGATCTGTGGCGTTCGCTGACCGGGCCTGCGGTGCTGCCCGACAGCTGCCTCGTGAATCTGTACCGGGCGGGGGCGCGGATGGGCATGCACCAGGACAGGGACGAGGCCGACCTGTCCCATCCCGTCGTCTCGATCAGCCTTGGCGATGACGCGCTGCTGCGCATCGGCAACCCCGAGCGGGGCGGCACCACGCAGAGCCTGTGGCTGCATTCGGGCGACGTGGTGGTGATGGGGGGCGCGGCGCGGCTGCTGCACCACGGGATCGACCGCATCCGCCCCGGCCGCGCGGCGCTGGTGCCCGGCGGGGGGCGGGTGAACCTGACGCTGCGCGTCGCCGGGCCGGCCTGAGGGGTCTTACTTGCCCGCCGACCAGCTGAGCGATGCGGCATTGCGGGTCACGAACTCGGCCATCAGCCCGACCATCAGCACGGCCAGCGTGACATAGAGCGGGTAATGCAGGTTCGAATTGTGCGGCGTATAGTTGATGAAGATGAACCCGCGCGCCTGGTCGATGATGTGGAACAGCGGATTCCAGTCGAACATGCCCAGCAGGAAGGCGGGCAGCGAGTTGGCGGCGAACATCTTTCCAGATGCGATCATGTTCAGCCGCGTGAACACCTGCGTGATGACCGACCCGGCAAGGGGCGACCATGTCCTGATCGACAGGAAGACAAGCCCGACGGCGCAGCCCCAGAACCACCCGAAGATCAGCATCGCCAGCGCGCCGCGCCAGTTCTCGATATCAAGCGGGCTGCCCACCATGTGATAGATCGCCAGCAGCACCAGCGCGGACAGGACCGAGGTGTAAAGCGCCGCCACCGCCGCCCCCGCCATGGAAACGGCGGTGTTCAGCGGCCCGTGTTTCATCATCTGGCCGGTGGCCTTGCCGGCCGCCGAGACCGCCCCCAGCGCCTTGCTGAAGGCGATGAAGATCAGCACCCCCGACATCATGAACAGCACATAATCACCCCGGATGGGCGAGCGCTTGATGCCCATCATCCAGTAGATCGCCAGAAAGCCCGCAACCATGACGACCGATTGCAGCATGGTTATCAGCAGGCTCATCAGCGCATTGGAATGGCCCTGCCGCAGGTCGTGGACCGCCTGGTGATAGATCAGCGCCAGGCTTGATCCGGCGGCGGCGGCCATGGTCCTGTTGCGGGGCTGCGCGAACATCTGTCTGTTCCTGGGCTGTCCAAGGGGCGGCGGCCGGGGCCGGGCGGATATCGGCGCGGCGGCGGAGCAGGGCGGCCCCGCTTGCCCATCAGGGCGCCGCATATCATAAGGGTTTCGGACGATGTTTCAATCGCGCGCGGGGCCTGCAGCGCGCGCAGCACAGGGGTTTATTGCATGCAATTCGACCAACTCGTCCCGCTGATGCGCCGCCTTGCGCTGGCGGCGGGCGCCCGCATCATGGAGATCTACGAGCGCCCCGAGATCGCCGTGCGCGCCAAGTCCGACGCATCCCCCGTGACCGAGGCGGACGAGGCGGCCGATGCCCTGATCGCGGCCGGCCTGCGCGCGGCCTTCCCCGACATGCCGCTGGTGACCGAGGAACAGGCCGGCACGCATGAACAGCGCCTGTCCACCTTCCTGATCGTCGATCCCCTGGATGGCACCAAGGAATTCGTCCAGCGCCGCGGCGATTTCACCGTCAACATCGCCTATGTCGAAAACGGGGTGCCGCTGCGCGGGGTCGTCTATGCGCCCGCGCGGGGGCGGCTGTTCTATACGACACCCGATGGCCGCTCGGTCGAGGAGGAAGGCCCCTTCGGCGAGACGGCGGGCACGCTGCGCCCCATCGGCGTCAATCCTGCCCCCGACAACCGGGCGCTGATGGTCGTGGCGTCCAAGTCGCACCGCGACCAGGCGACCGACGACTATATCGCCCGCTACGGGGTGCGCGACATGACATCGGCGGGATCCTCGCTCAAGTTCTGTCTTGTCGCCACGGGCGAGGCCGATCTTTACCCCCGCCTCGGGCGGACGATGGAATGGGATACCGCCGCGGGGGATGCGGTGCTGCGCGGCGCAGGGGGCGAGGTGGTGCGCCTGGATGACCATGCCCCGCTGACCTACGGCAAGCCGGGGTTTGAAAACCCGTTCTTCATCGCCCATGCGCCGGGCGTTCTGCTGCAACCGCGGGGCTGAGCGGATGGCGGTGGTCATCGTCATTCCCGCCCGCCACGCCTCGACCCGCTATCCGGGCAAGCCGCTGGTGGAACTGCGCGGGGCGGGCGGGCAGGCGCGCAGCCTGATCCGGCGCAGCTGGGACGCGGCGCGGCAGGTGCAGGGCGCCGGCCGCGTCATCGTGGCGACGGATGATGCGCGCATCGCCGACCATGCCGCCGCCTTCGGCGCCGAGGTGACGATGACCTCGGCCGATTGCCGCAACGGCACCGAGCGCTGCGCCGAGGTGCTGGCCGGCCTGCCCGAGCGGCCCGAGATGATCGTCAACCTGCAGGGCGACGCGCCGCTGACGCCGCCCTGGTTCATCGAGGATCTGATCGCCGGCCTGCGCGCCGCCCCAGATGCCGACGCGGCGACGCCGGTGCTGAACTGCACGGGCGCGATGCGCGCCGACCTGCTGGCCGACCGTGCCGCCGGCCAGGTCGGCGGCACGACCGCCGTGTTCGGCGCGGGCGGGCAGGCGCTGTATTTCTCGAAAGAGGTGATCCCCTTCGTCCCGGGCGATGTCGCGCCCGATGCGCCCAGCCCGGTCTTTCATCACGTCGGGGTCTATGCCTATCGGCCCGAGGCGCTCGAGGCCTATGCCGGCTGGCCCGAAGGGGCGCTCGAACGGCTCGAGGGGCTCGAGCAGCTGCGCTTTCTCGAAAACGGCCGCCGGATGCTGTGCGTCCGGGTCGAGGCGCGGGGCCGCGCCTTCTGGGAACTGAACAACCCCTCGGACGTGCCGCGCATCGAGGCGATGATGGCCGCCATGGGGATGGGCTGAAGACCGCCGCCGCGGCTATGTCGGTGGAACTTTGTGCATCCGACGCGGTTATGGGGCGATCGTCCCTGGGGCCGGCTTGCCGTGCAGCCTCGCCGGGTGATACCTGCCTGTAACTTATCCTTAGTGTGGAGTTTTCTGGATGCGGCCCAAGGTGACCAAGGCGATCTTTCCGGTAGCGGGGCTGGGGACCAGGTTTCTGCCCGCCACCAAGTCGATCCCGAAAGAGATCATGACGCTGGTTGACCGCCCGCTGATCCAGTATGCGATCGACGAGGCCCGCGCCGCCGGCATCAAGGAGTTCATCTTCGTCACCTCGCGCGGCAAGGGCGCGCTCGAGGATTACTTCGATCACGCGCATGAGCTGGAAAACACCCTGCGCAAGTCCGGCAAGGACGACCTGCTGGAACTGCTGCGCCACACCAACATGGAATCGGGCGCGATCGCCTATATCCGCCAGCACAAGGCCATGGGCCTGGGCCATGCCGTGTGGTGCGCGCGCCGCCTGATCGGGGACGAGCCCTTCGCCGTCGTGCTGACGGACGACGTGATCGCCGGCGAGCCGCCCTGCCTGCAGCAGATGATCGAGGCGCATGAGGAAGTGGGCGGCAGCATGGTCGCCACCATGGAAGTGCCGGTGGAAAAGACCAGATCCTATGGCGTGCTCGACATCGCCGAGGACATGGGCGCCATCGTCCGCGCCAAGGGCATGGTCGAAAAGCCCAAGGAAAACCCGCCCTCGAACCTGGCGGTGATCGGCCGCTATATCCTTGCGCCGACGGTGATGGAAAACCTCAACAAGCTCAAGCAGGGCGCGGGCGGGGAAATCCAGCTGACCGACGCCATCGCCGACGAGATCGAGGAAGGCCGCCCCGTCTATGGGCTGCGCTTCCGGGGGCAGCGCTTTGACTGCGGGTCCAAGGCCGGCTTCCTGCAGGCGACCGTGGCATTCGGGCTGGCCCGCGACGACCTGAAGGCCGAGTTCGCCGAATATCTGGGCGAAGTCGTCGGGATGCTGAAGGCGGCCGAGTGACCATGCCCGCCAAGGTTCTTGTCACCGGAGGCGCCGGCTATATCGGATCGCATGCTTGCAAGGCGCTTGCCGCCGCAGGCTATGTGCCCGTGACCTATGACAACTTTGTCACCGGCTGGCGCGAGGCGGTCAAGTTCGGCCCCTGCGAGGAGGGCGATCTGCTGGACCGGGCCCGGCTCGACCAGGTCATCGCGGCCCACAAGCCCGTCGCCGTCATGCATTTCGGTGCCCTGAGCCAGGTGGGCGAGGCGATGCGCGCGCCGGGCAAGTACTGGCGCGGCAATGTCTGCGCCTCGCTCAATCTCATCGAGGCGACGGTGGATGCGGGTATCCGCGACTTCGTGTTCAGCTCGACCTGCGCGACCTATGGCGATCACGACGGCGTGGTTCTGGACGAGACGACGCCCCAGCAGCCGCTGAACGCCTATGGCGCCTCGAAGCGTGCGATCGAGGACATGCTGTCGGATTTCGGCAGCGCCAGCGGCCTGCGTTCGGTCATCTTCCGCTATTTCAATGTCGCGGGCGCCGACCCGGATGGCGAGGTGGGCGAATTCCACCAGCCCGAAACGCATCTGATCCCGCTGATCCTGGATGCGGTCGACGGCAAGCGCCCCGCCCTGACGATCCACGGCACCGATTATCCGACCCCGGACGGCACCTGCATCCGCGACTATGTCCATGTCATGGATCTGGTGGATGCGCATGTTCTGGGGCTGAACTGGCTGCGCGCGGGCACAGGTCTGGCGAATGGCGGGACCGAGGTGTTCTGCCTTGGCACCGGCAACGGGTTTTCCGTGCGCGAGGTGCTGGATCATTCCGGCGTCGTCACCAATCGCCCCGTTCCGACCGAGGAAGGGCCGCGCCGGGGGGGCGATGCCATCAAGCTGGTGTCGGGCAGCGAAAAGGCGGGCCGTGTGCTGGGCTGGCGGCCCGAGCGTTCGACCCTGCCGCAGATGATCGCGGATGCCTGGCGCTGGCACCAGACCGGCCACTACGCCTCGTGACATGACGGCGGCGCGGGGGTGACGCTGGCGGGGGCCGAGGGCATCGGCCTTGCCGCGCGTCTGCGGGTGGCGGCCCGGCTGCGCTGGAAACGGCGGCGCATCCTGTGGCGCGCCTTCCGCAGCCGCCGCCAGCTGGATGCCGTCATTGATCGCACCGGGGCGATGGGGCGGGGCGATGCGGCGGTGTTCGCCGTCATGCGCAACGAATCCGCCCGCCTGCCGCACTGGCTGGACCATCACCGCAGGCTGGGCATCCGCCATTTCCTGATCGTGGACAATGCCAGCGACGACGGCAGCACCCAATGGCTGGCGCGCCAGCCGGACGTGTCGCTGTGGACCACCAGCGCCGGTTACCGGCAGTCGCGGTTCGGACGCGACTGGGCCAACTGGCTGCTGATGCGATACGGCGCGGGGCGCTGGTGCCTGACGCTCGACGCGGACGAGCTGTTTGTCTTTCCCCATTGCGACCGCTTGCCGCTGTCGGCCCTGACGGCCGAACTTGATCGACGGGGCATTGACGCGCTGGGCGCGCTGATGGTCGAGCTGTTCCCCTGCGGCCCGCTTGCCCCCGACCCGCCGCCCGGCGATGCCGAGGCGCTGGCGCGGCTGTGCTGGTTCGACCCTGCCGGCTATCGGCTGCGCATCCAGCAGCCGATGCGCAACCGCTGGGTGCAGGGCGGGGTGCGCGACCGGGCCTTTTTCGCGGCCCGGCCGGGGCGCGCGCCGACGCTGAACAAGCTGCCGCTGGTGCGCTGGCGCCGGGGCTATGCCTATGTGAACTCGACCCACTCCCTGCTGCCCGCCCGGCTGAACGACAGCTGGGACGGGCCGGGCGATCCGCGCCTGTCGGGCGGCCTTCTGCATACCAAGCTGCTGCCCGACATCGTGGCCAGGTCACGCCAGGAACGCGCCCGCCGCCAGCATTTCAACGACCCGGCCGCCTTTGACGGCTATTACGATGCGCTGATCGCCAATCCCGACCTGTGGGCCGAAGGGGCGGCCCGGCTGGACGGCTGGGAAACGCTGGTGGCCGCCGGCCTGATGGCGACGGGCGGCTGGACAGGGCGGGACGGCTGAACACCGGGGGCGGCGGGTCCTTGCCGCCCGCGGCGCCCTGTGCCGCCGCGGCGTTGACTTGGCCGGCATTCGCCGCCAAGACACCAGGCGATTTCAGGCACAATCCTATCTGCGGTGAATGACGTGGGCGGTTTCCTGCAGCATGCCTTGGCAACTGTGCGGCTGCGGGCGCTGCGGCAATACTACATCGCGCGGGCGATCCGCCGCGGCCGCCGCCTGACCCCGCTGAACGACCGCACGGGGGCCATCGGGCCGAACGCGATCCTCGGCTTCATGACACTGCGGAACGAACGGGTCCGGCTGCCCTATTTCCTCGATTATTACCGTGATCTGGGGATCGACCATTTCCTGATTGTGGACAATGCCAGCACCGATGGCAGCCGTGAATATCTTCTGGCCCAGCCTGACGTGTCGCTGTGGTCCACCGATGCCAGCTACAAGGCCGCGCGCTTCGGGATGGACTGGATCAACCATCTGCTGCGCCGCCATGGCAGCGGCCATTGGTGCCTGACCGTCGATCCCGACGAGTTCCTGGTCTATCCGCATGTCCAGGCCCGTCCGCTGCGGGCGCTGACGGACTGGCTGGAATCCTCGGGGCATCGGTCGATGTCGGCGATGCTGCTGGACATGTATCCGCGCGGTTCGATGAACGCCGTGCCCTATGTCGAGGGCCGGAACCCGTTCGAGATCGCCTGCTGGTTCGACCCGGCCAATTACGCGATCCGCAAGAACCACCGCTTCGGCAACCTGTGGATTCAGGGGGGGCCGCGGGCGCGGATGTTCTTTGCCGACGATCCGGGGGCCGCGCCCGCGCTGAACAAGATACCGCTGGTGCGCTGGCAGCGGCGCTATGCCTATGCCAGTTCCACCCACATGCTGCTGCCCCGATCATTGAACGTCGTCTATGACGAGGACGGCGGAGAGATGGCCTCGGGCGTGCTGCTGCATGCCAAGTTCCTGTCCACCTTCGCGGCCAAGTCGGCCGAAGAGCTGCAGCGCCGCCAGCACTATGCAGGCAGCCTGGAATACCGCGCCTATCACCGCGGGCTTCAGGATGCGGTGGATTTCTGGTGCCCGCAGTCCCGCCGCTATACCGGCTGGCGCCAGCTGGAAAGGCTGGGGCTCATCTCGCGCGGGAACTGGGCATGACAGGCGAGGGCGCGTCCGGCCCGCCCCCCGCGGTCCCCTGCGGGGATGGCGCGGACGCGGTGCGGCTGGGCGTGGTGATGCTGTGCCATGACAACCTGCCGCTGGCCGCGCGGATGGCCCGCATCTGGGCCGAGGGCGGGGCCTGCGTGGCAATGCACATCGACGCCAAGACCCCGGCCGACGATGTCGCGCGGCTGCGCGCGGCGCTGTCGGGTCTGGACGTGACCCATGCGCCGCGGCGGTCCTGCGCCTGGGGCACCTTCAGCCTGGTGGCGGCCACGCAGGACGCGGCCGCCGCGCTGCTGCGCGCGCATCCGGGCCTGACCCATGTGCTGCTGGTATCGGGCGCCTGCCTGCCGCTGCGCCCGCCGGCCGAGCTGCGGATGTTCCTTGCCCGCCACCCGCAGGCCGATTTCATCGAAAGCGTCAACGTCCATGACGTGGGCTGGACCATCGGCGGGCTGAACGAGGAACGCTTCACCCTGCATTTCCCCATCTCGTTCCGGCGCAATCGCAAGCTGTTCGACCGGCTGGTCCGGGTGCAGCGGCGGCTGGGGGTGCGCCGCAGGCTGCCGGCGGATCTGGCGCCCCATATCGGGTCGCAATGGTGGTGCCTGACGGCCGCGACCCTGCGTGCCATCTTGGACGATCCGCGCCGGCCCGAGATGGAGCGTTACTTCCGCCGCGTCTGGATCCCGGATGAAAGCTATTTCCAGACGCTGGCCCGCCGCCATTCAAGCCGGATCGAAAGCCGCTCGCTGACGCTGGCCAAGTTCGACAGCCAGGGCAAGCCCCATGTGTTCTATGACGACCACCTGGCGATGCTGGCGGGCTCGCGCATCTTCGTGGCGCGCAAGATCTGGCCGGGGGCGCGTGCGCTGTATGCGGCCTTTCCCCGCGCCAGCCGCGCCGACGCGATGGCCGATCCTGATCCCGAACCGCTGGGCAAGCTGCTGGATGCGGCGGCCCGGCGGCGCCAGTCGGGTCGGCCGGGGCTGTATATGCAGAGCCGCTTTCCCCGCAAGGATGCTGAAAACGGCAAGACGGCGCGGCCCTATGCAGTCATCCATGGCCTTTCGGACCTGTTCATGGACCTTCCCGCATGGCTGTCAGGGGCGACGGGACAGGAAGTGCACGGTCATCTGCTGGCCCCGGACGAGGTGCAGTTCGCCGGCGGCGCGCCGGTCGGGCCGGGGGCGCTGCCCGCCAGCCCGGGGCTGCGCGATCTCGACCCGCAGACCTTCATCGCCTCGCTGATCCGCTCGTCCTCCGGCGTGCCGGGATTCATGCTGTCGCCGCGCGACGGCCAGCAGCTCAACTGGTTCTTTGCGACCGATCCCAATGCGGCGCTGTTCGTCGTCACCGGCGCCTGGATCGTGCCGCTGCTGCATGCGGACATGCCTTTTGACGACGTGCGCCGCATCGCCGCGCGGATGCAGCGGGCCGAGATCGCCTTCATGGACATCCTCGATTCCGTCTGGGCCAAGGCGCAGGTGCGGCGCTGGACGCTGGCGCAGGCGCTCGCCGCGCCCGAGCAGCCGCTTGGCGCCCTGTGCCAGGCTCTGGGCGCCGCCAGGAATGGCCCCCCGCCGGCCCTGCCGGCGCTGCGCGATGTGCAAGGGATGACGGATCTGCTGGCACGGCTGCGCAATGCGGGCCTTCAGCCGCGCGGCATGGGCGATTCGCGCCGCCTGCACCGTCTGACCGCGCCGGCCGGCGGGGCGGGGGCCGCCTCGGGCACCGGGCGGGCGTCTTTCGGTTGACCTTGGCCGCGGCGCGGTGGACCCTGCCGGCCGCCTGCATCCACCCAGCGAGAAGAGCGCATGCCGCAGTTCACCAGCTTTGTCGTCCTTGCCGGGATGCGCACCGGCTCGAACCTGCTGGAGGCGACGCTGAACGCCAATGACCTGGCCTGTTTCGGCGAGGCCTATAATCCCTATTTCATCGGCTGGCCCGACCAGAAGTCGCTCTATGACATGACCCTTGCCGACCGCGACGCCGACCCGCTGGCGCTGTGGCAGCACATGGTGCGGGCGCGCAAGGTCAAGGGGTTCCGCTATTTCCACGACCATGATCCGCGCATGTTCGAGCCGCTGATGGACGATCCGGCCTGCGCCAAGATCGTGCTGACGCGCAACCCGGTGGACAGCTGGGTATCCACCCAGCTGGCCTATGCCACCGACCAGTGGAAGCTGAACGCGGCCGAAACGCCGATCCCGGCCCGCATCGACTTCGATGCGGCCGCCTTCCGCGCGGCCACGGCGGCCAACCAGCATTTTCTGGAACGCATCCAGCACGCCTTGCAGATGCGCGGGCAGACGGCGTTCTGGCTCAACTATGACGATCTGCGCGATGCGGATGTGCTGACCGGGCTGGTCCACTGGCTGGGCCGCACCGACATCGCGCGGGCCGAGCCGGCGCAGGATCAGGTGCCGCAGAACCCGCGCGAGATGGCCGACAAGATCACCGACTTCGAGGCCATGCAGGCCGAGATCGTCGCCACCGACCCCTTTCAGCTGCACCGCATTCCGGGGTTCGAGCCGCGCCGCGGCCCCGCCGTTCCGTCCTGGCTGACCTGCGAGGCGGGGCGGGGGCTGCTGTTCATGCCGGTGCGGGGCGGGCCGGGCGAGGATGTGGCGCGCTGGCTGGCCGGTCTGGGCGCCGTGCAGTCAGACCTGACGCAGGCCGCGCTGCGCCAGTGGAGGCGCAGCCATCCCGGCCATCGCAGCCTGACCGTCCTGCGCCATCCCCTGCCGCGCGCATGGGATGCTTTCCAGGCCATGATCAGCGGCGGCAATGGCGAGCTGCGCGAGACGCTGCGCGCCATCCATCGCGTGCCGCTGCCCCCCGACGAGGCGCTGGGCAGCCTCACCGATGCCGAGGCGGCGCCGCTGTTCGCGGCATGGCTGGATTTTCTGCGCCGCAACCTGAACGGGCAGACAGGCATCCCTACCCATCCGGGCTGGGCCACGCAGGCCGAGGTGCTGGCCGGGTTTGCCCGCTTCGGCAGCCCCGACATGATCGCGCGCGAGGCGCGCATGGCCGAGGATCTGGGCTTTGTGGCCCGCGCCGCCGGGATCGACCAGGCCGGGCCCCGTCCCCGGCCGATCCCGGCGCTGCTTGACGATCCGGCGCTGCGCAAGGCGGCCAAGGCCGCCTATCTGCGCGATTACATCGCCTTCGGCTTTGACGACAGGCCCTGACCCAGCAGCGGCGCGGCGCGCCCCAGCGACAATTCGCTGCGCGAAAAGCTGATCGGCGTGCGCAGGCCGGGGATGCCTTCGGGCGCGATCCGCATGCCGCGCGCCGCCACCTGCGGTTCGGCCAGCGCGTCGGCGACGCTGTTGATCGGGCCGGCAGGCACCCCGGCCCCCTCGAGCGCGGCAATGATCTGGGCGCGGCTGCGCTGCGCGGTCGCATCCGCGATCCGGGGCACCAGCGCCTCGCGGTTGCTCACGCGGGCGGGGTTGGTGGCAAAGGCCGGGTCTGCGTCCAGCGGCCCAAGGCCCAAGGCCCGGCACAGCCCGGCGAACTGCCGGTCATTGCCGCAGGCGATGATGACATGCCCGTCCGATGCCGGAAACATCTGATAGGGCACGATGTTCGGATGCGCGTTGCCCAGACGGCGGGGCACCGTGCCGCCGATCAGGCAGTTCATCGCCTGGTTGGCCAGCACCGCAACACCCGTGTCCAGCAGCGACAGATCGACATGCTGGCCCAGCCCCGACCGTTCCCGTTCCGCCAGCGCCGCCTGAATCCCGATGACGCCGTAAAGCCCGGTGAAAATGTCGATCCAGGCCACGCCGACCTTCTGCGGCTCGGCCTCCGGCGCGCCGGTCAGGTCCATGATCCCGCACATGCCCTGGATCAGGAAGTCATAGCCCGGCTGGCTGGCGCGCGGCCCGTCCTGCCCAAAGCCGGTGACCGAGGCATAGACCAGCCGCGGGTTGAGCGCGGACAGGCTGTCATAGTCGAGCCCGAACCGGCGCAGGCCGCCCACCTTGAAGTTTTCCACCACCACATCGGCGGTGGCGATCAGATCCTTCAGCCGCGCCAGATCATCGGCATTGCCGAAATCGCAGGTGACGGAGGTCTTGCCCCGGTTCGCGGCATGGAAATAGGCCGCGACCCGTTCCGTCCCCCCGTCCGGCAGGGGCCGGTCGAGGAAGGGCGGCCCCCAGCGGCGGGTGTCGTCCCCCTCGGGCGCCTCGATCTTGATGACCTCGGCGCCCAGATCGGCCAGCGTCTGGCCAATCCACGGCCCGGCGAGGATGCGCGCCAGCTCGATGACGCGCAGCCCCTTCAGCGGCGCCCCCCGCAGGTCAGGCTCGCTCATGCGAAGGCCTGCAGCCCCGTGATCGCCCGGCCGAGGATCAGCGCATGAACGTCATGCGTGCCCTCATAGGTATTCACGGTTTCCAGGTTGGCCGCGTGGCGCATGACCTGGAATTCCTCGGAAATGCCGTTGCCGCCATGCATGTCGCGGGCGATCCGCGCGATGTCCAGCGCCTTGCCGCAGTTGTTGCGCTTGACGATCGAGATCATCTCGGGCGCGGCCTGCGCGGCGTCCATCAGCCGCCCGACCTGCAAGGATGCCTGCAGGCCCAGCGAGATCTCGGTCATCATGTTGGCCAGTTTCAGCTGGAACAGCTGGGTCTGGGCCAGCGGGCGCTTGAACTGATGACGGTCAAGCCCGTACTGCCGCGCGGCGTGGAAGCAGAACTCGGCCGCGCCCAGAACGCCCCAGCTGATGCCGTAACGCGCGCGGTTGAGGCAGCCGAACGGACCCTTCAGCCCCTCGATGTTCGGCAGCAATGCATCCTCGCCGACCTCGACATCCTGCATCACGATCTCGCCGGTGATCGAGGCGCGCAGGGACAGCTTGCCCTCGATCTTGGGGGCGGACAGGCCCTTCATCCCCTTGTCGAGAACAAAGCCGCGGATCTTGCCGCCATGCGCCTCGGACTTGGCCCAGACGACAAAGACATCGGCGATCGGGCTGTTGGAAATCCACATCTTGGACCCGTTCAGCACATAACCGTTCGCAGTCTTTTTCGCCGTGGTCTTCATCCCGCCGGGGTCCGAGCCCGCATCCGGTTCGGTCAGGCCGAAGCAGCCGATGAATTCGCCCGTGGCGAGCTTGGGCAGGTATTTCCGGCGCTGTTCCTCGGACCCGTAGGCATAGATCGGATACATGACCAGCGACGACTGCACTGACATCATGCTGCGATAGCCGCTGTCCACGCGCTCGACCTCGCGCGCGACAAGGCCATAGCTGACATAGGAGGCGCCCAGCCCGCCATATTCCTCGGGGATGGTGACGCCCAGCAGGCCCATCTCGCCCATCTCGGCAAAGATGGCGGGATCGGTCTTTTCCTCGCGATAGGCGGCGATGACGCGGGGCTGCAGCTTTTCCTGCGCATAGGCGCGGGCGCTGTCGCGCATCATGCGCTCATCCTCGGACAGCTGGCCGTCAAGGCGGAAAGGGTCCTGCCAGTCAAAGGCGGTCAGGTCGGGGGCGTCCTTGGGTTTCAGGGCCATGGCGGAAGGCTCCTCGCATTCTCTTGCAGAAAAATATCCTCGGGGGTCCGGGGGTGGAAAACCCCCGGTCGCGGCATGGCCTTGTGATACCCCGCCCGGTCCTGTCACAACAGCGCCATCTTGTCCGCAGTTGTTGAGTTTTCCTTGTGAACCGCCATCCCCATACCCCTAGCGTGGCCGAACTGTCGGCGCTGGTCGCCTGTGCGCGTCTGGGCACGGCCGCGCGGGCGGGGGACGCGCTGGGGCTGACGCCCAGCGCGGTCAGCCGCTCGCTGCGCGGGCTTGAGGACCGGCTGGGCGTGGCGCTGTTCGCGCGCCAGCGCCAGCGGCTGGTGCTGACCGACGCGGGCCGCGCGATGGTGCGCGACGCAGAAGCCATCCTCGCGCAGATCGACGCCGCCGCCCGCATGGTCATGGCCTTCGGCGGCAGCGGCGCGGTGCTGCGGCTGGCGGTGCTGCCGACCTTCGCGCAGGCATGGCTGATCCCTCGGCTGGCGGGCTTTGCCGCGATCGCCCCTGAGGTGTCGCTCGACCTGACGGCCGAACTGGGCCCGGTCGATTTCGATGCAAGCCCCTTTGACGCGGCGATCCAGCGGGCCGATCTGGCGCGGCCCGGCACCGTGGTCGTGCCGCTGGCGCACGAGCGGCTGATCGTCGTGGCCGCCCCGGCGCTGGCGGCCGGCGGCGATATCGCGGCGCTGGCCGGCCTGCCGCTGATCCAGCAGTCCACCCGGCCGCGGCTGTGGGCCGACTGGTTCGCCGCCGCCGGGATGGTGCCCGCGCCGGCCTGGCAGCGCGGCCCGCGCCTTGCGCAGTTCGGCATGATCCTGTCGGCCGCCCGCGCGGGGATGGGGGCGGCGATCCTGCCCGACATCTTCGTCGGCGATGCGCTGGCCGATGGCAGCCTGGTGCGCATCGGCAATGCCGCACTGCCCGGCCCTTCGCCCTATGCGCTGATCCATCCCGCCCGCACGCGCCCCCCGGCGCTGGCCCGGTTGGAACGCTGGCTTCTGCGGGATGCGGCCGGGCCGGGGGATGCCGGCGCGGCCTTGGCGCCAAGCGGTGGCGAGCCCTAGCGGGCGCCTTGGCGGGATGCGCCCCTTCGCAGGCGGACGGGGGCGGGGGGCTGCGCCTTTCCTTGCCCCGGCGCCGCCGCTCGCCTAGGACTCGGGCGCGGACCGGCGCCGGCCGGCCGGGGCAAGGGCGAAAGCAGGGGCGGGGCAAGGGATGCAGGGAAAGCGGGTTCTGCTGATCGTCGGCGGCGGCATCGCCGCCTTCAAGACGCCCGAGCTGGTGCGGCTGATGACCCGGGCCGGGCTGGGCGTGACCACGGTTCTGACCGAAGGCGGCGCGCAGTTCGTCACGCCGCTGACGCTGTCGGCGCTGTCGGGCAATCCGTGCCATACCGCGCTGTGGGATCTGACGCGCGAGGCCGAGATGGGCCATATCCGGCTGTCGCGGGCCGCCGACCTGCTGGTCGTGGCACCGGCGACGGCGGATCTGATGGCCAGGATGGCGGCGGGGCTGGCCGATGATCTGGCCGCGACGCTGCTGCTGGCGACCGACAAGCGGGTGCTGATCGCGCCGGCGATGAACGTGCGGATGTGGGAACATCCCGCCACCCGCCGCAACCTTGCCACGCTGCGCGCCGACGGGATCCTGACGGTCGGCCCGGACGAGGGCGCGATGGCCTGCGGCGAATGGGGCGAGGGGCGCATGGCCGAGCCCGAGGCGATCCTGGCCGCCATCCGCGCCGCGCTGGCCGAGGAAGAGCCGCCGCTGCGCCTGACCGAGCAGGTGCTGCGCCTGCCGCCCGAGGCGGCGGTGCAGCCCGGACCCGCCGCCTTGCCCGGCCCGCTGAGCGGAGGGCATGTCATCGTCACCTCGGGGCCGACGCATGAGCCGATCGACCCGGTGCGCTATATCGCCAACCGCTCGTCGGGCGCGCAAGGGGCGGCACTGGCGGCGGCGCTGCGCGATCTGGGCGCGCGCGTGACCTTTGTCACCGGCCCCGCCAGCGTGCCCGCGCCCGAGGGGGTCGCCGTCGTCGCCGTCGAGACCGCCCAGCAGATGCGCGCGGCGGTGGAAGCGGCGCTGCCCGCCGATGCCGCCGTGATGGCGGCCGCGGTTGCCGACTGGCGGGTCGTGAACGCCTCGGAGCGCAAGATCAAGAAGGACGCCGCCGGGCTGCCGCCGACGCTGAAAATGACGCAGAACCCCGACATCCTCGCCTGGATCAGCCGCGATGCGCAGCCGCGCCCCGCGCTGGTCGTCGGCTTTGCCGCCGAAACCGACGACATCGTCGCCAATGCCACGGCAAAGCGGGCGCGCAAGGGCTGCGACTGGATCGTGGCCAATGACGTGCGCCCCGCCACCGGCATCATGGGCGGGACCGAGAATGCCGTGATCCTGGTGACGGACCGGGGCGCCGAACACTGGCCGCGCCTGCCCAAGGACGAGGTCGCCCGCCGCCTTGCCGCCCGCATCGCCCGCGCACTGGAGGGACGGTGAGCCGCGTCTATCTCGACTGGAACGCCACCGCGCCCCTGCGCCCCGAGGCGCGCGCGGCCATGGCGGCGGCGATGGACGTGATCGGCAACCCCTCATCAGTCCATGCCGAGGGGCGCGCGGCAAAGATGCTGCTGGAACGCTGCCGCGAGCAGCTGGCCGAGGCGCTGGGCGCGGCGCAGGCCGATATCGTGTTCACCTCGGGCGCGACCGAGGCGGCCGTCATGGCCCTTGAGGGGCAGGGCCTTGCCTGCGCCGGCATCGAGCATGACTGCGTGCGCGCCTGGTGCGCTGAAAGCCTGAGCGCCGACGCCATGGGGCAGGTTGCCCTTTCCGATCCCGCCGGCTGCGCGCTGCAGCTTGCCAACAGCGAGACGGGGGTGATCCAGGCGCTGCCCGAGGGGCTGGCGGTCAGCGACCTGACGCAGGGCCTTGGCAAGGTGCCGATCGCCTTTGACTGGCTGGGGATCGGGGCGGGGCTGGTCAGCGCCCACAAGCTGGGCGGCCCGCGCGGCATCGGCGCGCTTATCCTGCGCGCGGGCGCGGACCGGGCCGCGCGGCTGCGCGGCGGCGGGCAGGAATCGGGCCGGCGGGCCGGCACCGAAAACCTGATCGGCATTGCCGGCTTTGCCGCTGCGGCAGCGGCGGCCCAGCGCGACCTTGCGGCAGGCATGGCAGAAAAACTGACCGATCTGCGTGATAGGCTGATCCGAAGGCTGGAAGATGCTGACGGAATCACTATGTTTCCGGGGCGCGAATCCCGACGCCTGCCGCAGACCGTTTCCATCCTGACACCGGGCTGGAAGGGCGAGACACAGGTGATGCAGATGGATCTTGCCGGTTTTGCGGTATCCGCGGGATCGGCCTGTTCTTCCGGCAAGGTCCGGTCCAGCGGGGTGCTGCGCGCGATGGGCTATGCGGATGGGGACGCGGGATGCGCGATCCGCGTCTCGTTTGGCGGGGCGACGATGCCCGGGGAATTGGACCGCTTTGCCGAGGCCTGGCTGACCGCCCGAGCCCGCTGGCAAGGCAGACAGGGAAGGTGAGCGATGGCCAGCCTGGATACGCAGGAACTCGCGGTGCGCGAGGGCGTGGATCGCGAGACGGTCGAGACCGTGGCGAACATGGGGTCCTACAAATACGGCTGGGACACCGAGATCGAGATGGAATACGCCCCCAAGGGGGTGAGCGAGGACATCGTCCGGCTGATTTCCGAAAAGAACGGCGAGCCGGACTGGATGACCGACTGGCGGCTGGCCGCGTTCCGCCGCTGGCAGGGCATGGACGAGCCGCGCTGGGCGATGCTGAACTATCCCCATATCGATTATCAGGACCAGTATTACTACGCCCGCCCCAAAAGCATGGCGGTCAAGCCAAAGTCGCTGGACGAGGTCGATCCCAAGCTGCTGGCCACCTATGCCAAGCTGGGCATCCCGCTGAAGGAACAGGCGATCCTGGCCGGGGTCGAGGGCGCGGACGCCTCGCCCATCCAGGGGCGCGAGGACGGCCGCCGCGTCGCCGTGGACGCGGTGTTCGACAGCGTCAGCGTCGGCACCACCTTCAAGGACGAACTGGCCAGGGCGGGGGTGATCTTCTGCTCGATCAGCGAGGCGATCCGCAGCCACCCCGATCTGGTGCGCAAGTATCTGGGCAGCGTCGTGCCGCCCACGGACAACTTCTTTGCCACGCTGAACAGCGCCGTGTTTTCCGACGGCAGCTTTGTCTATATCCCGCCGGGTGTGCGCTGCCCGATGGAGCTGTCCACCTATTTCCGCATCAATGCGGAAAACACCGGCCAGTTCGAACGCACGCTGATCATCGCCGACAAGGGCAGCTATGTCAGCTATCTTGAAGGCTGCACCGCGCCCAAGCGCGACGTGGCCCAGCTGCACGCAGCCGTGGTCGAAATCGTCGTGCTGGAAGATGCCGAGGTGAAATATTCCACCGTCCAGAACTGGTATCCGGGCGACGAGGAAGGCCGCGGCGGCATCTACAACTTCGTCACCAAGCGCGCCGACTGCCGCGAGGCGCGGGCCAAGGTGATGTGGACGCAGGTGGAAACCGGATCGGCGATCACCTGGAAATACCCGTCCTGCATCCTGCGGGGCGATGAATCGCAGGGCGAGTTCTATTCCATCGCCATCGCCAACAACGCCCAGCAGGCCGACACCGGCACCAAGATGATCCATCTGGGCAAGAACACCCGCTCGCGCATCGTGTCCAAGGGCATCTCGGCGGGGCGGGCGCAGAACACCTATCGCGGGCTTGTGACGATGCATCCCCGCGCCACGGGCAGCCGCAACTATACCCAGTGCGACAGCCTGCTGATCGGGGACAAGTGCGGCGCGCACACCGTCCCCTATATCGAGGTCAAGAACAACTCGTCCCGCGTCGAGCACGAGGCGACGACCAGCAAGGTCGATGACGACCAGCTGTTCTACTGCCGCGCCCGCGGCGTGGGCGAGGAGGAGGCCGTCGCCCTTGTCGTCAACGGCTTTTGCCGCGAGGTGCTGCAGGCCCTGCCGATGGAATTCGCAATGGAGGCGCAGAGCCTTGTCGCCATTTCGCTGGAAGGAAGCGTCGGATGATCCGGCTCGCTTTCCTGCCGGGCGGCCGGCAGGATCGGTGATCGCATGGCCATGCGGTTCTATATGTCTGCGATGCGTTTCATGCGCTCGCGCCCGCCCGGTCCGGTCTGGGTCAACCTGATCGCCGTGGTCGCGGGGATGCAGATCATTGGCGCTGTCAATGCCGTGTTCGTGCGCGATCAGGGCTTCTGGCCGGGCTTTGCGCTGACCCTGATCTTCGCCACCGGCTATTACGCGCTGGTGACAGCCATCCTGGATAGCATCTTCCCCAACAACAGTGACAGCGACGCGTTGACGCCGCCCCCGCCAACCGAAACGAGACAAAAGTAACATGCTGGAAATCAAAAACCTTCACGCCCAGCTTGAGGATGGCTCGCGCCAGATCCTGCGCGGCATCAGCCTGACCGTTCCGGCCGGTCAGGTCCATGCGATCATGGGGCCGAACGGGTCGGGGAAATCCACGACCTCCTATATCCTTGCCGGCCGCGACGGATATGAGGTCACGCAGGGGACGGCGACACTGGACGGGCGCGACCTGCTGTCGATGGAACCCGAGGAGCGCGCCGCCGCCGGCCTGTTCCTGGCGTTCCAGTATCCGGTGGAAATCCCCGGTGTGGGCAACATGACCTTTCTGCGCACCGCCGTGAACGCACAGCGCAAGGCGCGGGGCGAGGCCGAACTGTCCTCGGGCGATTTCCTGAAGGTGGTGCGGGAAAGGGCGCGGGCGCTGCATATCGATGCCGACATGCTCAAGCGCCCGGTCAATGTCGGTTTTTCGGGCGGCGAGAAGAAGCGCAACGAGATCCTGCAGATGGCCATGCTGGAGCCGCGCATGTGCATCCTGGACGAGACCGACAGCGGCCTTGACGTGGATGCGATGCGGCTGGTCGCCGAAGGGGTGAACGCGCTGCGCTCGCCCGATCGTTCGTTCCTTGTCATCACCCATTATCAGCGGCTGCTGGATCATATCCGGCCCGATGTGGTTCATATCATGGCCGATGGCCGCATCGTGCGCAGCGGCGGGCCCGAACTCGCGCTCGAGGTCGAGCGCAACGGCTATGCAGGCATTCTGGGCGAGGCCGCCGATGCCTGAGGGCGCAAGCGCGATCCAGACGCCGAGCGTCGAGGGCGGGCGCATGCCGGCCGCCGATCCGCTGGCCGCGCGGCTTGGGGCGGCGTCCCCGGCGACGCCCGCCGGCGTCACCGCGCCCGCGCGGGCAGAGGCGCTGGCGCGCCTGCGCGCGATGGGCCTGCCGCGGCCGCGGGATGAATACTGGCGTTACACCGATCCAGCGCCCTTCAACGCCCCTGCGCCGCAGGCGCGGCCCGTCGATGAGGGCGGCGACACGCCCCTTTTCAGCGATATGGACCGGCTGCGGCTCGTCTTCATCGACGGGCGCTTCGACGCGGCCGCCTCGGACGATCCGGCGATGGCCGGGGCCGAGATCGCGCCCCTGTCCCAGGCGGAGGCGGGCAGCGGCTGGCTGGGCGCGGCCTATGGCGCGCTCGAGGCGGCGGGGCAGCGGCCGGTCAGCCGGCCCTTTGCGGCGCTGAACACCGCCCTTGCCACCGACGGCGCGGTGATCCACGTCACCGGCAGGGCGGAACGGCCGGTCGAGATCATCTATCGGCGCAGCGACCCGGCCGCCGATGTCGTCTGCCACCATGTCCTGCGCCTGGAAAAAGGCGCCGAACTGACGCTGCTTGAAAGCGGGCTGATGGGCGCGCGCGGCAATGTGGTGATCGAGGCCGACCTTGCCCCCGGCGCGCGGCTCCATCACATCGCCGCCCACCGGGCGGGCGCGCCGCGGATATCCACCGTTCATCTGTTCGCCCGCGTGGCCGAACGGGCGGCGCTGAAAAGCTTTGCGCTGGATCTGGACGGGGCGCATATCCGGTCGGAAACCGTGGTCGATCTGGCCGGCGACGATGCGCTGGCCCATGTCGCGGCCGCCGTGCTGGGGCAGGGAACGGGCTTTCACCAGGACGATACCGTGTTCATCACCCATGGCGCCCTGCGCGGGGAAAGCCGGCAGGTGTTCAAGAAGGTGCTGAAGGACGGGGCGACCGGGGTCTTTCAGGGCAAGATCCTCGTCAGGCCGGGGGCGCAGAAGACGGACGGCTATCAGATCAGCCAGGCCCTGCTGCTGGATGAGGCAAGCCAGTTCCTCGCCAAGCCGGAGCTGGAGATCTATGCCGACGACGTGAAATGTTCCCACGGCTCGACCACCGGCGCCATCGACGATACGGCGCTGTTCTACCTGCGCTCGCGCGGGGTGCCGCGCGAGCGGGCGGTCGTGCTGCTGGTGTTGTCCTTCCTGGCCGATGCGCTGGACGAGATCGAGGATCAGGACCTGCGCGCCCGGATCACCGAGCGGCTTGAACAATGGCTGACGCAGCGGGCCGGGGATGCCGGCTGAGCGTCAGGCCCCTCGCGGGCTGGTCGGGCGGCTGGCGCGCGCATGGACGCGGCCGCTTGATGCAGCGCGCGGCCTTGCTGACCTGCCCGAGCCTGCGGTGCTGGCGCTGCTGCTGGGAACCATGGTGGTCTATTTCATGGCCCAGTGGCCGGGCCATGCCCGGTCGGCGGCGCTTGACCCGTCGGTTCCGATGCAGGCGCGGCTGGGCGGGGCGCTGCTGGCGACGATGTTCATCATGCCGCTGGTGGTGATGGCCGTCGCCGCCCTGGCGGCCCTGGCCATCCGCGCCCTGGGCGGGCGGATCGAGGGGCGCCATTCGCGCATCGCCCTGGTCTGGGCGCTGGCGGCGGCGGCCCCGGTGATGCTGCTGGGCGGGCTGACGCAGGGTCTGATCGGTCCCGGCGCGGCCCTGACTCTGGTCCATGCGGCGGCGGGCGCGGCCTTTGTGATCTTCTGGGCGGCGGGCCTGCGCGCCTTTGTCCGCAGGGGGCCTGCATGATCCCGTTGATGAACCTGACGCTGCGCCAGCCCTTTGCCGCGTGGAGCGTGCTGCGCGCCCGCGGCCTGACGGCGGCCGATGGCTGGGCGCTGATCGTCGCTACCGCCGCGCTGGCCGCCATTCTCAGCTGGCTGGGCGCATGGCTCGTTCCCGCCGCGGCCGAGGGGGCCGGCCTGCTGGGCATCCTCGTGCATCGCCCCTTCAGCATGGCGGCGGTGCAGGTCGTCTCGGCCGCCCTGGGCGCGGTGCTGCTGTCGGGGGTGGGGCGCGCCTTCGGCGGCACCGGCCGGCTTGCCGATGCGCTGGTCGCCATCGGCTGGATCGAGGCGGTGATGATCGCCCTGCAGGCCGCGCAGCTTGTCCTGTCCATCCTGCTGCCGCCGCTGGGGGCGCTGTTCGGCATCGCCACGCTGCTGCTTGCCGCCTATCTGGTCGTCGCCTTCACCATGGCGGTCCATGGTTTCCGAAACCCGCTGCTGGTCGTGCTGGGCATCGTCGGAACGGTGATGATGACGAGCTTTCTTCTTTCATTGCTGGCCGCTATGCTCGGCCTTTTGCCGGAACTGCCTGTATGAGCCTTGATGTCGCACGCGTCCGCGCGGATTTCCCGATCCTTTCCACCAGGGTCGGGAACCGGCCGCTGGTCTATCTGGACAGCGCGGCCAGCGCCCAGAAACCGCAGGTGGTGATCGACGCGATCAGCCGCGCCTATGCGGGCGAATACGCCAATGTCCATCGCGGGCTGCACCACCTGTCGAACCTTGCGACGGCAAACTATGAACGGGTGCGCGGGATCATCGCCCGCTTTCTGGGCGCCGCGCACGAGGACGAGGTCATCTTCACCACCGGCTCGACCGAGGGGATCAACCTGGTCAGCTATGCTTGGGCCGCGCCGCGCCTGCAGGCGGGGGACGAGATCGTCCTGTCGGTGCTGGAACACCACGCCAACATCGTGCCCTGGCATTTCCTGCGCGAACGGCAGGGGGTGGTGCTGCGCTGGGTCGAACGCGAAGCGGATGGCAGCCTGTCTGCGGACAAGGTGCTGGCGGCCGTCGGCCCGCGCACCCGCCTGATCGCCGTCACCCACATGTCCAACGTCACCGGAACGGTGGTGGATGTGGCCACGATCGCGCGCGGCACGGATGTGCCGGTGCTGGTCGATGGCAGCCAGGCGGCCGTGCACATGCCCGTGAATGTCGCGGCGCTGGGATGCGATTTCTACGCTGTCACCGGGCACAAGCTGTATGGTCCCTCGGGCTCGGGCGCGATCTGGATCTCGCGCGCGCGCCAGGCCGAGATGCGGCCCTTCCTCGGCGGCGGCGACATGATCCACGAGGTCACGCGCGAGGTGGTCAGCTATGCCGCCCCGCCCCTGCGGTTCGAGGCGGGAACGCCCGGCATCGTCAACCAGATCGGCCTGGGGGCGGCGCTGGAATACCTGATGGCACTCGGCATGGACAACATCGCCGCCCATGAGCGTGATCTTGGCGCCTATGCGGCGCAGCGCCTGTCGGCGCTGGACTGGCTGGACATCCAGGGGAACGCGCCGGGCAAGGGCGCGATCTTTTCCATGGCGATGCAGGGCGCGCATGCCCATGACATCTCGACCATCCTCGACAAGCAGGGGATCGCGGTGCGGGCGGGAACCCATTGCGCGATGCCGCTGATGCAAAGCTATGGCCTGCCCGCCTCGGCGCGGGCAAGCTTTGCGCTCTACAACACCCGCGCCGAGGTGGATGCGCTGGTGGCCGGCCTTGAATTCTGCCGCGAGCTTTTCGGCTGACATCAACCAAGCCTTAAGCCTGCAATGCTAGGGCTGCCCCCATGGGTGCGGGGGCGGCAGGATGCGGCTGGTTGCGATCATCGTGATGATGCTGGCGGCGGCGCTGCCGGCGCGGGCTGCCGTGGACCCGGCCGACCAGCCAGCGGCCGTCTGCGAATGGGCGGCGGTGACCGCGGCGAAAGAGGCGGGTATTCCCGTCGATATCCTTGCCGCGCTGACCCTGACCGAAACCGGGCGCCGCCGGAACGGCCTCGTCCGCCCTTGGGCGTGGAGCATCAATGCCGAGGGCGCGGGCAGCTGGTTCGACGGCCCGGCCGAGGCGCTGGCCTTTGCCCAGGACCGGATCGACCAGGGGCGGCCCAATTTCGACGTGGGCTGCTTTCAGCTGAATTATCGCTGGCACGGGCAGAACTTTCCCTCGATCGTCGAGATGTTCGATCCGCTGGAAAATGCCCGCTATGCGGCCCGCTTCGTGCGCGATCTCTACGCCGAGACGGGCGATTGGCGGCGCGCGGCAGGGGCCTTTCATTCCCGGACGCAGGCGAATGCATCGAAATACCTGCTTCGCTTTGACGAGCTGCGGGCCGCATTTCTCATCCAGGGGTTCGAGGGGATGGCCGGCGCCCCGGAAACCTACAACCGCTTTGCACTGGCCGAACCGGTCGCCCCCGAGAAAGTTGCCCGCGCGCGCGAGCGGCTGACCCTGCTGGGCGCGGTGCCGGGAACGGCGCGCATCGGCTCGCCCGGTTCGCTGGCGGTGGTGGCAAGCGGCAGGGGCCGGCTTATCGGCGGGGCGCGCGGTGCGCTGTTCGCCCGGCCTGCCGCGCAGAAGGAGGCGATGAGCGATCCTGCGCTGCCGCCCCCGCCGGCCGGAATGGTCGAGACGCCAGGCGGGGCGGCGCCCCCGCCCGAGGCGCTGTAATCAGGCCCCGGACAGCGGAAAGCTCAGCCTGACGCGCATCCCGGCATCGGTGAAGGCGCGGCTGAAGCGGCCCCCTAGATCGCCTTCGATCAGCGCCTCGATCAGCTGCGTGCCAAAGCCGTGGGGACGCGAATCGGCGGGCTGCGCGGCGGTCAGGGCCCGCGGTTCGCTCCATTCGAGATGAAGCCAGGGCTTGCCCTTTTCCTCGCCCAGGCGCCAGTCCACGGCAAGGTCATGGGCCGCCAGATCGACGCCCCGTCCCGGCGTGTATTTTACCGCATTGGTCACCAGCTCATGCGCGACAAGGCCGATGGCCTGCGCCTCGCGGCTGTTGAGGCGGATAGCGGGGCCGGTCAGGGCTGCCTCGACTGCCGCCCCGTCCAGAACCTGCGACAGCTCTCCGCTGAGCAGCGTGCGCAGATCGGCCTGCTGGCCGCCGCTTGCGCCCAAGGCATCCTGCGCCTTGGCCATCGCTGCAAGGCGGCCCCCGAAGATCCGTTCGAAATCGGACAGATCGGCAGCGCCGCGCATGCTTTGCCGGGCGATGGCATGGATGCGGGCGATGTGGTTCTTGATGCGGTGCTGCATCTCGCGCAGCAGCAGCGCACGGTCGGCGGCCTGCCGCTCGGCCATGTCCGCACTGCGCTGCGCGGCATCAAGCTCGCGTCCCAGGCTGGTCATCGCCACGGCCACCGCGCTCAGCAGCAGCAGGGACAGAAGGCCGACCGCCACGGTCGCCAGATGCCCGCGCAGGCCGCCCAGACCGACAGTCGGGGTCATGGTCAGCTGCCAGTGCCGCCCGGCAACCTCGATCTGGTGGGTGACGGCGCGCGCGGCAAGCGCCGCCGGGGGCGGAGAGGGCGCGCTGTCGAACAGCGGCTGGGCAGGCGCATCCAGATCGACACCGCGCACGGTAAGGGGAAGATCCGGCGTCTCGGCCAGCACGGCCTGGATCAGATCGCCCGCACGGAATGGGGCATAGACGAAGCCTTCGCCGCGACCGTCCATTCCATCAAGCGCGGTCGGGGCATGCAGATAGATCAGAAAGCCCATCTGCTTGTCGGCGGTGATTTCCTGCACCAGCTCGACCGGGCCGGTGGCGCGCGGCTCTTTGCTGTCCAGTGCCGACAGGATCGCCGCCCGGCGGACGGGTTCGGAAAACATGTCAAAGCCGAAGGCGGCCTGGTTGCGGGTATCGCGCGGCTCCAGCAGTGCGATGGGCACGCGCATCGGCTGGTCGGTCACGGGAAGGATATCGAGGTGCCGTCCGTGCAGGCGGGAAAGTTGCTCGGCCATCCTCGGGGTGTCGGCCGCGGCGATAAGCGGCGCAAAGCCGATCCCCTGGATGCCGGCGGCGCCATTCCCGATGTTCAGGCCCTCGACATAGGCGGTGAATTCATCCGGGTTGATCTGGCCCCTCTTGGCTATCAGGATGCTGGCCGTCGCGCGCAAAAGCGTCATGTGCTGGATCATGCGCTGGCGCAGGTTGCCGGCGAGCAGATCGGCCAGGCGGGCGATGCGTACCGCCTCGGCCCGGTTTTCCAGCCGCATGGTGCCGAAGGTCAGCCCCATGCCCAGAAGCAGCGTTGCCAGCAGCGCGATCACAAGGGCGCGCGAGGGCCGCGACAATCGCCCCATGTCAGATCGAGGCAGCGCGGATGGCGCCGCCGGTGGCAAGGAAATCGGGGTGGGCAAGCGGATCCATCAGCACGATTCCTGTTAGACCGGCAATCCTGCTGCGTCCAGCTAAAACTGATGCGTCACAAGCACTTGTGCAGGGTGCGAGTCGTCCTGCGCCGGCGTGAGCCGATCCGTTCCGGCCCGAGCCCGTCGCGCATGGCCCTTGCCCGGCCGCCGGGTTGCGTTCAGGCGCGCGATGTCGCCAGCCCCGGCGCCGTCGCGCCGCTTTCCTGCGCCCCTTCCGCCGTCCCATCCGGTGCCGCGTCCCTTTCTGCCGTACCGTCCTTGCCGGCCCGATCGTCCCTGGGCGCAGAAATAAGGGTGCGGCCGGCAAGGTGGTTTTCGACGCTGACTACCAGATCGCTCAGCGAGAAAGGCTTGGCGAGAAACAGCGCGCCGGGGACCAGGGGGTTCTCGGCGTCAAAGGTCGTGTCCGCATATCCCGACATGAAGATGACCTTGGTGCCCGGCCGCTTTGCCAGGGCCTCTCGCACCCAGGCCGGTCCGTCCAGGCCCGGCATGATCACGTCGGTCACGAAGATGTCCACCGCCAGCGTCTCGTCGCGCAGGCACTCCAGCGCCTCTTCGCCCGATTCGGCCTCGATCACCTTGAAGCCGCGCAGCGCGAGGGCGCGGCGGGCGAAGGCGCGGACCGGCGCCTCGTCCTCGACCAGCAGGACCACCGGACAGCGCTGTTCGCCCGCCCCCGGAAGATCGGCCGCGGGCACCTCGACGGGCTGCGCCTGCCGGGCGGGGCCGGGCTTTTGCGCCGGGAAATAGATCGAGAAGCTCGTCCCACGGCCGGGTTCGCTGTCGCAGAAGATATAGCCGCCGGTCTGCTTGACGATGCCATAGGCGGTGGACAGGCCCAGGCCGGTCCCCTCGCCCACCCGCTTGGTGGTAAAGAATGGCTCGAAGATCTTGTCGATGACGTCGGGCGCGATCCCGCAACCTTCGTCGGTGACGGTGATGCGGACATAATCCCCCTGCGGCAGGCTGGCCCCTTCCATCGACTGGCCGGAGCCCAGCCGAAGGTTTTCGGTGCGCAGGATGATTTCGCCCCCGCCGGGCATGGCGTCGCGGGCGTTGACGACAAGGTTCATCAGAACCTGTTCAAGCTGGCGCGCATCGGCGCGGATCGGGCGCAGGGCCGGATCGTTGGTCATCGTCAGAACGATCCGTTCACCCACCAGCCGGTTGAGCAGATGCGCCAGTTGCGGCAGCGTGTCGCGCAGGTCGATGATTTCCGGCTTGAGGGTCTGCTTGCGCGAAAAGGCCAGCAACTGGCGCACGAGCGCCGCGGCCCGGTTGGCATTCTGCGAGATCTGGTGCAGGTCGTCATAGTCGGGATCGGTCTTGTCGCGGCTGACCATCAGCAGGTCGCAATGGCCGCTGATGGCGGTCAGCAGATTGTTGAAATCATGCGCGATACCGCCCGCAAGCTGGCCGATCGCCTGCATCTTCTGGCTTTGCACGAACTGCGCCTCAAGCGTCTTGATGGCGCTGGCATCGGTCAGGACGGCGACGATCCGGTCCGATCCGGCCTCGGCGGCAAGCGTCACCTGCAGGTCGCGTTCCCTCCCCTCGGCGCGGGTGCGCATGACTTCGCCCCGGCCGCTGCTGCGGCCCTCGCGCACCTCGTCGATCCAGTCGGCCAGGGGGCGGCCGAGTCCCTCGATCAACTCGCCCAGCAGGATGCCGGGGGGAACAGGGCCGAGCAGCGCCTCGGCGGCGCGGGTGGCGGCGCGCACGCGCCCGCATCCATCCATGTCGAGCATGGCAAAGGGCATGTCGGACAGGCTTGCCCCGCCCGAGGGCACGGGGGGCGGGGCGGCATCGCGCGCCGTTCCCGGCGCCGCCTGTTCGAGCCGCCAGCATTGCAGGGCCGTGCCGGGCATCAGCCCCGCGGTGACGCGGCTGCCATCGGGCAGGTCCAGCCTGGCCGTTCGGCCCTGCGCCGCCCTGACGGCCATCCGCTGGGCCGTGCCGGCCGGATCGGCGCTGCAGCGGGCGACAAGGGCGGCGATGTTCTGGCCCGCCAGATCGCGCAGTCCTTCCGCCTCGGCGGTCTGGGCGCGGACGGTGCCGGCCGGATCGACCAGCCAGGCGCAGCCCCCTTCGGCGCGCAGCCGCCGGCTCGCGGCCCGGACCTGCCGCGCGAGGGCGAGGCCCGAAAGCAGCTGCCGTCCCGCGATCCAGCCGCCCAGCACATACCAGGCCACCACGACCGTCCCCGCGACGATCGCCGTTCGGGGCACGAGATGATGGGGAAAGACCGCCAGCCACAATGATCCGACGACCAGCGGCAGCATAAGCAGCGGCAAGATCAGGGTCGCCCGCCCAGCGGGAAGCGCCTTCATGCGGTCCTCGTTCTCGTCACGGCGCCGATCCTAGCGCCCGGATCGTTAAGCATCGTTTAATGCGACCAGCTTTGCGGCGAAAAAGCCATCGCTTTCCGCCAGGGGTGTCATCCGCCGCATTCCGTCCAGGGCAAAGCGCCCCTGCCGCGCCAGGAAGGCGGCGATCTGGTCCTCGTTCTCGGCCCGCAGCAGCGAGCAGGTCATGTAGGCCAGGGTGCCGCCCGGCCGCACCCGCGCCGCCGCCTCGTCGAGGATGGCCGCCTGAAGCGCGGCCAGCCGGGCAAGATCGTCCTCGCCCAGCCGCCATTTGGCATCGGGCGTGCGCCGCCAGGTGCCCGAACCCGAACAGGGCACGTCCGTGACCACCAGATCAAAGCGCCCGGTCGGCCGCGCCGGGGCGAGCGTCACCCGCACGCCCGCCCGCTGGGCGCGGGCGGGCAGGTCGCGCATCCGGGCCGGGGCTGCGTCCCAGGCCGTCACCCGCGCCCCCCGCGCGGCCAGCGCCAGCGCCTTGCCCCCGCCGCCGGCGCAGTAATCCAGAACCGTTGTCCCCGGCCCCACATCCAGCGCCGCGCAGGCCATCTGGGGCGAAAGATCCTGAAGCTCGACCAGGCCGCCAAGCCAGGCGGCCGAGCCATGGATGCGGCGGGCGCCCTGGGTCACGCGCAGGGCGCCGGGGCAGCGCGGGTCAGGCTCGGTCAGGATGGCCTCTGCGGCAAGCGCCTGGCGGGCCTCGGCGGCCGTTCCGCGCGCCAGGTTGGCGCGCAGCCATACGGGCGCGCGGTCCCGCAGGGCCTGGGCGATCGCGGGGAAATCGCCCGCAAGATCGGCGGCAAGGCGTGCGGCGATCCAGTCGGGCAGGTCGGCGGCCTCGGCCGGGCTGGGCGCGCGGCCCGCCTCGCGCTCGGCCGGGCTGAGCGCGGCAGGGGCGTGCCGATCCGAGGTGAAAAGCGTATCCGGGTCGATCCCGTCATCGCGCAGGGCGCCGATGACCAGGGCGCGGGCATTGTCCCCGCCGCCAAGGGCGGCCCGGCTGCGCCGGCGCCGAAGCGTGTCGAACACCAGATCGCGCACCGCCGCCCGGTCGCCCGAGCCGGCAAAGCGGCTTGCCCGCGCCCAGCGGATCAGGCGCGCTTCGGCAGCCTCACCGGCCAGAATATCGGCGAGAATGTCGATCGCCGCCGCGGCGCGCGCGGCCGGGGTCATCGGGGCAGGGCCAGGCAGGGACAGCTCATCGCGTGCATGTGCCGCGCGCGCCCAGCGCGGTCAACAGATTGTTAACCGGCTTGCCGCAGGATCGCGAATCATGGGGCTGCCCTTCTTGCGATCGGGCCACCCCGTGACCAGATACGCGTAAGAACAGTCCGTGAACATACGGACTGCGTTGTGCGGCATCCCGCGCTGCATTAGAGATAGGACAAGAATGTCTGGGGCGAGCATCCTGAAGATGGACGACAAACGCAGCGCTGACCGGCAGAAGGCGCTCGACAGCGCCCTTGCCCAGATCGAACGCCAGTTCGGCAAGGGCTCGATCATGAAGCTGGGGGCGGACAATCCCGTGGCCGAGATCGAGGCCACATCGACCGGCAGCCTGGGGCTCGACATCGCCCTGGGGATCGGGGGCCTGCCCAAGGGCCGCATCATCGAGATCTTCGGGCCGGAAAGCTCGGGCAAGACGACGCTGACGCTTCATGTGGTCGCTGAGGAACAGAAGAAGGGCGGCGTCTGCGCCTTCGTGGATGCCGAACATGCGCTTGATCCGCAATATGCCCGCAAGCTGGGCGTCAATCTTGACGAGCTGCTGATCTCGCAGCCCGATACGGGCGAACAGGCGCTTGAGATCGTCGATACGCTGGTGCGCTCGGGCGCGGTCAGCCTGGTGGTGGTCGATTCGGTCGCAGCCCTGACCCCCAAGTCCGAGATCGAGGGCGACATGGGCGACATGCAGATGGGCAGCCAGGCCCGCCTGATGAGCCAGGCGATGCGCAAGCTGACCGCCAGCATCGGGCGCAGCAACTGCATGGTCATCTTCATCAACCAGATCCGCATGAAGATCGGTGTGATGTTCGGCAGCCCCGAAACCACCACGGGCGGCAACGCGCTCAAGTTCTATGCCTCGGTGCGGCTGGATATCCGGCGCACCGGCTCGATCAAGGATCGCGACGAGGTCGTGGGCAACACCACCAAGGTCAAGGTGGTCAAGAACAAGGTCGCGCCGCCCTTCCGCCAGGTCGAATTCGACATCATGTATGGCGAGGGAATTTCCAAGGTGGGCGAG
This sequence comes from Paracoccus contaminans, assembly GCF_002105555.1. NCBI lineage: Bacteria > Pseudomonadati > Pseudomonadota > Alphaproteobacteria > Rhodobacterales > Paracoccaceae > Paracoccus > Paracoccus contaminans. The sequence continues at coordinate 2,004,733 of NZ_CP020612.1, forward strand.
TTGATCGACCTCGGCGTCAAGGCCGGCGTGGTGGAAAAGTCGGGCGCCTGGTATTCCTGCGGCGACCAGCGGATCGGCCAGGGGCGCGAGAACGCCAAGCAGTATCTGCGCGACAACCCTGACATGGCCTTCGAGATCGAGGACAAGATCCGGGCCAGCCACGGGCTGGAGTTCGGCGCCAGCGACGATGGCGACGACGCCGTGACCGAGGCGTGATCCCCGCCGGCGCCCCCTTCGGGCGCCGGTCTTCATCGGGGCTGGCGCGGCCGGCGGCAGGAAGGCAGGGTGGCGCCAGTCAACGCTGGAGAGCCTCATGACCCTGCCTGCCGCCTTTGCCATTGGCGCCGCCGCATTGCTGCTTGCCCCTGCCTCTTTCGCCGAGGCGCCCTATCGCCACGCTGCCGAAAAGATCGGCACGGTCGAGCAGATCTATGACGGCGATCTGTTGCCCGACGATGCGGTGGCGACGTTCCGCAATATCGACCGTCTGTTTCCGACCCGTACGGTGGCCGCCTCGGCCAATCCCCGGCCGCTCGAGCCATCCCCGCTGAAGCTGGGCAAGCTGGACCTGACGATCGACGGCAAGGCCCATGACCTTGATGACGTGATCGCCCTGGACAGCATCACCGGGCTGATCGTGCTCAAGGACGGCAAGCTGGTGACCGAGATCTATCAGCGCGGCAACGGCCCGGATACCCGCTGGATGTCGATGTCGCTGGCAAAGTCGGTGACTTCGACCCTGATCGGCGCGGCGATCCGCGACGGCGCCATCCGGGGCGAGGATGCGCTGGTCACCGATTACGTTCCCGACCTGAAGGGCAGCGCCTATGAGGGCGTGACGGTGGGCCAGATCCTGTCCATGACATCGGGCGTCAAGTGGGACGAAACCTATACCGATCCCGCATCGGACCGGCGCGCGCTGCTGAAGGCCCAGATCGCCCAGCAGCCCGGCGCGGCGATGAAGGTCATGGCCGCGCTGCCCCGCGCCGCCGAGCCGGGGACGGTCCACAACTATTCCACGGGGGAAACCCAGGTCGCGGGCGAGATCGTGATGGGGGCGACCGGCAAGCCGCTGGCGGATTATCTGGCGGAAAAGATCTGGCAGCCCTACGGGATGGAGGCTGACGCCAAGTGGTGGCTGGACAGCGAGGAGGGGCACGAGATCGGCGGCAGCGGCCTGTCTGCGACCCTGCGGGACTTTGCCCGGTTCGGCCAGTTCTTTCTGGACGGCGGACTGGCGGACGGCAAGCCGGTCCTGCCCGATGGCTGGACGCAGCGGGCGGGCCTGCCGATCACGCTCAAAGACGGCAAGACGGCCGATTACGGGCTGATGTGGTGGCCGGCCTGGACGGCGCAATCGACCGCTCACAAGGCCTTTGCCGCGGTCGGCATCCAGGGCCAGAACATCTATATCGACCCGCAGGAAAAGGTCGTGATCGCCATGATCGCCGCCCAGCCCGAACCCCTGGGCAAAGAGCCGGTTGACCCGATGGCCTTTTTCGACGCCGTGGTGAACGCGATCGGGGCCAGGTAACCGCCGGCGCCGCCGCCCGTTCTGGACAGCGGGCGGCGGCACCCTTACATATTGCCGCTGCAAATCCCGGCAGGAAACCCGCCCATGGCCAGTCTGAACGACATCCGCTCGACCTTTCTCGACTTCTACGAACGGAACGGCCATCGCCGGGTCGAAAGCTCGCCCCTGGTGCCGCGCAACGATCCCACGCTGATGTTCGCCAATTCGGGGATGGTGCAGTTCAAGAACCTGTTCACGGGGCTGGAACACCGCGACTATACCCGCGCGACCACGGCGCAGAAATGCGTGCGCGCGGGCGGCAAGCACAACGACCTCGACAATGTGGGCTACACGGCGCGGCACCATACCTTCTTTGAAATGCTGGGCAATTTCAGCTTTGGCGACTATTTCAAGGAACAGGCCATCCCCTATGCCTGGGAACTGCTGACCCGCAATTTCGGGATTCCCAAGGACAAGCTGCTGGTCACCGTCTATCACACCGATGACGAGGCGGCGGATATCTGGAAAAAGGTCGCGGGGCTGACCGATGACCGCATCATCCGCATCCCCACCAATGACAATTTCTGGCAGATGGGCCCGACCGGCCCCTGCGGCCCCTGCACCGAAATCTTCTATGACCACGGCCCGTCGATCTGGGGCGGCCCGCCCGGTTCGGCCGACGAGGACGGGGATCGGTTCATCGAGATCTGGAACCTCGTCTTCATGCAGTTCGAGCAGTTCGAGGACGGCAGCATGAAACCGTTGCCCAACCCCTCGATCGACACCGGCATGGGGCTGGAACGGATCGGCGCGCTGCTGCAGGGCAAGCACGACAACTATGACACCGACCTGATGCGCGCGCTGATCGAGGCGAGCGCTCATGCAACCAGCAGCGACCCCGACGGCCCCGGCAAGGTCCATCACCGTGTCATCGCCGACCACCTGCGGTCCACCAGCTTTCTGATCGCCGACGGGGTGATGCCATCCAACGAGGGCCGCGGCTATGTGCTGCGCCGCATCATGCGCCGCGCCATGCGCCATGCGCACATGCTGGGGGCGCAGGATCCGCTGATGCACCGTCTGGTTCCGGCGCTGGTCCGCCAGATGGGCGCGGCCTATCCCGAACTGACCCGCGCGCAGGCGATGATCGAGGAAACGCTGCGCGGCGAGGAAACCCGCTTCCGCCAGACGCTCGACCGGGGGCTGCGGCTGCTGTCGGATGAGGTCGCGCGGCTGCCCGAAGGGGCCGACCTGCCGGGCGAGACGGCTTTCCGGCTGTATGACACCTATGGCTTTCCGCTGGACCTCACGCAGGATGCGCTGCGCGAACAGGGCCGCGGGGTCGAGATCGCCGGTTTTGACGCGGCCATGGCCGAACAGAAGGCCAAGGCCCGCGCCGCCTGGGCCGGGTCGGGCGAGACGAAGGATTCGGCCATCTGGTTCGAGCTGGCCGACCGGCATGGCGCGACCGAGTTCCTTGGCTATGACACCGAAGAGGCCGAGGGCCAGATCCAGGCGCTGATCCGGGACGGCGCCGAAATCGATGCCGCCGCCGAGGGCGAGCAGGTCCAGATCGTCGTCAACCAGTCGCCCTTCTATGCCGAAAGCGGCGGGCAGGTGGGGGATACGGGCCTCATCACGACCGAAACGGGTGCCGCGCGGGTAACCGACACGCGCAAGTCGGGCGCGCTGTTCATCCATGTCGCCGAGGTGACGACGGGGCGCATCGCCTGCGGCCAGGGGGCGAGCCTGTCGGTGGATCATGACCGCCGCGGCGCGATCCGGGCCAACCACTCTGCCACCCATCTGCTGAACGAGGCCCTGCGCAATGCGCTGGGCGAGCATGTCGCGCAGAAAGGCTCGCTGAATGCACAAGACCGGCTGCGCTTTGACTTCAGCCACGGCAAGGCGCTGACGGGCGATGAGCTGGCGCAGGTCGAGGCCGAGGTGAATGCCGTCATCCGGCAGAACACGCCCGTGGAAACGCGGCTGATGACCCCCGATGACGCCCGTGCCATGGGCGCGCAGGCCCTGTTCGGCGAGAAATACGGCGACGAGGTGCGCGTCGTGTCGATGGGCCGGCGCGAGGGGTCGGGAAAGGGCGCGGGCCGCGATACCTATTCGCTGGAGCTGTGCGGGGGCACCCATGTCGGCCGCACCGGCGACATCGGCGCTTTTGTCCTGCTGGGCGACAGCGCGTCAAGCGCGGGGGTGCGCCGCGTCGAGGCGCTGACCGGGCAGGCCGCGCTGGCGCATCTGCGCGAGGCGGAGCGGCAGCTTGCCGATATCGCCGGTCTGCTCAAGGCGCAGCCGGGCGAGGTCGTGGGGCGGGTCAGGGCGCTGGCCGATGATCGCAAGGCGATGCAGAACGAGATCGCGCAGCTGAAGCGCCAGCTTGCCATGGGCGCCAGCCCGGCTGAGGCCGCCGTCAAGGAGATCGCCGGCATCAAGCTGATCGCCCGGCGCGTCGAGGGGGTTTCCGGCAAGGAACTGGGCGCGCTGGCCGACCAGATGCGGCAGGGCCTTGATAGCGGCGCCGTCGTGGTGATGGCCGAGGATAACGGCAAGGCCACGGTGGCGGCCAGCGTCACCCCTGACCTGGCGGCGCGCGTTTCGGCGGTGGCGCTGGTCCAGGCGGCGGTTGCCGCGCTTGGCGGCAAGGGCGGCGGGGGGCGGCCCGACCGCGCGCAGGGCGGCGCGCCGTCGCTGGACAAGGCCGAGGCAGCGATCGAGGCGGTCGAGGAGCTGCTGTCCGGCGCCTGATCCTTGGGCAGACCGAACGCCGCGCGATCTTGTGATGGGCGCGCGGCGGACCGGCCCGGCAAAGCGGATGCACCGGCTTTTCGCGCCTGCTAGGCTTCGGGAAAGACAAGAACAAGCTGGGGGGCGTGAATGTGCCGTTGGGCGGCCTATGTCGGCAGGCCGATCTATCTGGAAGACATTGTCAGCCGGCCCGGCCATTCCCTGGTCCGGCAAAGCCATGGGGCAAAGCGCTGCCACACGCCGGTCAATGCCGATGGTTTCGGCATCGCCTGGTATGGTGACCGCGAACAGCCCGGACTGTACCGCGATGTCATGCCCGCATGGTCCGATCCGAATCTGCACAGCCTGACCGCGACGGTCCGGTCGCATCTGTTCATGGCCCATGTCCGCGCCTCGACCGGCACCTCGACCAGCCGCAACAACTGCCATCCCTTCACCGTGGGGCGCTGGAGCTTCATGCATAATGGCCAGTTCGGCGGCTATAACGACTGGCGGCGCTGCGCCGATGCCCTGATCCCGGATGAGCTTTATCCCCAGCGCAAGGGCGCGACCGACAGCGAGGCGTTTTTCCTGTGCGCCCTGGGCGAGGGGCTGGACAACGACCCGATGGGCGCGATGGCGCGTGCGACCGCGCGCTTTGAGGCGCTGGCGCGCGACCGCGGCACGGCGCCCTTCGTGCGGCTGACCTGCGCCTTTTCGGACGGGCGGCGGCTTTACGCGCTGCGCTATTCGTCCGATGATCAGGCGCCCACGCTGTTTCACCGCTGGTCCCCCAGCCGCGGCGGCCGCGCCGTCGTGTCCGAGCCGCTGGAGGCGGATGAGACGGACTGGCTGGAAATCGCACCGGGCAGCTTTTGCGTGTTCGAGGGCGAGACGGCCTCCGTCACGCGCTTTGTTCCCGCCGCGGCGCGCGTCGCGGCCTGATGAAAAACCCCGGCGGCATCATGGAATGTGACATTCTCATCATCGGCGGGGGTGTTGCAGGTCTTTCGGCTGCGGCCGAGATCGCCCCCTCGGCCAGCGTGATCCTTGTCGAAGCCGAGGATAGCCTGGCCTATCATGCCTCTGCCCGCTCGGCCGCGCTGTATGAGCCATATTACGGCCCGCCCGCGATCACCGAGCTGTCGCTTGCCTCGCGCGCATCGCTCGAGAATGCAGGGGTGCTTTCGGCGCGCGGAATGATGGTCGTGGCCTCTGCCGGAGAGCAGGCGGCCTTTGCGGCCGACATGGCGGCGATGCATCTGCGCGACATCACGCCCGATGAGGCGGCGGCGCTGTTCCCGGCGCTGGACCCGGGACGGATCGCGCTGGCCGGGCATGGCGATCATGCCTGGGACATCGACACCGACCAGCTGGTCCAGTCGTTCGCGCGCAAGGCCCGCAGCCATGGCGCAACGATCATCACGCGGGCCGGGCTGACGGGCCTGCGGCGGCAGGGCAGCGCGTGGCAGGCGATTACGCGCGAGGGGCCGATAGCGGCCCGCATGGTCATCAATGCCGCCGGGGCCTGGGCCGATGCCATCGGCCGGATGGCCGGCCTTGCCCCGATAGGGCTGGTGCCGCATCGCCGTTCGATGGCCCGCATCGCCGCGCCTGGCGGACTGGACCCGGCCGCCTGGCCGATGGTCATTGGTGCAGGCGAGAAATGGTATGCCAAGCCTGACGCGGGCGCGCTGATCGTCTCGCCCGCGGACGCCGATGCGGTCGAGCCGCATGACGCCTGGGCCGACGACATGGTTCTGGCCGAGGGCCTTGCGCGTTACGAGGCGCTCAGCCGCTTTCAGGTCGAACGGCTGCTTGCCAGCTGGGCCGGCCTGCGCACCTTTTCCCCGGACGGAACCCCCATCTATGGGCGCGACGCTGCCGAGCCGTCATTCCTGTGGTTCGCGGGGCAGGGCGGCTATGGCTTTCAATCGGCGCCCGCCGCCGCGCGGTTCATTGCCGACATCGCCTTGGGGCGGGGCGTGGATCGGGCGCTGGGGGCGCTACTCTCGCCCGCCCGCTTCGCCCGCTGAGCCGATCCGTCCCCGGACGCCGCCGGTCTGCGCGCGGTCCAGCAGCAGATGGTCGAGGATCACGCAGGCCGCCATCGCCTCGGCCACCGGGACGGCGCGGATGCCCACGCAGGGGTCGTGGCGACCCTTGGTGATCAGGTCGATCTCCTCGCCGGCCTGGTTGATGGTGCGGCGCGCGGTCAGGATCGAGCTGGTCGGCTTGACGGCGAAGCGCATGACGATGTCCTGCCCGGTCGTGATCCCGCCAAGGATGCCGCCGGCGTGGTTCGTGCCAAAGACCGGGCCATCCGGCCCCATGCGGATTTCATCAGCATTTTCAGTGCCTTTCAGGCGGGCGGCGGTCATGCCCTCGCCGATCTCGACGCCCTTGACGGCGTTGATCGACATCATCGCCGCGGCAAGGTCGGTGTCGAGCTTGGCATAGACAGGGGCGCCGAGGCCGGGGGGGCAGCCGCGGATGGTGACCTCGATCACGGCGCCGATGCTGTCCTGGGCCTTGCGGATCTCGTTCAGATACGCGGTCCATTCGGGGACGGCGGCGGCGTCGGGCAAAAACAGGTCGTTGCGGTCGATTTCCGCAAAGTCGAAGCGGGCGCGGTCGGCGACCAGATCGCCCATCTGGACCATATAACCCGTGATGGTCAGCTGTTGCGCAAGCTGGCGCAGGACCGCGCGGGCGACGCCGCCGGCGGCGACGCGTGCGGCGGTTTCGCGGGCGGAGGATCGGCCACCGCCGCGATAGTCTCGGATTGCGTATTTCTGCCAATAGGTTATGTCGGCGTGGCCGGGGCGGAAGGCGGCCGCGATGTCGCCATAGTCGCGGCTGCGCTGATCGGTGTTCTCGATCATCAGCTGGATCGGGGTGCCGGTGGTGCGGCCCTCGAACACGCCGGACAGGATGCGGACCTGATCGGGTTCCTGCCGCTGGGTGGTCAGCTTGCTCTGGCCCGGGCGGCGGCGGTCGAGCCAGGGCTGAATGTCTGATTCCGTTAGGGAAATTCCCGGCGGGCAGCCGTCGACGGTGGCGCCGAGGGCGGGGCCGTGGCTTTCGCCCCAGGTGGTGACGGTGAAGATGCGGCCGAAGGTGTTGAAGCTCATGCGCCCCCCTTTTGCGCGATGAATAGGGCCGCGGGCTGGCGAGGGGAAGCGCCGGGGCGCAGATTTGGAACTCCCCCCACAAGGGGTGTGACTGTCCTTCGGTGTTCGGGGGATGTTCGTGCGGCGTTCATGCACGGTTCATGCGAATGGCGCCGGGCGGGGGGTTAACGGGGCGTTAACGCGGGCGGGCGAGGATGGCGGCGGTGTTGCAAGGGGGGCGGGATGGCGCAGACGGGCAATCCGCGCGGCGGCGCGGCGGCGAAGGCCGAGGCGGCGCGGCGGGTCAATTACCACTACATGGCCGACGTGATGCGGCGGCTGGAATGGGATCTGCACCAGCGCATCCTGACCGAGGGGCGGGTGCCGGAGGCCTGGCACGCGCTGGCCCGCGAGCGGGGGGCGGGCAAGAAGGTGCGGGTGACGATCCTGGTCGAGGAGGAGGTGCTGCGCTTCTTCAAGTCGATGGGCGAGGGGTACGGGCCGCGGATGAACCGGGTGCTGGCCGGCTTCATGCACGCGCGGCTGGCAGGGCTGCTGGAGGGCGGCGAGACGATGGACTATCTGGCCCGCCGCGATCGCGAGGGTCTGGACGGGATGAAGCCGGGCTGGGGCGAGTCGCAGAAGATGTACGAGGTGCTGGGCCACGAGGGGGCGGAGCTGATGAGCGACGAGCCGGGGGTGCCGCTGGGGGAGGAGAAGGCGAGCCGGCGGGCGGACAAGATGGCGTGGTTGCGGGGGAGGGAGGAGTAGAGACGCCAGTAAATTAATCTACGTTGCATCGATTAGCCCGCCGTAAACGCGTCGGACTTCTCGGTTCCAGCAGCTTTTGAACCACTTGTGGTGTCTCTTAATCTGTCGTTTCAGCGCGTCGTCGTTAAAAATTTTGGCTGCTCTGTAAACCTACTTAACGAAGTTTCTTCCACGCCCCAGGTGAGTATATCGGCTCAGTAACTGGCGTCTATACACCTGATTTGATGGAATGCCTTTGGATTTTGCGGCAACCAATTTAGCATGGATTCCGCGGCGCATTTTTTTCCGATAGTTCGCCATTGATGATTCCCTCACCTGAACATGGCGACCATCGAACGTGAACCCTAGATACTGGGCTGGTTTGTTCGGAGTCAGGCAAACACCACCGGAAAATTCTGATATCACGGTCTTTGTCGCGGAGAGGGCTAAACCGTAAGCACTTAGAGCATCCGAGATATGTGTTAAAGCCGAGTCTACGTTTTCGCCTGGGGGCAACACTAGGCAATATCGTCCGAATATCTTCTGTAACTAGCGCCTATCCGCTCTGCATAGGTGGACATGCGCTCATCAAACGTCAACATATATAGATTTGCATACATTCCGGATAAGGGCGTACCTTGAGGAATCCCGAATGGGTCAGCGTGCACCTTCACCAAGCCCGTTGTCTTTCGCACGTGCTTCTTGTATTCATCTGGAGTACACACACGCCCGCATCGACGACGTCTTTTGCCAAGAACAGCGTCAAGCGAATCTATGTCCACGGAGGCGTAGCGGGTCATCGCTCTGAATATTGTCCAGTGGTGTCCCAAGAGCTGGGTGCTCCCAAGCAACTGCAATAGTTCATTTTTCAGGTGCGCATGCAGCAAGTTATCGAAAAAACCCGAAATATCGACGGCTAGCAACTTGCAGTCGGAACGTAAACGGATTTCGTCGAATAAGTCTTTCGCGTGATGAATATTTTAGCGTCCGCCCTTTCGATACGCAAGCACATACTTCGACAGGTTGCGGCGCCGAAGCTCAACTTCATAAGCTAGCGACAAAAAGGAAGCGTACGCCTCGAGATAGGCTGCATCCTTGTGCGCGGAAAATTTTATTGGTCTTTCCTTCGATTCTGTAAAGGCTACGCCATCTGCGTTTTTCTTGACGCGTCGCTTGACCTCGCTGTAGGCCAGGAACGGATAAAACTGGTGGCGCTTGGTCTCTAATTCAAAATTAACACTAATAACCCTCGATGCTGCATTCAACTTGTCGTCAAAGTGCATGTAATTGCGCTCTTTGGCGAGGAAAGGACTCACCAAGTCGCCGGTTTGAGGGTCAACATCTTGCTCGGAGAGGAGGTCTAGCCCGGACACAATGACACCGTTCGTCGCATGTCCGGGCTTATGTTACCTAACTCCAACCTCGACGAGGCCGTACGAGAGAAACCTGGTGTGGTACGTTATGACCACATCGTGCTGTGGAGACGAGACGATGGCAAACCTGCCGATCCCGACCTGGGCCCGCATCGCGAAGATTGTGCTTGCGGTCCTTAACACATTCCACCGATGCCTCTTGCATCGGGCTTAACTCAAGTAGCCTCGAATGAGGCAGCAATCAAGAGGCTCGTCAACGCCTCACCCCTGCAACGTCCTGACCCCCACATCCCCCTCGGCCCGTGACCGAATCGCCGCCACGGCGGCGATCGCCCCCGCCGCCGTCGTATAATACGGGATCTTGTCATACAGCGCGACGGACCGGATCTCGCGCGAATCGCTGATCGCCTGGCCGCCCTCGGTGGTGTTCAGGACCATCGCGATCTCTCCGTCCTTGAGGCGGTCCACGATGTTCGGGCGGCCCTCATAGACCTTGTTCACCGGCTGCGCCTCAACCCCCGCCGCGCGCAGGAAATCGGCGGTGCCGCTGGTGGCGGTCAGGGTAAAGCCCATCGCGGTCAGGGCCTGCATCGCCTGCGCCATCGCCGGGGTCTTGTCGGATTCGCGGACCGACACGAAGACGCGCCCCGCGGCGGGCAGCAGGGTGCCGGCGCCGAGTTGCGCCTTGTAGAAGGCGCTGGCGAAGTCGCGGTCCCAGCCCATCACCTCGCCGGTTGAGCGCATCTCGGGGCCGAGCAGCGTGTCGACGCCGGGGAAGCGGGCGAAGGGCAGCACGACCTCCTTGACCGAGAACCACGGGGTGATCGGGTCGGCCAGCGTCAGCGGGTCGGCATAGGGCAGGGGCGTGTCGGGGCCGATGCCGGCGGGGTAGGGGGGGCGCATCGGGAAGGCCGACAGCGGCTCGCCCGCCATCAGGCGCGCGGCGATGCTGGCGATGGCGCTGTCGGTGGCCTTGGCGACGAAGGGGACGGTGCGGCTGGCGCGGGGGTTCACCTCGAGCACGAAGATCTCGCCGTCCTTGATCGCGAACTGGACGTTCATCAGGCCGACAACCTTCAGCGCGCGAGCCATGAGGACGGTCTGGCGTTTCAGCTCGTCGATGGTGGCGGCGCCCAAGGTGTGGGGGGGCAGCGAGCAGGCGCTGTCGCCGGAATGGACGCCGGCTTCCTCGATATGCTCCATGATGCCGCAGACATGGACGGCGGCGCCGTCGCTGAGGGCGTCCACGTCAACCTCGATCGCGCCGGAGAGGTAGCTGTCGAGGAGGACCGGGCTGTCGCCCGAGACCTGCACGGCGGTGGTGATGTAGCGGTCGAGTTGGGCGTCGTCGCGCACGATCTCCATCGCGCGGCCGCCGAGGACGTAGGAGGGGCGGATGACGAGGGGGAAGCCGACCTCGGCCGCGATGGCGCGCGCCTGATCGGGCGAGCGGGCGATGCCGTTGACGGGCTGTTTCAGGCCGAGGTCGGACAGCAGGCGCTGGAAGCGCTCGCGGTCCTCGGCCAGGTCGATGGCGTCGGGGGTGGTGCCGAGAATCGGGATGCCCTCGGCCTCGAGCGCGTTGGCGAGTTTCAGCGGGGTCTGGCCGCCGAACTGGACGATGACGCCGTGGAGGGTGCCGTTCTCCTGCTCGGTCCGCAGGATTTCGAGAACGTGTTCGAGGGTGAGCGGCTCGAAGTAAAGGCGGTCCGAGGTGTCGTAGTCGGTGCTGACCGTTTCAGGGTTGCAGTTGACCATGATCGTCTCATAGCCCGCGTCGGTCAGCGCAAAGCAGGCGTGGCAGCAGCAATAGTCGAACTCGATCCCCTGGCCGATGCGGTTGGGGCCGCCGCCGAGGATGACGACCTTCTTGCGGTCCGAAGGGCGCGCCTCGCATTCGACATCGCCCATCGCGGGGGCCTCATAGGTCGAATACATGTAGGGGGTCTGGGCCTCGAACTCGGCCGCGCAGGTGTCGATGCGCTTGAAGACCGGGGTGATGCCGGCGCCGCGGCGGGTGCGGCGGATGTCGGCCTCGCTGCGGCCGGTCAGGTGGGCGAGGCGGGCATCGGTGAAGCCGAGCATCTTCAGGCGGCGCAGGCCGGCGGCGTCGGGCAGGCCCTCGTGGCGGACCCGGTGCTCGGCATCCACGATCTCGCGGATGCGGGCCAGAAACCAGGGGTCGAAGCGGGTGACGCGGTTGATCTCGTCATCCGTCAGGCCGGCGCGCATCGATTCGGCAATGACGCGGATCCGGTCGGGGGTCTGCTGGGACAGGGCGCGAATGAAGGCGGGCTTGCCCTCCTCTACCGCGCCGGGGATCGCGATCTCGTCGAGGCCGGTGAGACCATTTTCCATGCTGGCGAGGGCCTTCTGCAGGCTCTCGTGGAAGGTGCGCCCGATGGCCATGACCTCGCCCACCGATTTCATCGCGGTGGTCAGCTCGGGCTTGGCGCCGGGAAACTTCTCGAAGGCAAAGCGCGGGATCTTGGTCACGACATAGTCGATCGACGGCTCGAAGCTGGCAGGCGTGACCTTGGTGATGTCGTTGTCCAACTCGTCGAGCGTATAGCCGACGGCCAGCTTTGCGGCGACCTTGGCGATGGGAAAGCCCGTGGCCTTGGAGGCGAGGGCCGAGGAGCGGCTGACGCGCGGGTTCATCTCGATCACGACCATGCGGCCATCGGCGGGGTTGACCGCCCACTGGACGTTGCTGCCGCCGGTCTCGACCCCGATCTCGCGCAGGACGGCGATCGAGCCGTTGCGCATGCGCTGGTATTCGCGGTCGGTCAGGGTCAGCGCGGGGGCGACGGTGATCGAATCGCCCGTGTGCACGCCCATCGGATCGACGTTCTCGATCGAGCAGACGATGATGGCGTTGTCGGCCTTGTCGCGCACGACCTCGAATTCATATTCCTTCCAGCCAAGCAGGCTTTCGTCGATCAGCACCTGCGCGACGGGACTGGCGTCGAGGCCCGAGCGCACGATCGCCTCGTAATCCTCGCGGTTATAGGCGACGCCGCCGCCGGTGCCGCCCAGCGTGAAGGCGGGGCGGATGATGGCGGGCAGGCCGATGCCCTCCAGCGCCTTCATCGCCTCGGCGATCCCGGCTGCGATATCGAAGCGGCCATTGGGCAGCTTGGGCGCGCTGACGATGGTGGCGCGCGGGTTTTCGAGGCCGATGCGGTCCATCGCCTCGCGGAACAGCTTGCGGTCCTCGGCCATCTCGATGGCCGCGCGCTGGGCGCCGATCAGCTCGACCCCGTATTTGTGCAGAACGCCCATATCAGCCAGCGCCAGCGCGGTGTTCAGCGCCGTCTGACCGCCCATGGTCGGCAGCAGGGCATCGGGACGTTCGGCGGCGATGATCTTTTCCACGACCTCGGGGGTGATCGGCTCGATATAGGTGGCGTCGGCCATGCCGGGGTCGGTCATGATCGTGGCGGGGTTCGAGTTGACCAGGATGACGCGGTAGCCTTCCTCGCGCAGGGCCTTGCAGGCCTGGGCGCCCGAATAGTCGAACTCGCAGGCCTGCCCGATGACGATGGGTCCGGCGCCGATGATGAGGATCGAGGAGATATCGGTTCTTTTCGGCATTGTGGGTCCCCTCGGCGGTCAACGGCTTGCAAATCGTCCGGGGTTATAGAGGGCCGGCAGGGTTGCGCAAGGGCAGCCCGGATCAAGGGGGGCCGGCCGGGGCAGCAGCCGATGAAAGACTTGGCGCAGCAGGGCGGTGCCCTCCTGCCATCGTGGCAGCGCCTGGTGGCGCTCATCCGCCCGGACGGCGGGGCATTTGGCGGGCGATAGCAGGGCGGCGGTCCGATCCCCGTCACGGGCAGCAGGGCGGTGCCGTCCTGACATCCTGGCGGCGCCTGCTGGCGCTCATCCGTCCGGACGGCGTGGCAATTTGGGCGGCGATAGCAGAGGAGCGGTCCGATCCCCGTCACCGCCCGCGCTTAGGCCGGCATCCGTCGGATTGCCGGCTGGCGCGCCGCAGGGTGGTGGTTATCCTTGCTCCTGGATGCGGCCCGGCCGGTGCCGTCTGCCGGACAGGCGGGCCGAATATGGCCGGCTGTCCGGCCTGTGCCCCGCGCAGGCGCGAGGGTTGACCACAGGCCCGATGAGGGCGCGCGATCTCATCCGCCTGCTTTCTGGCTCAGCCCATCCCGCCCCCAGCCGGGCGCGTCTGGACCGTTCCTTGACGGCGAGGGGGCGATGCCCTGTGCCCCCTCAAGCCTTCCGGATTTCGTGCCGGCAGGAATGCCGGGGCGATTCCAGTGCCGTAAGCATGCCGCGCGCTGCGCCAGCATGGCCGGTCGGGCTGAGGCCGCGGCGCGTCATGCCGGGCTGCGCAGGGCCGTCACCTCGCTTTCCAGCGTGCTGGCGCCGCCCGGCAGGATCAGGCTGACCCCCTTGCTGGTCAGTTCGGCCCCGGTCACGCGGGCATAGGCGCCGACCGCGCCGGTATGCAGGATGTCCTCGCCCTTCAGGCTGACCAGCTTGAAGCTGTAAAGACCGTTCGGCAGCGCCGTTCCGGCCCCGTTGCGGCTGTCCCACGCCACCTCGCCGGCGCGGGCGGGCAGGGTCTGCCGCTGGACCTCCTTTCCCAAGGCGTCCAGCGTGACAAGCTGGACAGAGGTGGCGCCGCTTGCAGGCTCGATCGACAGGCTGATCGGGCGGCCGTCATAGGCGACAGGGGCGGTGGTGCGGACCTCCTTGCCGATCCAGCCTGCCGCGCTGTCCAGGCCGCCCGCGCGCTGGGCATTGAGCGATTCGAGCAGCTGGTTGGTGCGCACCTGCTGTTCGACCCCCGAGAAGGTCGCAAGCTGGACGGCAAAATCGGAGCTTTCGATGGGGTTGAGGGGATCCTGGTTCTGGATCTGCGTGGTCAGCATCCTCAGGAAGGTCTGAAAGTCGCTGCCGGTGAAACCGGACGCCTCGGCGTTGTTCGCCGCGCTTGCTGCGGGCGCGCTGGCGCTGCCCGGGGCAGCGGGCTGGACTGGGGCAGGGCTGCCCGTCGGGGCCGTGGTGATCATGGGCATGGGGGCTTTCCTAAAGGCGGATATCGATTCGGGAGGGCGCAAGGATGGGGACAGGGGGAACGGGCGCCGGGGCTGGGGGCATGGCCGGCATCTGCGTCAGGTCGGCATCCGCCCCGGCCTGACGGGCGCGCCCGTCCCGCGCCTGTCCGCCGCCGGACCGGCTGTCCTGCCGCATGAAGTCGAGCCGGGCATCGGGCATGCCGTTCTCGTGCAGATCCTGCAGCAACTGGTCGCTGTGACGGCGGATCAGGTCGAGCGTTTCAAGCCGTTCGGCAAGGATGCCGAGGCCGCTTCGGTGATCGGTTCCAAGCAGAACGGTCACGCGGCCAAGCTCGACGGGATCAAGCCGGATCTCGATGATGCCGTCATCCCGCGTGCGCACGATGGCGTCGGCCAGCTGCCGATGGGGGGCCGGGGCCTGCGCCTGAAAGGACGCTGGGGATGCCTCGGGCGGCGTGCCGTGCTGCGGCGCGGCGGGCCCTGCGGCGGGCAATTCGCCGCCGCCCGCGGCATGGATCGTCACCCCCAGCTGTCCGGCGGGCAGGAGGGCGGCCTGCGCGCCTGAACCGGGCAGCGGTGGGCGGGGCTGCGTGCCGCCATCGGGTTCGGCAGGCCCCGCCCCCTCATCCAGCCCAGCGCGCCCCGGCGCCCCGTCCGCATCGTCAGGCCGGCGCTGCGCCTTTGCGGCCTCATCTTCGCCAGGCCCTTGTTCCCCGTCAGTTCCCGGCGGTTCGCCGAGAAGGGTGCCTGCCTGCTGCGGCGGCGAGTCGGGGCGCTGGGTGGCCGGGGGCGTTTCGGCGCCTGCCCCTTCAGGGGTGGACGCCATCGGGGCGGCATCCTCGGTTCCGGGCATGAAGGGGTCATCACCGCCTGTTTGCTCGGGCAGCATCGCCTCGCCCGATGGGCCATCGGGGGTTGCGCCATCCGCCCCGGCCGATGCGGGCCGGCCATCGGGCGCAGGGGCAGGCTCATCCAGGCCATCCTGCGCCGCCCCCGCGGGCCGGGCCGCATCCGGCGCGGCCTGGCAGGGGGCTGGCCAGGGCAGCGGCGCAAGCGGGCTGTCCGCAGGGCAGGCATCCCGGCGATCGGCCTGCTTCTCCTCGCGCTCGCCCGCATCGTCGGGCGCGACGACGTCCCTGGCCGAAGGGCGGGAGGCGGGCTCGGGCGCCTTGCTCGGGGGCTGGGGCGGCACAGTCGCCTGGCGGGGCGCGGGGGCCGGGGGGCGGGGCATGCGCCCCGCCATTGTCCTTGCAAACTCGGCCCCCGTTCCGGCCGGCGCCTGATGCGCGCTGCCCGTGCTGTTGCCGACCGCCGTCGAGAATAGGGATGAAACCTGCATTATCCTGTCCGAAGGAATCGCCTTCATCCTTTTCTAGCCTCGATAAGTTACCGATTATTTACCGCCGCCCCATAGGATTTCTGTATTCAATCTGACGGAGGCAGCATGAAGATCGACCATCGGCCGGAAATCGGAACCAGAAATGTGCCTTTGTCAAAGGGTGGCGAAAGGCTTGAGGCGGCGTTTCTGGGCGAAATGCTCAAGCTGGTGATGCCGGACGGCTCTGCGGGGGCATTCGGCGGGGGCGCGGGCGAATCGCAGTTCGCCTCGTTCCTGACCGAGCAGTATGCGGATGCCTTGGCCGAGCGGCTCGACCTCGGACTGGCCGCCAGGATGGGGCATGCGAATGCGTGATCGCAGCGCCCTGCTTGAAGATGCCTGCGCTGCCATGATCGCCGGGGATCCGCTGCGCTGCGCTGCGGTGCTGGAACGCTTCAGCGCCTCGGCCCGGCGCCGCGCCTTGAGCGAGGCCGAGTGTTCGGCCTGCGCCGCTCAGCTCGAGCGCCTGCGCATTCTGGCGCAATCGGCCTGCAAGGGCATTGAATCGGCCCGCGCCTGGCTGACGACGCTGACCGAGATCACCGGCGGGCTGGACATCTATGACCGGGGCGGCAGACAGCGCGTTCCGACCGAACTGAGCGGCAAGGATCGGCGCTTTTGATTAAAAACCCGTGCATATGGGTTTTGAGGGAATCGGCCGGATTCATTATCCGTTAGCTGTCGCCCGCTAGACAGGCGATGCATCGAACGGTGCCGGGATTTCCCGTCGGTCAGAATGGCCTTTCTTTCATCAGGGGTAAAAACAGCCCCTTCTTTGCAGGAGGACACAATGTCCAGCATTCTGACCAACAATGGCGCGATGGTCGCGCTGCAGACCCTGAAGGGCATCAACTCGTCCATGGCCAAGACCCAGGACGAGATCTCGACCGGCAAGTCGGTGGCGACGGCCAAGGACAACGCCGCTGTCTGGGCTGTCGCCAAGACGATGGAGGCCGATGTCGCGTCGTTCAAGGCAATCGACAAGACCCTGTCGATCGGCCAGTCGACCGTCGCCGTGGCCCGCTCGGCCGCGGAATCGGTGACTGACCTGCTCGGCAAGATCAAGACCAACGTCATCGCGGCGCAGGTCGCGGGCACGTCGGAAGAGGATCGGGCCAAGTATCAGACCCAGATCACCGCGCTGAAGGACCAGATCAAGTCGGTGGTGGGCGCTGCCCAGTTCAACGGCAAGAACCTGATCAACGGCACCGAAGCCACCCCGATGAAGGTCACCTCGTCGCTTGACCGGGCTGCGGACGGGAAAGTTTCGGCCAGCACCATCGACGTGACGACCTTCAACCTGTCCACCAAGGACAAGAACGGTGATCCGCTGAAGGCCGATGCGGACGCGGCCTTCAAGGACGATACCAGCCTGGCCTATCTCGACTATCTGGACGTCACCAAGGCGGACAGCGGCGTGGACATGGATGGGGACAGCGCCAACGACTCCGGCGCATCCGTCGCCCTCAAGAAGATGGACTCGCTGATCAAGGTCGCGGTGGATGCCGCCTCTGCGTTCGGTACCGCGCAGTCCAGGATCGAGATCCAGCGCAACTTCATGGGCGATCTGGCCGACTCGCTCCAATCGGGTGTCGGCTCGCTTGTCGATGCCAACATGGAGGAAGTGTCCGCGCGTCTGCAGGCCCTGCAGGTCCAGCAGCAGCTGGGCACGCAGTCGCTGTCGATCGCGAACTCGGCGCCCCAGCAGCTTCTGTCGCTGTTCCGCGGCTGATGAAGCAGGTCCGGGGCCCTTCAGGGGCCCCGGATACCCGCCGAGACTTGAGCAACATTCTTTCCTGCAGGAGCTTTCGTGAACGCTTTCGCGCCGCGCGGCTATGCCGCCACCACATCCGTCGAGGCCGATCCCCGGCGTGCCGAGGCTGCGATCCTGTCCAATCTTGCCGCCCGCATGATCAGGGCGGGCGAGGTGGGCGCGGCGGGTTTTCCGGCGCTTGTTGCCGCCGCCCATGAGAACCGGAAATTCTGGCAGATCGCAGCCGAGGATCTGGCCAGCCCGGAAAACGGGCTGCCGGCCGGGCTGCGGGCGCAACTGCTGTCGCTGGCGATGTTTGTCGAGCGGGAGACGGCGCATGTTCTTGCCGGCCGCCGTCCTGCCGACGCCCTGATCGAAATCAACCGGGCCGTTGCGCGCGGGCTTTTCGACCAACCCGTAACCTAATCCTGGCATGCGCCCTGTTGGCGGGGCGGGCATGGGGCGACCAGATCAAGGAACAATACCATGAGCGGACTGATCCTCAAGCTCGCACCGGGCGAGCGCGTGCTGATCAACGGGGCTGTTATCGAGAATGGCGATCGCCGGTCCAGGATCTCGATCAAGACACCTAATGCCAGAATCCTGAGGCTGAGGGATGCCATTCATCCCGATGATGTGGGCACGCCCGTGTCCCGGCTGTGCTATGCCGCGCAACTGGTCTTGTCGGGGGATGCCGAGCCTGAAAGGGGCAGGCGCGACCTGATGAAGGGCATCGAGCAGTTGTCTCAGGTGTTCGACGACCGCGACAGCCGCATCGCCCTGGACGGCGCCACCGCTGATGTCGCGTCGGGAAACATCTATCAGGCCCTGCGCCGGCTGCGCAGCCTTCTGCCCAGAGAAGCGCGCCTGTTCGCGCAGCTCGCATGAGCTTTCAACCGATCATCGGCCAGGGGGGTTATGCCGGCTGGAAGCTTTTGTCGCGAACCAGCGGCATGCAGACGGCGATGGTGGCGCGCGATCCCGTGATCATGCGCGACAACGATCATTTCCGACAGGAAATCAACGGGGTCGAGACAGCAGACGACCTCATTTCGGATTATCGCCTGCTGCGCACCGCGCTGAGTGCGTTCGGGCTTGAGGCGGACCAGAATAACCGCGCCTTCCTTCGCAAGGTGCTTGAATCCGATCTGAATGATTCATCCAGCCTGGCCAATCGCCTGGGCGACAAGCGGTACCGCGCCTTTGCCGAGGCCTTCGGTTTCGGAAAGAACGGAACCCGTGCCGCCGATCTGGCGGACATGGTCACCCGCCGCCATGTCGAGGCCGAACTGGAAAGCAGGGTCGGGACGCAGGACGGGAATCTGCGCCTTGCCATGAATGCCAAGCGCGAGCTTGCGGCGCTGGGCAGTTCGTCGGCGTCGGACAAGACGCGCTGGTACAGCATTCTTGGCAGCACGCCCCTTCTCAAGGTCGTGCAGGGGGCCTTGGGGTTGGGAACAAGCTTTGGGAAACTGCCGATCGACCGTCAGGTGGAGGAGATGGCCCTGCGCACCAGAAAGCTGCTCGGCTCCGACTCTCCCTCGGTTTTCGCGGATGGGGCGAATGTCGAAAAGCTGATCAGCCGGTTCCTTATCCGTGCCGATGCCGTGACCGGCGCCCAGTCTAATTATAATGCGGCGCTGATTCTTCTGAGAAACTGACCCTTGGGCGGCACGGATCCCGCATCCGGGGCCAAGCGGCTGACTGTCCGAGGTGCGGTTCTGCCGGGCCTGCTCTGCCCTCCAAGGGACCGGATCGCGCGTCGATGCGCCGGCCTTGGCGCAAGGGCCGTCCCCTTACCCACCTCGCTCCCATCCGGGGATCGGCTGACACAGCCTGAGCGAGGATGAGATCGTCGAGATGATGACTTGCCACGGGCTCTGCGCGGGATGCCGTTGCAGTGATAGGCAGCGGCGGGCGAAGCAGAAACGCCTCATGGCCTTGCGCACAGCGCCGCGGTTGTTCCGCACCGCATCACCGCATCACCGCATCACCGCATCACCGCATCACCGCATCACCGATGAACAGCGCCGCCGCTGCGGGCAGGGCCGGCCCATGATGTCCTGGCCGCTGCTGGCTTTGCAGGCCAAGCCGATGCGCGGCAGGCGAGTGCCCGCCGCGCAGTTTGGCCGCGATCAGGCCAGGGTGCTGTCGATGCCCTTGCAGGCCTCGACGAGGCCCTTCACCGCATCCACCGACTTCTGCATCATCGCCTGCTCGGCGTCGTCCAGCGCGATGTCGATGACCTTCTCGATGCCCTTTGCGCCGATCACGGTCGGCACGCCGACATACATCCCGTCCAGCCCATAGGCGCCCTTGACCCAGGCCGCGCAGGGCAGGACGCGCTTTTGATCCTTGAGATAGGCTTCCGCCATCTCGATGGCGCTGGTCGCCGGCGCATAGAAGGCCGAGCCGGTCTTGAGCAGGCCGACGATCTCGGCCCCGCCGTCGCGGGTGCGCTGGACGATCTGGTCCAGCCTGTCCTGCGTGGTCCAGCCCATCTTGACCAGGTCGGGCAGCGGAATGCCGCCCACCGTCGAATAACGCACCAGCGGCACCATGGTATCGCCATGCCCGCCCAGCACGAAGGCGGTCACATCGCGCATCGAAACCCCGAATTCGAGCGCGAGGAAATGGCGGAAGCGCGCCGAATCGAGCACGCCCGCCATGCCGACGACCTTTTCATGGGGCAGGCCGCTGAACTCGCGCAGCGCCCAGACCATCGCGTCGAGCGGGTTGGTGATGCAGATGACGAAGGCGTTGGGGGCATGGGCCTTGATGCCCTCGCCCACCGACTTCATGACCTTGAGATTGATGCCCAGCAGGTCGTCCCGGCTCATCCCCGGTTTGCGCGGCACCCCGGCAGTGACGATGCAGACATCGGCGCCGGCGATGTCGGCATAGTCGTTGGTGCCCTTGAACGAGCCGTCAAAGCCCTCGGACGGGCCGGATTCGGCAATGTCCAGCGCCTTGCCCTGGGGCGTGCCTTCGGCGATGTCGAACAGGACGACATCGCCCAGTTCCTTGATCGCGGCAAGATGGGCAAGCGTGCCGCCGATCTGGCCGGCACCGATGAGAGCGATCTTGGGACGGGCCATGGGAACCTCCGTTGGCTGATTGATCGCCGCCGCGATAGCCCCTTGCCCCCCACCGCGCAA
Organism: Paracoccus contaminans; assembly: GCF_002105555.1. Classification (NCBI taxonomy): domain Bacteria; kingdom Pseudomonadati; phylum Pseudomonadota; class Alphaproteobacteria; order Rhodobacterales; family Paracoccaceae; genus Paracoccus; species Paracoccus contaminans. The sequence continues at coordinate 2,025,555 of NZ_CP020612.1, forward strand.
GGCAGAGCGGGGGCAAGAACGCCGGCGCCGGCCCGCGCGCCGCGCAGATGCCATCCCTGCGCTGGGCCGCTGCCAAGGGCAGGGCGCCCCCCGATCATGGCGCAACCCATGCGCCGCGCCGGCGGGGGGAACGGCCGGCGGCAGGCACAGGGCGCAGGTGCCCGGCCGATATGAAAGAACGCCGCCCCGATCAGGGGCGGCGCAGGACCGGCCGCGGCACCGCAAGGGCGGGCCGCGGCGTTATCTCGTCAGGGGCAACGCGCCCGGCCAGCCCGGAGCCGCGGCGGAAAAGCCTGCCGCGGCAAGGGGATCAGGCTTCCTCGTCTTCGCTGTCGTCGTCCTCGCTGCTGTCGCCCTCGGCGGCCATCGGGTTGACACGCTCTTCGGCGACTTCGGTCAGCAGGTCGTCGGCGGCTTCCTCCTGGTCGAGGATCTCGTCCAGCAGCGAGGCGACCTCGTCATGGCCCAGCAGTTCGGCATAGGTCCGCAGGCTGCCATAGCGGGTGATCTCGTAATGCTCGACCGCTTGGCAGGAAAAGATGATCGCCGCATCGCCCGCCGCGGTGCCGCCGAAGTCGGACAGCAGCGAATCGCCTTCCTTCAGGATGCCCTCGATGGCATCGCATTTCTCGCCCTTGGCCTTCTCGCCCAGCAGCTCGAACACCTGCTCCAGCTTGCTGATCTGCTCGGCCGTCTCCTCGAGGTGCTTTTCAAGGCCGCTCTTGAGCTCGTCGTCCTGGGCCGCCTCGATCATCTTGGGCAGCGACTTCTGGATCTTGCCCTCGGCATAGTAGATGTCCTTGAGCCCGTGCTTGAGCAGATCCTGAAGACCCTTTTGTTCGGTAGCCATTTCCTGTCCTTTCGAATTCCGGGTCACAGCATTGCGCCCGTCCACGCACAAGACGCGCAGAGGGCTGGGCCGGTTGCAGCACGGCGCAAAAAACGGCGCCCTCGACGGGGGCTTGCCGGCCGGGCGCAAAACGCCCAGGCTTGCGGCCGCAGGGTTCCGTTCACCAAGGCAAGGCCGCTCATGACACGTCCCTATCGTTCGGTTCTTTACATTCCCGCCTCGAATGCGCGGGCGCTGGAAAAGGCGCGGGGGCTGGCGGCCGACGCGATCATCTTCGATCTCGAGGATGCGGTCGCGCCCGCCGAAAAGGCGGGCGCGCGCGAGACGCTGCGGGCGGCGCTGGCGCAGGATTACGGCACGCGCGCGCGGATCGTGCGCATCAACGGGCTGGATACCGAATGGGGGCATGCGGATGCGGCCGCCTTGGCCGGCGCGGCCGATGCGATCCTGGTGCCCAAGGTTTCCAGCCCCGCCGATCTGGACGCGGCCGCGGCCCTGGTGCCCGACGGACCGCTATGGGCGATGATGGAAACCGCCGCGGGCATGCTGAACGCCGCCGCCATCGCCGCCCATCCCCGGCTTGAGGGGATGGTGATGGGCACGAACGATCTGGCCAAGGAACTGGGCAGCCGCGCCCGCCCCGACCGCCTGCCCATGCAGGCAGGGCTGGGGCTGTGCCTGCTGGCGGCGCGGGCGCATGGGCGGGTGATCGTGGACGGCGTGTTCAACGCCTATATGGACGAGGACGGCCTGCGCGCGGAATGCCAGCAGGGCCGCGACATGGGCTTTGACGGCAAGACGCTGATCCACCCCGCGCAGCTTGGCACCGCCAATGCCGTCTTTGCCCCGTCGCAGGCCGAGATCGACCTGGCCCGCCGCCAGATCGAGGCCTTTGATGCCGCCATCGCCGAAGGCAGGGCCGTCGCCGTCGTCGATGGCCGCATCGTCGAGAACCTGCATGTCGAGACGGCGCGCCGCATGCTGGCCTTGGCCGATGCGATCGGCGCGGCCTCGGGGCAGCCGGCCCATGGCTAGCCATGGGCGCGGGGCGTTTTCCCATGCCACGGGCCGCGCGCGCCGGCGGCCGGGCCGTTGTTCCAACCCCCTGGCGCCGGAGGCTGCCGCATGAGCATGATCTATCGCCTGCTGACCGAGGATGACACCAGCGCCTTCTGCCACAAGATCAGCCTGGCGCTGTCACAGGGCTGGTCGCTGCATGGCGCGCCCACCATGACCTTCGATCCGGTGCGCGGGGTCATGCGCTGCGGGCAGGCCGTCACCAAGCAGATCGAGGCGCCCTATGCGCCCGACATGAAGCTGGGCGAGCAATGAGCAAGACCAATCCCGGCCGCTTCTTCGAGGATTACCGCATCGGCGCGGTGATCCGCCATGCCGTGCCGCGCACCGTCACGGCGGGCGAGCGGGCGCTGTATCACGCCCTCTATCCGGCGCGCGGGGCGCTTTATTCCTCGGATGCCTTTGCCGCCGACTGCGGGCTGGCGGGCAGTCCGCTGGACGATCTGCTGGCCTTTCATGTGGTCTTCGGCAAGTCGGTTCCTGACATCAGCCTGAACGCCGTCGCCAATCTGGGCTATGCCGAGGGACGCTGGCTGCGCCCGGTCTGGCCGGGCGACACGCTGCGGGCCGAATCGCGGGTGATCGGTTTGCGCGAGAACTCGAACGGCACATCGGGGGTGGTCTGGGTCCGCACCACCGGGCTGAACCAGTCGGACGAGCCGGTGCTGGAATATGTGCGCTGGGTGATGGTGCGCAAGCGCGATCCGGGCGCGCCCGCGCCCGACCCGGTGGTGCCCCAGCTTGCCCCCGCCGTGGCGGCCGATGCGCTGGTCGTCCCGCAGGGGCTGAGCTTTGCCGGCTATGATTTCGCCTTGGCGGGCGAGCCGCATCGCTGGGGCGATTATGCGATCGGCGAGGTCATCGACCATGTCGATGCCGTGACCATCGAGGAAGCCGAGCACATGCTGGCCACCCGGCTGTGGCAGAACACGGCCAAGGTGCATTTCGACGCCACCTTCCGCGAGGACGGGCGGCGGCTGATCTATGGCGGGCATGTCATCAGCCTGGCGCGGGCGCTGTCCTTCAACGGGCTGGCGAATGCGCAGATGATCGTGGCCCTGAACGGGGGGGCGCATGCCAATCCCTGCTTTGCCGGCGATACCGTCCGGGCATGGAGCGAGGTGCTGGACAAATGCGAGACTGCCAGCCCCGGCGTGGGCGCGCTGCGCCTGCGGCTGGTCGCCCACAAGGGCGCCGCCGGCGATCTGACCCTGCGGGCCGAGGGGGGCAAGCATGCGCCCCATGTGCTGCTCGACCTCGACTACTGGGCGCTGGTGCCGCTATAGCGTGATCACGCATGGCAGCGGCGTGATCACGGGGCGGGGGAAATCGGTCCTTCTGCCGCGGGGGACTGGCATCGACGGGTGACTCATGCCACAGGACAGCTAGACAAGCGTCAACACTAGCCAGCCGCGCGCCAGGCATCCGCCCCGGTCGCGCCGCCTTCTGAAAAGGAGCGCCAATGGGTGACATCCCTCGGGGCAATCGCCCGCTTTCCCCGCATCTGAGCGTCTATCGCCTTCCGATGCCCGCGATCACCTCGATCATGACGCGGATCACGGGGCAGGCGATGATGGCGGGGCTGCTGCTGGTCGTGTGGTGGCTGGTCGCCGCGGCGACAGGCCCGCGGGCTTTTGCGACCGCCGACTGGGTGCTGCGGTCCTGGCTGGGCGCGCTGGTGCTGCTGGGGTCGATGTGGTCGCTGTGGTATCACTTCCTCGCCGGCATCCGCCACCTGTTCTATGACGCCCGCCAATTGCTGGAAATCAACGAGGCCAAGGGGGCAAGCTGGTTCATCATCATCGCCTCGGTGGTGCTGACGCTGCTGACGCTGCTGCTGTTCGTGTTCTGAGGGGAATCCGCCATGCGTTACCTGACCCCCCGCAAGGCCGCCAAGGGCCTCGGCGCCGCCGGTCCCGGCTCGGCCACGGCGCATCACTGGTCGATGACCGTCAGCTCGGTCGCCCTGATGATCCTGACGCCGGCCTTCATCTTCGTGATCGCGAATGCCATCGGCCTGCCGCATGAAGGCGTCGTGGCCTATTTCTCGCGCCCCTATCCGGCCATCGTGACGGCGCTGTTCCTGATCGTGGGGCTGCTGCACTATATCAACGGCACCCAGATCATGATCGACGACTATCTGGGCCACACCGAACGCAAGGTCGCCGTCATCGCGGCGCAGCTGCTGGGCTGGGCCGTGATCGCCGCCGCCGTCTATGCGCTGGTGCGCATGGCGCTTTCGCCCGCGGTGGCGCCGGTGTTGGCGCCCGTCACCGCCGTTGTCGTTCAGTAAGGGGGCGCCGGACATGTCCGCCTATCAGTATCAGACGCATGATTACGACGTGGTCGTCGTCGGCGCGGGCGGCGCGGGCCTGCGCGCCACGCTCGGCATGGCCGAGCAGGGGTTCCGCACCGCCTGCGTGACCAAGGTGTTTCCTACCCGTTCGCACACCGTCGCGGCGCAGGGCGGCATCGCCGCCTCGCTGTCGAACATGGGGCCGGACAACTGGCAATGGCACCTTTACGACACGGTGAAGGGTTCGGACTGGCTGGGCGACACGGATGCGATGGAATACCTCGCCCGCAGCGCCCCGGCCGCCGTCTATGAGCTCGAGCATTACGGCGTGCCCTTCAGCCGCACCGAGGAAGGCAAGATCTATCAGCGCCCCTTCGGCGGCCACACGACCGAGTTCGGCGAAGGCCCCCCCGTGCAGCGCACCTGCGCCGCGGCCGACCGAACAGGGCACGCGATCCTGCACACGCTGTATGGGCAGAGCCTCAAGGAAAAGGCCGAGTTCTTCATCGAGTATTTCGCGCTCGATCTGGTCATCACTGACGGGCGCTGCACCGGCGTCGTCTGCTGGAAGCTGGATGACGGCACGATCCATGTCTTCAACGCCAAGATGGTGGTGCTGGCCACGGGCGGCTATGGCCGCGCCTATTTCAGCGCGACCAGCGCCCATACCTGCACCGGCGACGGCGGCGGGATGGTGGCGCGCGCCGGCCTGCCGCTGCAGGACATGGAGTTCGTCCAGTTCCACCCGACCGGCATCTACGGCTCGGGCTGCCTCATCACCGAGGGCGCGCGGGGCGAGGGCGGCTATCTGACCAATGCCGAGGGCGAGCGGTTCATGGAACGCTATGCCCCGACCTACAAGGATCTGGCCAGCCGCGACGTGGTCTCGCGCTGCATGACGCTGGAGATCCGCGAGGGCAGGGGCGTGGGCGAACACAAGGACCACATTTTCCTGAACCTCATGCATCTGCCGCCCGAAACGCTGCATGAGCGCCTGCCGGGGATCAGCGAATCGGCCAAGATCTTTGCCGGCGTCGATGTCACGCGCGAGCCGATCCCGGTGCTGCCGACGGTCCATTACAACATGGGCGGCATCCCGACGAACTATTGGGGCGAGGTGCTGGCCCCCGAACAGGGCGATCCCGACCGCATCTTCCCCGGTCTGATGGCGGTGGGCGAGGCGGGCTGCGCATCCGTCCATGGGGCGAACCGGCTGGGGTCGAACTCGCTGATCGACCTGGTGGTGTTCGGCCGGGCCGCGGCGCATCGCGCGGCCGAGGTGATCGACCGCAATGCGGCGATCCCGCCCACCAACCGGGCCGAGATCGACCGCGCGCTGGACCGCTTCGACGCGCTGCGCCACGCCAAGGGGGGCACCTCGACGGCGGAACTGCGCGACCGGATGCAGCGCACCATGCAGGCGGACGCGGCCGTGTTCCGCACCGACGCGACGCTGGCCGAGGGCGTGGACAAGATGCGCGCCATCGCCGCCCAGCTGGACGATCTGCGCGTCACCGACCGCAGCCTGATCTGGAACAGCGACCTGATGGAGACGCTGGAGCTGACCAACCTGATGCCCAATGCCCTGGCGACCATCGTCGCGGCCGAGGCCCGCAAGGAATCGCGCGGCGCCCATGCGCATGAGGATCATCCCGAGCGCGATGACGCCAACTGGCGCAAACATTCCCTTGCCTGGGTCGATGGAAATGATGTCAGGCTGGCCTATCGGCCCGTTCACCTCGAACCCTTGACCCGGTTCGAGGATGGCGGGATCGACCCCAAGAAGATCGCACCTAAAGCAAGGGTTTACTGATGCGTCTCCATCTGATTGCGGCTTTTGCCGCCGCTGCGGCCGTGGCCGGCTGCACCATGTCGCCGATGACCACCGTGACCCCGGCACCGGGCAGGGCACCCATCGTCGTGACCCCGCCCACGCCGGGCGCGGCGGTCGTGGTGACGCCCAAGGCCACCGTCCAGGTGCCCGATACCGCGACGGCGCGCACCGTCGTCAACGCCGAGATGGCGCGCCGCCTGCCGGGCCGCAATGTCGGCCCTGTCACCGACTGCGTGATCTCGAACGCCTCGCAGGCCGAACTGGCCGACATCTCGGCGCAGCAGGGCAAGCCCGCGGCAGCCGGCGCGGTCGCGGCGATCGTCAAGCGGCCCGCGACCTCGCAGTGCATCGCCCGCGCCAACCTGGCCTGATGAGAGGGCGCGCGCCCCTGGCGGCCGCGCTGTGCCTGGGGGCGGGGCTGTCCGGCTGCGGGCCGGTCCCCGTCGATCAGGCCGAGCGCAGCTGCCTTGCCGATGCGCACGCCGCCACCGCTCCGCAGGGCGAGATCGCTCTGGGGCTCGGCTCGGACGGCCATGGGCTGCGGCCGGCAGGCCGGCTGGAAATGTCGGTTTCGGCCGATTATATCATGGGGCGCGACCCGTCCGAGGTTTTTGACCGCTGCGTGCGGCAGCGATCTGGGCGGGCGCCGACGCAACCCCTGCCGCGGCAGCCCGGCTGGAGGAGGTGATGATGCAGCCCCGTCCCGCAGATGCGCCCGCCGGCATGATCCGCGCGCAGCTTGCCACCTTTCCCGCGCGCGAGCCGATGCTGCGCGAGGTGGTTCAGGCCCTGCTGCCGCAGGTGGACCGGCTGGTGATCCTGTTCAACGGCTATGCCGAGGCGCCTGCCGACCTGGCCGATCACCCCGCCATCGAGGCGATCACCACCGACCTGGACACCAAGGATACCGGCAAGTTCTTTTCCCCGCCTGCCCCCGATGACATCGTGTTCCTGCTCGAAGATGACATCGGCTATCCGCCCGACTATGTCGAACGCTCGATCGCCGAGGCCTCGCGGATCGGCTGGGACGGCAATGTCTTCGGCTATCTGGGCTTTGTGCACCATGAGGGCGGGGACGATCAGCCGCAGGGGTGGGAAATGCTGCCGTTCAACGGCCGCCTGACCAAGGCGCGCGGCGTGCGCATGCTGGGGACCGGCACGGCGCTGGCGCGGGGGGATGCCATCCCGCCCATGGGCTTCATGCTCAACTATATCGGCCATGGCGATGTGGGCTTTGCCCTGCATGGCTTGCGCCGCGGCCGGCTTGCCTGGGCCTTGCCGCGCCAGTCGGGCTGGCTGAAGGACAGGATCGCCCGCGATCAGCGCGATCCGGCGCTGTTCGCCGCCGAACGCCAGTCGCCCGGGCTGGCCGTCGTCGCCGGGCTGCGCGAACTGATTGACGCGCCCATGGGGCATGTCGATGTGCCATACGAGAAATACGCCAGGACCGGCGCCGCTGCTGCCGGTCGAGCCAGAGGAGCCTGAGCCATGGTCCAGCTGACCCTTCCCAAGAACAGCCGCATCCGGGTGGGCAAGACATGGCCCCGGCCCGAGGGCGCGACCAACCTGCGGCGGTTCAACATCTATCGCTGGGATCCCGAGACCGGCGAGAATCCGCGGCTCGACACCTACTGGATCGACCTGGACAAATGCGGGCCGATGGTGCTGGACGCGCTGATCAAGATCAAGAACGAGATCGACCCGACGCTGACCTTCCGCCGGTCCTGCCGCGAAGGCATCTGCGGATCCTGCACGATGAACATCGACGGGGGCAACCATCTCGCCTGCATCTACGGCATCAACGAGGTGAAGGGCGACGTGAACATCTATCCGCTGCCGCATATGCCGGTGGTCAAGGATCTGATCCCGGACCTGACGCATTTCTATGCCCAGCATGCAGCCGTGCACCCTTACCTGATCACGGAAACGCCCGCGCCCGGCAAGGAATGGCGCCAGTCGATCGAGGATCGCAAGAAGCTGGACGGGCTTTACGAATGCATCCTGTGCGCGGCCTGTTCGACATCCTGCCCCTCCTACTGGTGGAATGCCGACAGGTTCATGGGGCCGGCGGCTTTGCTGCACGCCTATCGCTGGATCACCGATTCCCGCGACGAGGCCACGGGCGAGCGGCTGGACGAGCTTGAAGACCCCTTCAAGGTCTATCGCTGCCACACGATCATGAACTGCACCAACACCTGCCCCAAGGGGCTGAACCCGGCCAAGGCGATCGCCGAGATCAAGCACCTGATGGTTGATCGCCTGGTCTGAGGGGGGCACGGAGAGGCCGGTGACAGATGCTGCGTCTTGACGCGGCGTCAGGTCACTGGCCATTCCTGCAAGAGCCATTAAGTGCTGCGTCGGGGAGAAGTGACGCAACCAGCACGATTTGGAAAACCCGAAATGACTCGCACCCCCGACACCAGCCGCCAGCCGACCGTCACCCCTCCTGCGCCCCGCCGCGCCGACTGCAACGCGATGGCGGCGCTTGGCCAGATGTTCGACTATTACGACCAGCAGACCGGCGTGAAGGCTGTCGATCTCAGCTACGATACAGCCGCCTGAAGGCGGCGCGCCGGGCGGGCGGTTCCGCCTGTCTCTTCCCTCTCCATTGCACCCGGCGCAGCTTCGCTGTTCCGGGTGCAAGCATATCGGGCCTGGCGCGGCCCCACTCAGGGCGCGTCTGCCGCGCCGTCGAGTTCAAGGGCAAGGAAACGCTCGAAGGCGTCAAGGTCGAGCGGATCGAACTGGCCGAGGCCGCACATCCAGACAGCCGCCGGGCGCATCCCCGCAGGGTCAAGCTTGCACCAGATGATCCGCCCGCGGCGTTCCTGCCGGATCAGCCCCGCGGCCGCCAGCGTCGCCAAATGGCGCGAGATCGCCGCGAGGCTGATGCCGAATGGGGCCGCGACATCGGTCACCGCCATGTCATCTTCAAGCAGCATCGACAGGATCGCCCGCCGCGTGGGGTCGGCCAGCGCGGCAAAGATCGCATCGAGATCGGGGGAAACGGACATCGACTGACATTCAACGGTGCGGTTGAATGATGCCTTGGCGGCGGCCGGCCTGCAACCATCCTTGCCGATCCATGTTTTTCAATGACTTGCCCTGTCAGGCGTGCCGGTTGACTCGGGCCTGACCCTTGCCTATCAGCACCGCAACTTGCAGGGGGCGGGTCGATGGCGGATCACCGGGGCGACGATGCCCAGAGGAGCCGCGACGCGGAACGCTTGCAGGCGCTTGAATCGCGGCTGGTCACGATGGCCCGCGACAGGCGTCCCGCAACCCCCGGCGCCGACAAGTTCTACAACGCCAACCAGGCATGGCGGATGGTCGTGGAACTGGTGGCGGGGCTCGCGATCGGCTTTGGCGTCGGTTACGGGCTGGACCGGCTGTTGGGCACCACGCCCATCATGCTGGTCATCTTCATCTTCCTCGGCTTTGCCGCAGGGGTGCGGACAATGCTGAGAACCGCGGCCGAGATGGGCAAGGCCCCGCCGGCGGCGGATGCGGGCAGGCAGGGGCCGGACGACGGGCCGGACGAGGACGAAAGGGACTGAGCGTGGCAACTGAAGCGCATGGCGAAGGCACGGGCCTGGTGTTTCACCCGATGGACCAGTTCATCGTCAGGCCGCTGTTCGGCGACGGCCCGATCCACTGGTACACGCCCACCAATGTGACGCTGTGGCTGATGCTGGCGGTGGCGGTCGTATGGGTTCTGTTCGTCGCCGGCACCTCGGGGCGTGCGCTGATCCCCTCGCGCGTGCAGTCGGTGGCCGAGCTGACCTATGGCATGATCCACAAGATGGTCGAGGACGTGACCGGCAAGGACGGGCTGAAATATTTCCCCTATGTCTTCACGCTGTTCTGCTTCATCCTGTTCGCGAACCTGCTGGGCCTGCTGCCCAAGTCGTTCTCGACGACGTCGCATATCGCGGTGACGGCGGTGCTGGCCGTGTGCGTGTTCGTGGGCGTCACCGTTCTGGGTTTTGTCAAGAACGGGACCGAATTCCTGGGCCTTTTCTGGGTAAAATCCGCGCCGCTGGCCATGCGCCCGATCCTGGCCGTGATCGAGCTCATCTCGTATTTCGTGCGCCCGCTGACCCACAGCATCCGACTGGCGGGCAACATCATGGCCGGCCACGCCGTGCTGAAGGTGTTCGCCGCCTTTGCCGCAGTCGCCGCCATCGCCCCCGTGTCGATCATCGCCATCGCCGCGATGTACGGACTAGAGCTGCTGGTCGCGGTGATCCAGGCCTATGTCTTTACCATCCTGACCTGCGTGTACCTCAAGGACGCGCTGCACCCGGCCCACTAAGGCCCGTCAGCCTCATCACGTTTCCAACCCCAAGGAGCAAGACCATGGAAAACGTCGCCAACTACGCCGAACTGGGCAAATACATCGGCGCGGGCCTCGCCTGCTTCGGCATGGCCGGTGCGGCCATGGCCGTCGGCAACGTCGCCGGCAACTACCTGTCGGGCGCGCTGCGCAACCCTTCGGCCGCCGCGTCGCAGACCGCCACGCTGTTCATCGGCATGGCCTTCGCCGAAGCCCTCGGCATCTTCTCGTTCCTGGTCGCCCTGCTGCTGCTGTTCGCAGCCTGATCCCGGCACGACTCCTTGCTTTTGGGAGGGGGCTTCCCCCTCCCGATTGCCAACCGCTCGGCCAGGGATAGGACATGTTCAGCCTTTTGCAGCAGACCGCCCCAGCCGCGGTCGAAACGACTACCCGGACGATCACCGTTCCGATCACCGACGCCGCGCCCGCGGCTTCGGCGGCGACTGTATCGAATGCGGCCCCCGCGGCCGTCAACGTGGCGCCGGCCCCCGCCGTATCTGCGCCCGCGCCGGTCAGCGCCCCGGCCGTGACCGTCACGCCTGCCGCCCCGCATGGAGCTGACGCCGGCCACAGCGCCGCGGCCCAGACCCATGCCACTGATTCCATGATCGTGCCGCATGCCGCAGGCGCCGAGCACGCCGCGCCCGTTGCGCAGAGCGGCGTTGGCCATGCGCCCGTCGCCCCGGCCGAGGTGATGACCACCGCCGATGGCCACGCCGCCGTCGCCGCCCACAGCGCGCCCGGCACCGATGCCGTTCATGCCGTCGGCGCGGGCGGGCACGACGCTGCCGCCTCGGCAGGGATGCCGCAGCTCGATTTCTCCACCTTCGGCAACCAGATCTTCTGGCTGCTGGTCGCGCTGGCGCTGATCTATCTGATCCTGTCGCGCGTCGCGATCCCGCGGATCGGGCGCATCCTGGGCGATCGTCAGGGGCTGATGACCGCCGATCTGGCCGCCGCCGAGGATTTCAAGCGCAAGGCGCGTGACGCCGAGTCGGCCTATGACAAGGCGCTTGCGGATGCCCGCGCCGAGGCGAACAAGATCGTCGCGTCCCAGAAGGCCGAGATCGACGCCGACCTGAAAGCCGCGATGGCCCGGGCTGACGCCGAGATTTCCGCCCGCTCGGTCGAATCCGAGCGCCGCATCGGCGAGATTCGCGAATCTGCCGTCACCGACGCGCGTACCGTCGCGCAGGATGTCGCGGCCGAGCTGGTTCGCGCCTTCGGCGCCACGCCTGACGCCGCCGCCATCGACGCTGCTGTCGATGCCCGCCTGAAGGGAGCCGTGCAATGATCGCCCGTCTGATCGCCGCCCTGGCCATGCTGGGGGCAACCCCCGCGCTGGCCGCTTCGGGTCCGTTCTTCTCGCTGCGGAACACCGATTTTGTCGTGACGCTGGCATTCCTGCTGTTCGTCGGCATCCTGCTGTATTTCCGCGTCCCGGCGGCGGTCGGCAAGCTGCTGGACAAGCGCGCCGAGGGCATCAAGGCCGATGTGGCCGAGGCGCGCCGCCTGCGCGACGAGGCGCAGGACATCTATGCCAGCTATGAACGCCGCCAGCGCGAGGTGCGCACGCAGGCAGACGAGATCGTGGCAAATGCCCGCAAGGAGGCTATGGCCCAGGCCGACAAGGCCAAGCTTGACCTGGAAAAATCCATCGAACGGCGGCTTGCCGCCGCGCAGGACCAGATCGCATCGGCCGAGAGCGAGGCTGTTCGCGTGGTCCGCGACCGTGCGGTGCAGGTGGCCATTGCCGCCGCGTCCGAGGTGCTGGCCCGGCAGCTTGGCCCGCAGGAGCGTAGTGCCGGCATCGACCGCGCCATCGACGATGTTGCCCGCCATCTGAACTGACGAGCCCTGGCCCGTCATGAAAAGGCCCCCGGTCTGTCCGGGGGCTTTGTCGTTCCTGCCTAGCGGTTGGGGCGGATCACGATCTCGACCCGGCGGTTCTGCGCCCGGCCCGCGAGCGTATCGTTCGATGCGACGGGTTCGGCTTCGCCCCGGCCCAGCGTCGCCACGCGGTTGGCCGCGACGCCGCCTGCCGTGAGGATCGCCGCCACGGAACGGGCCCTGCGCTGCGACAGATCGAGGTTGTATTCGGCCCGGCCGGTCGAATCGGTGTATCCGGTCACCTGGACGGTCGAGTCGGGATATTGCTGCAGGTTCCGCGCCAGCGCGTAAAGGTCGTTCTGGGCCGGGCCGGATACGGTGGCGCTGTCGGTGGCGAACAGGACACCTTCGGGCAGCGTCACGTTCAGCGTCTGTCCGGTGTTGACGACCTGCACGCCGGGCGTGGTCATCTGCGATTGCAATGCCCGCGCCTGCGCATCCAGCGCCGATCCGATCAGCCCGCCGGCTGCGCCCCCCACGATCGCGCCCTTGATCGCATCGCGCCCCTTGGCGCGCCCGTCGCTGTCGCGGGTTGCGCCATACAGCGCGCCGATGGCCGCGCCGCCGATGACGCCCTGCTGCGCACGGCTGAGCTGCACCGGCTCTCCGGTCGGGCTGACGCAGGCGCCGAGCGTGGCGATACCGGCCAGGGCTGCGGCGAGTGAGGCGGATCGTTTCATGGAACTGTCCCTTTCCTTTTGTCATGGCGAAATCCAGCGCCGCCCTTGGGGCGGTGCTGCCGCACTGCCTGACCAACGGCAGCGGCACGGGGCGGTTCCCCCGCGTGCCCCTCTCCTCGGGGCACGATTCGTCACAAACGCGGGATCGCCTTGGCGGGCTTGCGACGCGGCCCGATGCGCGGCATCACCCTGTCATGCCAGCCCCGCTTGATCCCGCACGGCCGCTGCCCGCCAAGGGCCCCGCAAGGCGCCCCGCCCGGCTGCCGCCCCCATTGCCCTTTGACGCGCAGCTTGCCGTCTTTTCGCGCCTGCGCGAGGCCAATCCCCATCCCGCGACGGAACTGCAGTATCGCGACGCCTTCACGCTGCTGGTGGCGGTGGCGCTGTCGGCGCAGGCGACCGATGCCAGCGTGAACAAGGCTACCCCGGCGCTGTTCGCGGCGGCGCCCACGCCCGCGGCGATGGTCGCGCTGGGGCTAGAGGGGATCACCGCCCATATCCGCAGCATCGGCCTTTACCGGCAGAAGGCCAGGAACGTGCTGGCGCTGTCGCAGCGGCTGATCGATGTGTTCGGGGGGGCGGTGCCATCCTCGCGCGCGGCGCTGATGACCTTGCCGGGGGTGGGGCGCAAGACGGCGAATGTGGTGCTGAACAATGTCTGGCGCATCCCCGCCCAGGCAGTGGACACCCACATCTTTCGCGTCGGCAACCGGACGCGCATCGCGCCCGGCCGTGACGAGGCCGAGGTCGAGCGCGCCATCGAGGACAATGTCCCCGCCGCTTTCCAGCAGGAGGCGCATAACTGGCTGATCCTGCATGGCCGCCACATCTGCCAAGCGCGCCGGCCGCGCTGTCCGATCTGCCCGATCCGCGAGCTTTGCCCCCATGAGCCCAAGACCGTGGACCCGTGAAGGGCTTGCCCCCCGGCGATCAACCGGAAATTAACCCGCAGGGCGCCATGATGCGCCGCGCGAGAAAGGAACAGCATGGCCCATCAGGTGATCGGCATCGGCAATGCGATCATGGACGTGATCGCCAGCGTCACGGATGACGCGCTTGAACGGCTTGGCGTGCGCAAGGGGATCATGCAGCTGATCGACCGCGAACGCTCGGATGCGCTGACCGCGGCGGCCGGGGCATCGGGGCAGGGGCCGCGCCTCGTGCCCGGCGGATCGGTGGCCAACACGCTGGCCGGGCTGGGGCGGCTGGGCCTGACCACCGCCTTCATCGGCCGGGTGGCCGACGACGATCTGGGCCGCAGCTATGCACAGGGCATGGCGGCGGACGGGACAGACTTTGTGAACCCGCCGGTGCCGGGGGGCAGCCTGCCGACCTCGCGCTCGATCATCCATGTCACGCCCGATGGCGAACGGTCGATGAACACCTATCTGGGCATCTCGGCCGAGCTTGGCCCGGCGGAGGTGGACCCGTCGCTGTTTTCAGGCGGCACCTGGCTGTTCCTCGAAGGATATCTGTTCGACAAGGATCAGGGCAAGGCCGCCTTTCTCAAGGCGGCGCAGGCCTGTCACGCGGCGGGGGGGCAGGCGGGCATCGCGCTGTCCGATCCCTTCTGCGTCGATCGCCACCGCGGCGATTTCCGGCGCCTGCTGTCAGGGCCGATGGATTACGTGATCGGCAACGAACATGAATGGCAGTCGCTGTTCCAGACCGAGGACCTGGCAGAGGCGCTGCAACGCGCCTCTGCCCTGTGCGGGACGGTGATCTGCACCCGGTCGGGCGAGGACGCGATCCTGATCCGGGGGACGGAACGGGCGGTGGTGCCGGTGCGGCGCATCACCCCGGTCGATGCCACGGGCGCGGGCGATCAGTTCGCCGCCGGGCTGATCCATGGCCTTGTCACCGGGCGGCCGCTGGCGGTGGCGGGGCGGATGGGCTGCATCGCGGCGGCCGAGGTGATCGGCCATGTCGGCGCCCGGCCAGAGGCGGATGTGATGGCGCTGTTCCGCGCCGAGGGGCTGGACTGAGGCGGCCTGCCGCGGCAAGGGGGCAGGATTGCAGGGCGCAGACAGCCTGTCTTATCGCGCCGCCGGGGGCAGGCAGGTGCGTCCGGCGGCGCGCGGGCCGCGCCCGCGGGCAGGCCGGTGCGCGCAGGGGCCGCATGATGGTCCGTCCCTGTGGCGCGGGCCGGGCCATGCGTTCCTGTCAGGCCGCCGGCCCGTCAGAACGCAGCCCCAGCCCCCGCCCCGCAGACTTGAGCCAGTGCGCCGGCGGCCCCCCGCCGCCGGTGATGCGGTGACGCCCGTCCTGAGGCGGCACGGCGGCGCCCAACCCCCGGCAGTGACGCAGAGGCCGGCCCGTCGCCCCCCTCCACGGGTTCCCGCCCCGGACGACGCGGCGGCGCCCGTTCCCCGGCGGCATGGCGAGGTCCGCCCCCCTGCCGCGCGGCGAAGGCCGGCCCGTCGCCGCCCTCCGCCCTTTCGGATCCGCGCGCTGCTCAGGCCGCCTTCTGCGCGCCGCCGAAGCGGCCATAGAAGCTGTCCCCCCGATCCGCCATCTGGCGCAGCAGCGCGGGCGGGGCAAAACGCTCGCCATGGCGCGCGGCCAGCCCCTCGGCGATCCGCACCGCCTGTTCGGCGCCCAGCATGTCCAGCCAGCCGAAAGGCCCCCCCGTCCAGGGCGCAAAGCCCCAGCCGAGGATCGCGCCGACATCGCCTTCGCGGATGTCGGTCAGAACGCCCTGTTCCAGCGCGCGCACCGCCTCGAGCGCCTGCACGAACATCAGCCGGTGCTGAACCTCGGTCAGTTCCGGCTGGTCGTCTGCGCGCGGCCATTGCTGGCCGATCCCGGACCACAGGGCCCCACGCTTGCCGGCCTCGTCATAGTCGTAAAAGCCCGCCTTGGCCTTGCGCCCCATGCGGCCCTGATCGGCCAGCCCGAAGATCACCGCGTCAACCGCGGTGTCGGGATAGGCGTCGCCCATCGCGGCGCGCGTCGCCTTGGCGATCTTGACCGCAAGGTCGATCGAGGTTTCATCCACCAGCTGCAGCGGGCCAAGCGGCATGCCCATCATCTTGGCCGCATTCTCGATCAGCGTCGGGTTCACCCCTTCGCCGACCATGCGGATGCCTTCGTTGATATAGGGGATGATGCAGCGGTTGGCGTAGAAGAAGCGGGCATCGTTGACGACGATGGGCGTCTTGCGGATCTGGCGCACGAAATCCAGCGCCTTGGCCACCGCCCGCTCGCCCGTCTGCTTGCCGCGGATGATCTCGACCAGGTTCATCCTGTCCACGGGGCTGAAGAAGTGGATGCCGATGAACTGTCCGGGCCGCGCGCTGGCCCGTGCCAGATCGCTGATCGGCAGGGTCGAGGTGTTGGTGGCAAAGATCGCCTCTGCCGGGATCACCGCCTCGGCCCTGGCCGTCACCTCGGCCTTGACGCCGGGATCCTCGAACACCGCCTCGACGATCAGGTCGCAGCCCTCCAGCGCGGCATAATCGGTGGTGGCATGGATGCGGGCCAGAACCTCGGCCTTCTTCTCCTCGGTCAGCTTCCGGCGGGCGATGCCCTTGTCCAGCAGCCCGGCCGAATGCGCCTTGCCCCGATCCGCCGCCTCTTGCGTCGCATCGATCAGCACCACCTCGATGCCTGCCTGGGCCGACACATGGGCGATGCCCGCGCCCATCATCCCGGCGCCCAGGATGCCCACCTTGCGGACCTTTTCATCCGGCACGTCCGGGCGGTTGGCGCCCTTCTCCAGCGCCTCCTTGCTGATGAACAGCGACCGGATCATGTTGCCCGAGGACGGATTCATCAGGACATTCGTGAACCAGCGCGCCTCGATCCGCAGCGCCGTGTCGAAATCGACCTGCGCGCCTTCATAGACTGCCGACAGCAGGGCACGGGCGGCGGGATAGACACCCATCGTCCTGCCCATGACCATGGCGCTGGCGCCCACGAAGGTCATGAAGCCCGCCGGGTGATAGGGCGCGCCGCCCGGCATCTTGTAGCCCCTGGCATCCCATGGCTTCACCAGATCGGCGTCGCTCGCCTGCAGCACCCATTCGCGCGCAGCGGCGAGGGGGTCGGCCACGACCTCGTCGATGACCCCCGCTGCCTTGGCCTTGGCCGGCTCGTTCAGCTTGCCTTCCAGCAGCAGGGGCGCGGCGGCCATCGCGCCCATCTTGCGCACCAGGCGCGTGGTGCCGCCCGCGCCCGGAAAGATGCCGACCATGATCTCGGGCAGGCCGATCCTGGCCTTGGGGTTGTCGGCCGCAAAGATGCGGTGGCAGGCCAGCGGCAGCTCCAGCCCGATGCCCAGCGCCGTGCCGGGCAGGGCGGCGGCGATCGGCTTGCCGCCCTTGAGCGTCCTGGGGTCCATCCCCGCGCGTTCGATCTTGCGCAGCAGGCGGTGCAGCGACATCACCCCGTCAAGGACCGCCTGTGCGCCGCCCTCCTTCATCCGGGCCAGCACGTTCAGGTCCATCCCGGCGGCGAAATCCGCCTTGCCGCTGGTGATGACGATGGCCTTGACGGCCGGATCGGCCAGCGCGTCGTCCAGCAGCCCGTCTAGTTCGGCCGCGCCGTCCAGCGACAGCACGTTCATCGACTTGCCCGGCACATCCCAGGTGATCGTGGCGACGCCCTCGGCGTCCCTCTGCATGGTGAAGTCGGTCATCGGGCTGCTTCCTTCGGGTCAAGATCGCGGGGGCCTGTCCATTCGCTCCCGTCGCGGTAAGTCAGGCGGCGCTGGCCGTCATCGGTATGAAGAACCATGTCCACGTCGGCATAGGTCGCAACCTCGCGCGCCGCCTTCGTGCCGACGATCAGAAAGCGCGCCGGGCGGCCGGAGCGGTTGACGAAACAATGCCCGTTTGGCACGCCCGCCTTCCACGCGGCACAATCGCCGGGGCGCATCGGGGTTTCGCCCTCGTTCTCGACCAGGACCAGATCGCCTTCGAGCACCATGGCGAACTCGTCCTCGCTCAGATGCCAATGGCGCAGGCTGGCCGGGGCGCCGGGCTGCAGCGTGACGATGTTGACGCCGAACTGCGTCAGCCCCGCCAGCTCGCCCAGCCGCAGGGACGAGCGCCCGGCCATCTGGCTGGCATAGGGCTCGGGATAGATCGAGCCGGTCCTGACCGGCGCGGCGTTCGGATCGAGCTTCGGCATCACACCCTCTCGATGATCGTCGCCGCGCCCATGCCCGATGCGACGCACAGCGTGGCAAGGCCGATCTGCTTGTCCTGCCGCTCGAGCTCGTCCAGCAGCGTGCCGATGATGATGGCGCCCGTCGCGCCCAGCGGATGGCCCATGGCGATGGCGCCGCCATTGACGTTCACGATCTGCGGCGAGACATCGAAGGCCTGCATGAAGCGCAGCACGACGGCCGAGAACGCCTCGTTCACCTCGAACAGGTCGATGTCGCCGATCGCGAGGCCGCTTTCGCGCAGGATCTTTTCCGTCACCGGGACCGGGCCGGTCAGCATGATCGTCGGATCGGTGCCGATCTTGGCGGTGGCGCGGATGCGGGCGCGCGGTTCAAGGCCGCGCGCCTCGCCCCATTCGCGGCTGCCGATCAGCACCGCCCCGGCCCCGTCCACGATCCCCGACGAGTTTCCGGCGTGGTGGATGTGCTCGATATGGCCAAGATGCGGGTATTTCAGCATCGCCACCTTGTCGAAGCCCGGCATCACCTCGCCCATGTCCTTGAAGGCGGGCTTGAGCGCGGCAAGGCTTTCGGCGGTGGTGCCGGGGCGCATGTGTTCGTCGCGGTCCAGGATCGTCAGCCCGTTCTGGTCCAGCACCGGGACGATGGATCGGGCAAAGCGCCCCTCGGCCCAGGCCTCGGCGGCACGGCGCTGCGATTCGGCGGCCAGCGCGTCGGCCTGCTGGCGGGTAAAGCCGTATTCGGTGGCGATGATGTCGGCGCTGATGCCCTGCGGGACGAAATGGCTTTTCATGGCCAGGCTGGGATCGGCAGCGATGGCGGCGCCGTCGCTGCCCATGGGAACGCGGCTCATCATCTCGACCCCGCCGGCGATATAGGCAGCGCCCGCGCCGGCCCTGACCTGGCTGGCGGCAAGGTTCACCGCCTCCATGCCGCTGGCGCAAAAGCGGTTGATCGACAGCCCCGGAATCGACTGGTCGAGATCGGATGCCAGCACCGCCGAGCGGGCCAGGCAGCCGCCCTGTTCCATGACCTGCGTGACATTGCCCCAGATCACGTCCTCGACCGCATGGTCGTCCAGCCCGTTGCGGTCCTTGAGGGCGTTCAGCAGCCGCGCGGACAGCGCCAGCGCGGTGACCTCGTGCAGGCTGCCGTCACTGCGCCCCTTGCCGCGCGGCGTGCGGGCGGCGTCATAGATATAGGCCTCGGTCATGTGTCCTCCTTGGTCCCGCGGCCACCGGGGGCTTCGCGCCCCCGGACCCCCGCGGGATATTTGCATGCAGAAGAATGGATGCAGTTTACGATTCGGTAACCGCCCCTTGTCCATGATGACCACGCGGAACAGGCTGGGAAGCCGATGGCCGCTGCAGGAGAAAGCCCCGGACGGCGCCATTGATGCCGATGGCCGCGCGCCTGTCCGGGGCCGCCCGGCGCACCGCGCCAGGCATTTCTTCTGCACGAAAATATCCCCGCCGGAGGCGCCGGAGCGGTGACGGCGGCGCCGCGCCGCGGCCCTGTCAGCCGCATGGCTCGCCTCAGAACCGGTCCGCGGCCAGCGCCATCACCGGGTCCGCGCCCGACCGGATGCGGGCCAGATGCGTGCCCGTCATCGGCAACTGCCGCTGCATGTAATAACGCCCCGTCGCCAGCTTGGTTTCCAGGAAATCGCGCTCGCCCGTGCCGCCGTCCAGCGCCGCCTGCGCTGCCGCCGCCATCCGCGCCCACATGAACCCCAGCGCCGCATGGCCGAACAGGTGCATGAAGTCAAAGGAACCCGCCAGCGCGTCGTCGGGGTTCTTCATGGCCCGTTCCATGAAGAACATCGCCGCCGCCTGCAGATCCTTCGACGCAGCCTTGAGCGGGTCGAGAAAGTCGCCCTTCAGCGCGGCATTGCCTTCGTTTTCCCTGATGAACGACTTGACCATGTCGAAGAAGGCCATGACATGCCGGCCCCCGTCCTGCGCCAGCTTGCGGCCCACCAGATCAAGCGCCTGCACGCCGTTCGCGCCCTCGTAGATCATCGCGATGCGGGCGTCGCGGACAAACTGCGACATCCCGTATTCCTCGATATAGCCGTGGCCGCCGAACACCTGCTGGGCCTGCACGGTGCCCTCGAAGCCCTTGTCGGTCAGGAAGCCCTTGATGACCGGGGTCAGCAGCGACACCAGCCCCTCGGCCGCCTCGTCGCCATGGCGGGCGCGGTCGATCAGATGCGCGGCCCAGAAGGCCAGGGCGCGCGCCCCTTCAAGGAAGGATTTCTGATCCATCAGCGCCCGCCGGATGTCGGGATGCACGATCAGCGGGTCGGCCGGGCCGGCAGGGTTCTGTGCCCCGGTCACGGCGCGGCCCTGCAGGCGCTCTTTCGCATAGAGGACGGCGTTCTGATAGGCCGCCTCGGCCACCGCATAGCCCTGCAGGCCGACACCCAGCCGCGCCTCGTTCATCATGGTGAACATGGCGCGCATGCCCTTGTGCAGATCGCCCAGCAGCCAGCCGCGCGCCCCGTCGAAATTCATCACGCAGGTCGCGTTGCCATGGATGCCCATCTTGTGTTCCAGCGCGCCCACCGACACGCTGTTGCGCGCGCCAAGGCTGCCATCGGGGTTCACCAGGAACTTGGGGACGATGAACAGGCTGATGCCGCGCGTGCCCTCGCCCCCGCCCGGCGCCTTGGCAAGGACCAGGTGGATGACGTTGTCCGACAGGTCGTGATCGCCCGCCGAGATGAAGATCTTCTGCCCCGACAGCAGATAGCTGCCATCCTCCTGCGGCTCGGCGCGGGTGCGCAGCATGCCTAGGTCGGTGCCGCAATGCGGCTCGGTCAGGTTCATGGTGCCGGTCCATTCGCAGGCGACCATCTTGGGCAGATAGGTCCGCTTCTGCTCGTCGGTGCCATGGGCGTGGATCGCCGAATAGGCGCCATGGGTCAGGCCCTGATACATGTTGAAGGCCATGTTGGCGGCCACGAACATCTCGCCCGTGGCAAGGCCCAGCACATAGGGCATCCCCTGGCCGCCATAATCGGGATCGCAGTCAAGGCCCGTCCAGCCGCCATCCTTCATCGCCTGAAAGGCGGCCCAGAATCCCGAAGGGGTGCGCACGATGCCGTTTTCCAGCACGCAGCCCTCGCGGTCGCCCACCGCGTTCAGCGGGGCCAGCACGTCGCGCGCCAGCGCCCCGGCGGCGTCAAGGATGGCCTGTGTGAACGCGCGATCCAGATCGGCATGGCCGGGCAGGTCAGCATCCGAAAGGCGCAGCACATCGTGCAGCAGGAACTGCATGTCGCGGGTGGGGGCGTGATACTGGGTCATGATCGTCCTTGCGGCTGAAGTTTCCGGGCGGCCGGATCGCAAATGAGGGACCGGCTGTCACCGGCAGGGGCCGCGGCAGCATCGCGTCAGGCCCGGCGCGCAGCATCCGCGCCGCCCTGGCTGCCCGCCTCGCCCCCTGCCTGCTGCGGTCATCGACGGGGATTATAGGCTGCCGCCCGCGCACGGCACGTGGAACGCTGCGTCATGGGGCAGGGCAAGGCCGCCGCTGCCCTGGTCGGCCGGCCCGCCCCGGCGCTAGCGGCCGGGGCGATCTGTCAGGGCGCCCGGCCGGGCGGGATGTCCGGCCCCGCCGCGGGCTGCGGGGTGGCGGGGGCATCGGTGCCGGGCATGGCCGCGATCAGCCCCAGCGTTTCGTCGCGCAACGCCCTCAGCTCGTTCATCGCCGCCTCGATCTCGTCGCGCTGGGCGGCCAGTACATCAAGCTGGCGCGTGGCGTTGTCGACCCAGACCTCATACTGGGCGCGGGTGCCCTGCTGCTGATAGATCAGCAGCCACTGGCGGATATCCTCAAGCGAAAAGCCAAAGCGCCGCCCGCGCATGATCAGCGTCATGCGGGCAATCTCGCGCGGGCCATACCAGCGCGCCCGCCCCTCGCGCCGCGGGCTGAGCAGCTCGATGTATTCGTAATAGCGCAGCGTGCGGGGCGTGACCTGAAAGCGGGCGCACATCGCCTTGAAGCTGATGTAGGAACCCTCCTGCATCCTCGTCCTCCTGCTTGTGCCCCGAGGCAAAGCCTAACGAGGGGGGCGGGCGATCTCAACTGCCAGGCGCGGGCGCTTGCGCGGGCGGGCGGGGCGTTGCACTGATCGGGCAGGGCGGCTGTGCGGCGCCGCCCGCAGGCAGGGCAGACCAGCGATGGAGGACGGCATGGCCGGCGAGCAGGGCGAGGATCGGGCGCTGGTCCGGCACATGCTGGATGCGCTGCCCCATGCGCGGGCCTTGGGGATGAGGCTGGTCGATGTCGCCGCCGGCGCGGTCGAGATCGAGATGCCCTGGCGGGCCGATCTGGTCGGCGATCCACGCAGCGGTGTCCTGCATGGCGGCGTGGTGTCGGCGCTGATGGATACCTGCTGCGGGGCTGCGGTGATCGTCCATCCCAAGGGATCGCGGACCACGGCGACGCTCGATCTGCGGATCGACTATCTGCGCTCGGCCGTGCCGGGGCAGGCTGTCCGGGCACGGGCGGAATGTTTTCACGTCACCCGCTCGGTCGCCTTTGTCAGGGCCGTGGCCCGCGACAGCGCCGAGGAGAGCGGGCCGCCCGTGGCGATCGCCACCGGCGCCTTCACCATCGAGGAGCGGCCATGACGCCTGCTGACGCGCCGGCCCAGGGCATCCAGGCGCGGCGCGATGATGCGCTTGCCGGCCTTGTCGCTGCCATTCCCTATGCCGCCTGGCTGGGGATCGGCCTTGACCGGCGGGGCGACGAGCTGACGGCGATCATGCGCTATGACCACCGCCTGA
Organism: Paracoccus contaminans; assembly: GCF_002105555.1. Lineage (NCBI taxonomy): Bacteria > Pseudomonadati > Pseudomonadota > Alphaproteobacteria > Rhodobacterales > Paracoccaceae > Paracoccus > Paracoccus contaminans. The sequence continues at coordinate 2,048,445 of NZ_CP020612.1, forward strand.
TCGGCAATCCGGCCTTGCCTGCGCTGCATGGGGGCGCGATCGCCGCCTTTCTTGAAACCACCGCGATCATCGAACTGACCTGGGCGGGGCTGTGGGCGCAGATGGAAACCCTGCCTGCATCCGGCGCGGCAGAGACACGGGCCGAGGCGGGGGCCAAGATGGATGAGGGGGCAGCGGCCTTGCCGCGGCTGCCCAAGACCATCGACTTTTCCGTGGATTTCCTGCGCGCGGGCCTGGCGCGCGACGCCTATGCCCGTGCCAGTGTGGTGCGCCAGGGGCGGCGCTATGCCAGCGTCCATGTCGAGGCATGGCAGGACAACCGCGCCCGGCCCTTCGCGCAGGCGACGGGCCATTTCCTGATGCCCGGGCCGGCCCGGTGACGGGCAAGGGGCCGGCGCTGTCCAGCAGGCGGGTGCTGGCGATCGCCGGGCCGATCGTGCTGTCGAACGCGACCATTCCCCTGCTGGGGGCCGTCGATACCGGGGTGATCGGCCGGATGGGCGCGGCCGCGCCCATCGGGGCGGTCGGTGTCGGCGCCGTGATCCTGAGCGCGCTTTACTGGATCTTCGGCTTTCTGCGGATGGGCACATCGGGGCTGGTGGCGCAAAGCCGCGGCGCGGGCGAGCAGGCGCAGGCGGGCGCGCATCTTGTCCGCGCCCTGGCGCTGGGCCTGGGGGCGGGGGCGGTGCTGGTCGCCCTGCAGGGGCCGCTGCTTGCGGCGGCCTTCCGCCTTGCCCCCGCATCGGCCGAGGTCGAGGCGCTGGCGCGGCAGTATCTGGGCCTGCGCATCTGGGGCGCGCCGCTGACGATCGGAATGTATGCCCTGACCGGATGGATGATCGCGGCCGAGCGCACCCGCGCCATCCTGGCCGTGCAACTGCTCGTCAATGTCGTGAACATCGCGCTTGACCTGTGGCTGGTGCTGGGCCTGGGGCTGGGCGTGCGGGGCGTTGCGGCCGCCACCCTTGCGGCCGAAACCTGCGGCTTTGCCCTGGCGCTGTGGCTCGCGCGCGGCGCGCTGCGCGAGGGGGCGGCGGCGGGCGGGCTGTGGGCGCGGGGCGCGTTGGGGCGGATGGCGGGGGTCAATGCCGACATCATGATCCGGTCGGTCCTGCTGCAGGGCAGCTTTACCACCTTTGTTTTCCTGGGCGCGGGGCAGGGCGACGTGACGCTGGCCGCCAATCAGGTGCTGATGCAGTTCCTGCAAATCACGGCCTATGCGCTGGACGGCTTTGCCTTTGCCGCCGAATCGCTGGTCGGGCAGGCGGTGGGCGCGCAGCGGCCAGACGCCGTGCGGCGGGCGGCGGTGCTGACGGGCCTTTGGGGCGCGGCGGGGGCCGTGCTGCTGGCGGGCGTCTTTGCCGCGGCAGGGGGCGCCATCATCGACCTGCTGACCAGCGCCGAGGCCGTGCGGCAGGCCGCGCGGCTGCACCTGCCCTGGCTGGTCCTTGCGCCGCTGGTCGGGGTCGCGGCCTGGATGCTCGACGGCATCTTCATCGGCGCCACCCGCACGCGCGAGATGCGCCGGGCCATGGCCCTGTCGGTCGCGCTTTACGCCGGGGCCTTGGCGGTGCTGCCTCGGCTTTTCGGCAATGACGGGCTATGGGCCGCGCTGATGGTGCTGAACGCGGCGCGGGGGGCGGCGATGGCGGCGCTTTATCCCCGCGTCGAACGCGCCGCCGCCTGACGGGCGCCGCCCGGCAGAAGGCCAGCAGGGAAGGGGGGGCAGCCTGCGCAGCAGGGGCCGGTGCGCCCAGCCCACCCTGCCGGCCGCCGGCCTGCCTCAGCCCTCGTCGGCGACCTGCCGGCGGGCCTCGGCGCGCAGCTCGGCCATCTTGGCGCGGATCGTGGCCTCGTCGGCCTTGCCGGCCAGATCGCCGCTGATCTTGCGGAACACGTCGTCCTCGCCCGGCTCCTCGAAATCCGAGGTCACGACGGTCAGCGCATAGGTGCGCGCCTCGTCGCCCGTCTTGCCCAGCAGCGCCGCGGCCCATTCGCCCAGCAGGCGGTTGCGCCGCGCCTCGGCCTTGAAGCGCAGATCGGCGTCATGTGCGAACTTCGTCTCGTAGGACCGTTCGCGGTCGTCGAAAGTGGTCATCACAGGCTCCGGCTTGGATCGTTGGCGGTGGTATGCCCGCCCCGCACCCGTCCCGCAAGCCCCGTGTCGGCGCGGGCGCCGTATTGCCCCTCTGGCGGGTTCGGGGATAAAGGGGACGCGATTCCCCTGACCTTGCCCAGACGAAAGGCGCGACCATGGCCCCCAGGCGCAAGAAGATCTATGAAGGCAAGGCCAAGATCCTGTACGAGGGAACCGAGCCGGGCACCCTGATCCAGTATTTCAAGGATGACGCCACCGCCTTTAACGCCCAGAAGAAGGCGGTGATCGAGGGCAAGGGCGTGCTGAACAACCGCCTGTCGGAATATTTCATGCAGGGCCTGGGCAATATCGGCGTGCCCACCCATTTCATCCGCCGCATCAACATGCGCGAGCAGCTGATCCGCCAGGTCGAGATCATCCCGCTCGAGGTGATCGTGCGCAACTTTGCCGCCGGTTCGCTGTCCAAGCGCCTGGGGATGGAGGAAGGCACCCAGCTGCCCCGGCCGATCGTCGAATACAGCTTCAAGAATGACGAGCTGGGCGATCCGATGGTGTCCGAGGAATACATCATCGCCTTCGGCTGGGCGTCCCAGCAGGACATGGACGACATCGTCAGCCTGGCGCTGCGCGTCAACGACTTCCTGTCGGGCGTGTTCTACGGCGTCGGGATCAAGCTGGTCGATTTCAAGATCGAGATCGGCCGGATCTGGGACGGGGATTTCATGCGCCTGGTGGTCGCCGACGAGATCAGCCCCGACAGCTGCCGGCTGTGGGACACCAAGACCGGGCAGAAGCTGGACAAGGACGTGTTCCGCCGCGACCTGGGCAACCTGACCGACGCCTATACCGAGGTGGCGCGCCGGCTGGGCGTCATGCCTGCGGCCGCGCCCGTCAAGCCGACGCTCATCAACTGAAAGGCCGATCCATGAAAGCCCGCGTCACCGTCATGCTGAAGAACGGCGTTCTCGACCCCCAGGGCGAGGCGATCCGCCATGCGCTGGGCGGCCTGGGGTTTTCGGGGGTGAACGGGGTGCGGCAGGGCAAGGTGATCGAACTCGACCTGGCCGCCGCCGACCGCGCCGCTGCCGAGGCCGAGGTCGGGCGCATGTGCGAGCAGCTTCTGGCCAACACGGTCATCGAAAGCTGGCGGGTCGAGATCCTCTGACCGCGCGGGGCCGCCGCCCCGGCCGGGCCGGGCCGCCGCCCCCGCATGCGGCAACGGGCGGGCCTTGCCTGACAGGCGGGCCGGCGGGGCGGGGGCGATGATCGACCGGCTCAACGCCTTCATGGTCCTGGCGCGAGAGCAGCATTTCGGGCGCGCCGCCGCGGCGCTGGGGATCACGCAGCCGTCGCTGTCCTCGTCGCTTCGCGCGCTCGAGGATCAGCTGGGCGTCCAGCTTGTCCGGCGCGGCTCGCGCTTTGGCGGGCTGACACCCGAGGGTGAACGGGTGCTTGACTGGGCGCGGCGGATCGTGGGCGATGCGCGCGCCATGCAGGCCGAGATGCGCGCCTTGCGGCAGGGCGTCACGGGCCGGCTGCGGATCGGGGTGATCCCCACCGCGATGCCGCGCATCGCCGAACTGACCGCGCCGTTCCTGGCCCGCCACCCGGCAACCTCGGTCGCGATCCTGTCGCGCTCGTCCGACGAGATCCGCGACCAGATCGCGGCGCTGGAACTGGATGCAGGCGTAACCTATCTGGATGCCGAGCCGCTGGGCCGCGTGCAGGCGCTGGCGCTCTACCGCGAAACCTATTGCCTGGTCGATCGCGGCGCGTCCGGCTCTGGCCCGGTGCCCTGGGCCGAGGCGGGCGCGCGCCCGCTGTGCCTGCTGACCCCCGACATGCAGAACCGCCGCATCATCGCGCGCCATCTGGCCGAGGCGGGCCTGGGACATGCCCCGCGGGTGGAATCGACCTCGATGCTGGCGATCCTGTCGCATGTGGCGACGGGCGAATGGGCCGCGATCCTGCCGCAGGCGCTGGCCCAGGGCGTGCCGCTGCCCGACGGGGTCGGCTGGCGGCCCATCGCGGGCCTGGAAGGGCCGATGGTCGGGCTGGTCGTCCCCGCGCGCGAGCCGCATCCCCCGCCCATAGCCGCCCTGATCGAGGCGGCGCATCGGCGTTCGTGATAGACAGGGCCTATCGACTGACGAGGCTTTGGGATTGATCGGGCTATTGCGCCCGTGCCAATGCTGAAGGCCAGACAGCCCGGATTTGTCCCAGCCATGAAGCCTGCGCCCCCCGATCCAGTGCCGCTGCGCCCGAATGCGCCGCCCGTCCCCCCGCTTGATCCGGCCCGTGCCGAGCGGCTGGATGACATCATCGCCCGCCATGCCGGGCAGGAAGGGCCGCTGCTGCCGATCCTGCATGAGGTGCAGGCCGAATGGGGCATGATCCCCGAGGCGGCCCAGCCGGTGATCGCCCGCGCCCTCGGCCTTGCCCGTGCCGAGGTGCATGGCGTCGTCAGCTTCTATCACGATTTCCGCGAGGCGCCGGCGGGGCGCCATGTGCTGCGCATCTGCCGGGCAGAGGCATGCCAGGCGATGGGGGCCGATGCGCTGGCCGCCCGGGTGCAGGCGGCGTTGGGGCTGGATTGGCACGCAACGACGCCGGACGGGCGGCTGACGCTGGAGCCGGTGTTCTGCCTGGGGCTGTGCGCCTGCGCGCCGGCCGCGCAGATGGGGGATCGGCTGGTCGGCCGCGCCACGCCCGAGCGGCTGGTCACCCTGGCGGGCGAGGCGCGCTGATGCGGATCTGGGTTCCCGCCGACGCCGCCGCCCGCGCCCTGGGCGCCGACGAGGTTGCCGCGGCGGTCAATGCCGCGGGCATCCGCCCGATCCGCAACGGCTCGCGCGGGATGATCTGGCTCGAGCCGCTGCTCGAGATCGAGATCGGGGGCAGGCGCCACGGCTTTGGCCCGGTGGCGGCGGCGGATGTGCCCTCGATCCTCGCCGCGCCGGAGGGCCATCCGCTCGCGCTCGGTCCGGTGGATGATCTGCCCTGGATGCGGGCGCAGACGCGGCTGACCTTTGCCCGCGTGGGCGTGATCGACCCGCTGTCGCTGGACGATTACCAGGCGCATGGGGGGCTGGCGGGGCTGCGCGCGGCGCTGGCCGATCCGGCGGCCGTGGTGCAGACCGTCACCGATGCGGGGCTGCGCGGCCGCGGCGGGGCGGGCTTTCCGACCGGTCTCAAATGGGCGACCGTCGCGCGCGCGCCTGCCGATCGCAAATACATCGTCTGCAATGCCGACGAGGGCGACAGCGGCACCTTTGCCGACCGCATGCTGATGGAGGGCGACCCCTTCGCCCTGATCGAGGGCATGGCCATCGCCGCCATCGCCGTGGGCGCCGCGCAGGGCTATGTCTATGTGCGCAGCGAATATCCCCACGCGATCCGGGCGATGGAGCGCGCCATCACCGCCGCCCGCGGCGCGGGCGTGCTGGGCGGATCGGTCCTCGGCAGCGCGCATGCCTTCGACATGGAACTGCGGGTCGGCGCCGGCGCCTATGTCTGCGGCGAGGAAACCAGCCTGCTCAACAGCCTTGAGGGCAAGCGCGGCATCGTGCGGGCCAAGCCGCCGATCCCGGCGCTCGAAGGGCTGTTCGGCAGGCCCACGGTCGTCAACAACGTGCTGTCGCTGGCCACCGTGCCCTGGATCATGGCGAACGGGGCGGCGGCCTATGCCGCGCATGGCATGGGCCGCTCGCGCGGGACGATGCCGCTCCAGATCGCGGGCAATGTCCGGCATGGGGGGCTGTGCGAGGTGCCCTTCGGCCTGACGCTGGGGCAGATCGTCGACGAGATCGCCGGCGGCACGGCCAGCGGCCGCCCCGTCAAGGCGGTGCAGGTGGGCGGCCCGCTGGGCGCCTATTTCCCGCGCAGCCTGTTCGACACCCCATTCGGCTATGAGGAGTTCGCCGGCCAGGGCGGCCTTGTCGGCCATGCCGGGATCGTCCTGTTCGACGACAGCGCCGACATGCTGCCGCTGGCCCGCTTTGCGATGGAGTTCTGCGCCATCGAATCCTGCGGCAAATGCACCCCCTGCCGCATCGGCTCGACCCGCGGCGTCGAAACCATCGACCGCATCGCGGCGGGCGACAGGGATGCCATCCCGATCCTGGCCGATCTGTGCAACACGATGAAATGGGGCAGCCTCTGCGCGCTGGGCGGCTTTGCGCCCTATCCGGTCATGTCGGCCCTGACCCATTTCCCCGAGGATTTCACCGGCAAACCCCGGATGGAGGCTGCGGAATGAAGGACTTCGTCATCCCCCCGAAGGACTGGACCCGCGACATGGGCACGCCCGCATCCCGTGCGGACGTGGCGGTAACGCTGACGGTGGACGGCATCCCCGTCACCGTCCCCGCCGGCACCAGCGTCATGCGCGCCGCGGCCGAGGCCGGGATCACTGTTCCCAAGCTGTGCGCGACCGATCATGTCAGCGCCTTCGGCTCGTGCCGGCTGTGCGTGATGCAGATCGACGGGATGCGCGGCACGCCCGCGTCCTGCACCACGCCCGTGGCCGAAGGGATGATCGTCCACACCCAGACCGAGGATGTCGCGCGCATCCGCCGCGGCGTGATGGAGCTGTATATCAGTGACCATCCGCTCGACTGCCTGACCTGCGCGGCCAATGGCGATTGCGAGCTGCAGGACATGGCCGGCGCCGTGGGCCTGCGCGAGGTCCGCTATGAGCCGGGCAAGAACCATTTCCTGCGCCGCGAGCATGGCGAGCCGAACCCGGAATGGCGCCCCAAGGATCAGACCAACCCTTATTTCACCTTTGATCCGGCGAAATGCATCGTCTGCTCGCGCTGCGTGCGGGCCTGCGAGGAGGTGCAGGGCACCTTTGCCCTGACGATTGAGGGGCGCGGCTTTGACAGCCGCGTCAGCGCCGGGATCGCATCCGACAGCTTCCTGTCATCCGACTGCGTCAGCTGCGGCGCCTGCGTGCAGGTCTGCCCGACCGCGACACTGCAGGAAAACCGCCAGATCGAGATCGGCACCCCCGAGCGCATCGTGAAAACAACCTGCGCCTATTGCGGGGTGGGCTGTTCCTTCGACGCGCACATGCGCGGCGAGACGGTCGTCAAGATGGTGCCCAGCAAGGACGGCAAGGCCAATCGCGGCCATTCCTGCGTCAAGGGCCGCTTTGCCTGGGGCTATGCCACCCATGCCGAACGCATCCTGAACCCGATGATCCGCGAGGATTTCCGCGACCCCTGGCGCGTGGTTAGCTGGGACGAGGCGATCGGCTTTGCCGCACGCCGCCTGCGCGAGACGCAGGCCAGCCACGGGCGCGAATCGGTCGGCGTCATCACCTCGTCGCGCTGCACGAACGAGGAAACCTATCTGGTGCAGAAGCTCGCCCGCGCGGTCTTTGGCAACAACAACACCGATACCTGCGCGCGCGTCTGCCATTCGCCCACCGGCTATGGGCTGAAGGCGACCTTCGGCACCTCGGCGGGCACGCATGATTTCGATTCCGTCGAGGAAACCGACCTGGCCCTGGTGATCGGCGCCAACCCGACCGACGGGCATCCCGTCTTTGGCTCGCGCCTGCGCCGCCGCCTGCGCGAGGGGGCGGGGCTGATCGTCGTCGATCCCCGCCGCATCGACCTGCTGGACACGGTGCACCTGAACCGCTCGTGGCACCTGCCGTTGCTGCCGGGCACCAATGTCGCGGTGCTGACGGCCATGGCGCATGTGATCGTGGCCGAGGGGCTGGAGAATGAGGCCTTCATCCGCGCGCGCTGCGACTGGGACGAGTTCCTGGCCTATCGCGCCTTTCTGCTGGACCCGCGCCATTCGCCCGAGGAGGTCGAGCGCGTCAGCCATGTTCCGGCCGAGCAGATCCGGCAGGCCGCGCGCGCCTATGCCGGCGCCCCCCGCGCCAGCATCTATTACGGCCTGGGCGTGACCGAACATTCCCAAGGGTCAACCACCGTTATGGCGATCGCCAACCTGGCGATGCTGACCGGCAATATCGGCAGGCCGGGCACGGGGGTGAACCCGCTGCGCGGGCAGAACAACGTCCAGGGCTCATGCGACATGGGATCGTTCCCGCACGAGTTTCCGGGCTATCGCCACGTCACCGACACCCAGACGCGCGCGCTTTACGAGCGGGTCTGGGGCGTGCCCCTGTCGGACGAGCCTGGGCTGCGCATCCCCAACATGTTCGACGCCGCGACGCAGGGCACCTTCAAGGGGCTGTATTGCCAGGGCGAGGATGTCCTGCAATCCGACCCCGACACCAGCCATGTGCAATCGGCGCTGGCGAGCCTCGACATCCTGATCGTCCATGACCTGTTCCTGAACGAGACGTCGAACTACGCCCATGTCTTCCTGCCCGGCTCGACCTTCCTGGAAAAGGACGGCACCTTCACCAATGCCGAGCGGCGGATCAACATGGTGCGCCGCGCCATGTCGCCGCTGAACGGCCATGCCGACTGGGAGATCACGGTGATGCTGGCCAATGCCATGGGCGCGGGCTGGCAATACGGCCATCCCGCGCAGATCATGGACGAGATCGCAATGACCACGCCCAGCTTTGCCGGCGTCAGCTATGACCTGCTGGACCGCGAGGGATCGGTGCAGTGGCCCTGCAACGCCCAGGCGCCCCTGGGCACGCCGCTGATGCATGTGGACGGCTTCGTGCGCGGGCGCGGCAGGTTCATCCATACCGAATATGTCGCCTCCGAGGAACGCACCGGCGGGCGCTATCCGCTGCTGCTGACGACGGGGCGGACGCTGACGCAATACAATGTCGGCGCGCAGACCCGCCGCACCGACAACACCTTGTGGCACGAGGAAGACCTGCTCGAGATCCATCCCCATGACGCCGAAAACCGGGGTGTGCGCGAGGGCGACATGGTGCGCGTGGCCAGCCGGGCAGGGGACACGACGCTGCGCGCGCGGATCACCGAGCGGGTGGCGCCGGGCGTGGTCTATACCACCTTCCACCACCCCAATACGCAGGCCAACGTGGTCACGACCGACAATTCCGACTGGGCGACCAACTGCCCCGAATTCAAGGTGACCGCCGTGCAGGTCAGCCCGTCCAACGGCCCCAGCGAATGGCAGGAGCAGTACCGCGCCCATGCCGAGCTGGCGCGCCGCATCCTGCCCGCGGCCGAGTGAGCGGCCCGTCCCCGCCCGCCGCGCAGTCCGCCGCAGGCGCGGGCGCGGTCCGCCGCTGGCAGGGCGGCGGCTGGTCCGACGCGCCAGCCGCCCCCCCGGCGGAGGCGGCGGTCGCCATCGTCATCGACGGCAGCAGCCAGGCCGTCCTGATGGCGACCCCGCATGAGCTGGATGATTTCGCCGTCGGCTTTGCCCTGACCGAAGGGCTGATCGGGGGGGCGCCGATGTCTCGGCGGTCGAGATCGTCCCGGTCGCGGCCCCGCTGCCCGGCCTTGCCGCGATCGAGGCGCGGCTGTGGCTGCGACCCGGCCTGGCCGCCCCGCTGGCCGAGCGGCGGCGCAGCATGCTGGGGCCGGTCGGCTGCGGCCTGTGCGGGGTGGACAGCATCGCCGCGGCGCTGCCGCCCGTGGTGCAGGTGACATCCGGCCTGCGCCTGACGCCCGGCGATGTCGGGGCGGCGATGGCGGCGCTGGCGCAGGGCCAGCTGCGCTGGCGCGAGACGCCGGCCATCCATGCCGCCGGCCTGTGGACCCCCGCCGGCGCACTGGTGCGCGAGGATGTGGGCCGGCACAACGCGCTGGACAAGCTGGCCGGGGCCGTGGCCCGTTCGGTGCCTGCCCCCGATCCCGGCATGGCCGCGGTGGTCATGACCTCGCGCCTGTCGGTCGATCTGGTGCAGAAGACGGCCCGGCTGGGTGCGCCGGTGCTGATCGGCGCGGGCGTGCCGACGGGGCTGGCGATCGCCTGGGCGGATGCGGCCGGGATCACCCTGATCGGCCGCGCACGGGGCGACGGCTTTGACCTTTTCACCCATCCGCAGCGGATCGAGGGCTGAGCCATGTCGGAAATCTCGGAACACACCCCGGACGAAAAGCTGCTGCGCATGGCCGCGCAGATCGCGGCCTTCTTCCGCAGCCAGCCCGGCGAGCCGCCCGAGGTGGCGCTGGCAGGGCACATCAACGATTTCTGGGGCTATCGGATGCGCATCGACTATCTGGCGCTCGTCCAGGCGGGCATAGTCACCGATCCGGTCCTGCGGGCCGCCGCGCCGCTGATCCGCCTGCCGGGCGAGCCGACCGAAGGGGTTGCGCCCAACGATCCCTTTACCCACATGAACGAGGCCGAGGCGGAAAGCTGACCCCGGCCGCCGCGGCTGCGCACCGCGGGAAGGACGCCGCGCCTGTCGTCCGTTCACTCTGCCGTCCGTGCGCCGGGCGTGATAGCCTGGGATCATGACACCTTTCCCCACCCGCCAGCAGATCCTCGACTGGATCGCCGAAAACCCCGACGCGACCGCCAAACGCGACATCGCCAAGGCCTTCAACATCAAGGGCAGCGCCCGGATCGAGCTGAAGCGCCTGCTCAAGGAACTGGAGGCCGAGGGCGCGGTCGAGCGCCGCCGCCGCAGCTATCAGGGCCCCGAGCGGCTGCCGCCCGTGACCGTGGTCGAGATCCTGCCGCCGGACGCCGATGGCGATCTGTTCGCGCGCCCGCTGGAATGGCAGGGCACCGCGCCGATGCCGCGCATCCTGTTCGCGCCGCGCAAGGCCGATCCGGCCGTTGCGCCGGGCGAACGGGTGCTGGTTCGCCTCGTCCCGGCCGAGGGCGAGGATCACCACTATCAGGCGCGTCTGATGCGGCGGATCGGGATTGCCGTTCACCGTGTCGTCGGCATCTTCCGCAAGGCGGCCGAGGGCGGGCGCATCCTGCCCATCGACAAGGGCGCCGACCGGCAATGGCAGGTTCGCGCCGACGCCACGCTCGATGCGCAGGACGGCGAGCTGGTCGAGGCCGAGCAGGTCGGCTCGCGCAACCGGCCGGGTCTTGCGCAGGCCCGCATCATCGAACGGCTGGGCGATCCGTCGGCCCCGCGCGCGGTCAGCCTGATCGCGATCCACCAGCACGGCATCCCCGACGATTTCCCCGACGCGGTGATCGCCGAGGCGGACGCCCAGCGCCCCGCCCCCATGGATGGGCGCGAGGATCTGCGCCGCCTGCCGCTGGTCACCATCGACCCGGCCGATGCCCGCGATCACGACGACGCCGTGGCGGCGATGCCCGACGACGATCCGCGCAATCCCGGCGGCATGGTCATCTGGGTCGCCATCGCCGATGTCGCCCATTACGTCCGCCCCCAGTCTGCGCTGGACCGCGAGGCGCGCCATCGGGGCAACTCGACCTATTTCCCCGACCGCGTGGTGCCGATGCTGCCCGACGTGCTGTCGGGCGATCTGTGTTCGCTGCACGAGGGCGTGGACCGCCCGGTTATCGCGGTGCGGATGCGGCTGGACGCGCAGGGCAACAAGATCGGCCATGATTTCCACCGCGGGATGATGAACAGCCTCGCCTCGCTGTCCTATGAACAGGCGCAGGCTGCGCAGGACGGGGCGCCTGACGAGGTGACCGGGCCGCTGATGGACAGCGTGATCGGCCCACTGTTTGCCGCCTATGACCTGCTCAGGGCGGCACGGGCGCGGCGGCAGCCGCTGGAGCTGGACCTGCCCGAGCGGCGCATCGAGCTGACCCCCGAGGGGCGGGTGAAATCCGTCGCCTTCCGCGACCGCTTCGACGCGCATCGGCTGATCGAGGAGTTCATGGTCCTGGCCAATGTCGCGGCCGCCGAGGAACTGATCCGCCTGCGCCGCCCGCTGCTGTTCCGCGTGCATGAGGAGCCAAGCCCCGAAAAGCTGAACGCGCTGCGCGACGTGGCCGAGGCCTCGGGCTTTGCCCTGGCCAAGGGGCAGGTGCTGCAACCGGCGCAGCTGAACCGCCTGCTGGCGCAGGCGCAGGGCACCGATTTCGACGAGCTTATCAACGTCAGCACCCTGCGCTCGATGACGCAGGCCTATTACAATGCGCAGAACTTCGGCCATTTCGGTCTGGCGCTGAAGAACTATGCCCATTTCACCTCGCCCATCCGCCGCTATTCCGACCTGATCGTGCACCGGGCGCTGATCGCGGCCCATGGCTGGGGCGGCGGAAAGGCCGGAAAGACCGACGGGCTCTCGGCGCAGGACATCGAGATGCTCGATGAAACAGCCCAGAAGATCAGCGACACCGAACGGCGCAGCATGGCGGCCGAACGGGACACCACCGATCGTTATCTTGCTGCCTATCTGGCCGACCGGGTCGGGTCCGAATTCACGGGCCGCGTCTCGGGCGTCCAGCGATTTGGCGCCTTTGTCAGGCTGGACGAGACGGGCGCGGACGGGCTGCTGCCGATCCGCGAGATCGGGCGCGAATATTTCCATTTCGACCGCGATGCCCAGACGCTGGTGGGCGCCGATACGGGGACGACGATTGGCATCGGCCAGCGGGTGACGGTGCGCCTGGCCGAGGCGATCCCGACCACGGGCGGGCTGGTGCTGGAGCTGGTCGAGCTGGACGGGCGCAGCATGGCGCAGGGCGCGCGCCCGCGGCGCGGCAAGGCCCCGCGGCGGCGCGACGCCCAGTCGGCCAAGGCCGGCGAAGCACGCGCCCGCAAGCTGCGGCGCATCCGCAAATAAGGGGGCGGAACCCTTTTTCGATCAAGGGGTTGCTAAGGGGAAAGCAATCGAAAGGATCAGGCAATGGGTTTGTGGGATTTCGTGAAAGAGGCCGGCAAGTCGGTGTTCGGCGAGGCCGAGGCAGCAGAACCCAAGATGCAGCCGGCGCCGACTGCCGGGGCCGCGCCTGCCCCTGCGCCCCAAGCTGCGCCCCAAGCTGCGCCCCAGGCCCCTGCGCATGACGCCGACACCCAGCGCAAGCTGGACGCCCTGAATGCCGAGGTGAAGGCCATCGGCCTGGATGCCAGCAAGGTCCGCCTCTATCTGACGGGCGACATGGTGCGCATCGAGAACAAGGGCGCCGACCGCGAGACGATGGAAAAGCTGATCCTGGCGGTCGGCAACATCAAGGGCATCGCCAAGGTCGAGGCCGACCTGCCGCCCGCGCCCGCCGGCGCTGCTGCGCAGCCCGTGTTCCATACCGTCCAGAAGGGCGAGACACTGTCGGCCATCGCCAAGCACCATCTGGGCGATGCAAACCGTTACCGCGAGATCTTCGAGGCGAACCGCCCGATGCTGTCGGACCCCGACAAGATCTATCCCGGCCAATCCCTGCGCATCCCCGTGAAGTAAGGGAAGGGCCGGAACGACAAAGGCCCGCCGGATGGGCGGGCCTTTTCTCGTGCAGGGCAGCGGTCAGATCGCCGCGTCGCGTACCGCTTGATCCACCTTGCCTTCGAACTTGCGGAAGTTGTCGCGGAACATGCCCTTGAGCTTTTCGGCCTGCGCGTCATAGGCCGCCCCGTCCGTCCAGGTCTGCCGCGGGTCGAGCAGCGTGCTGTCCACCCCCGGAACCGAGACCGGCACCTCAAAGCCGAAATTCGGGTCGCGCCTGAACGAGACATCGTTCAGCGATCCGTCCAGCGCCGCTGTCAGCAGCGCGCGGGTGGCCTTGATGGGCATGCGCTTGCCCGTGCCGAACGGCCCGCCGGTCCAGCCGGTGTTGACCAGCCAGCAGGTCGCGCCCGATGCCTCGATCCGTTCGGCCAGCAGCTTGCCGTATTCCTCTGGCCGGCGGGGCATGAAGGGCGCGCCGAAGCAGGTCGAGAAGGTCGGCTGCGGCTCGGTGACGCCGACCTCGGTTCCCGGCGTCTTGGAGGTGAAGCCCGACAGGAAGTGATACATCGCCTGTTCCGGCGTCAGGCGGCTGATCGGCGGCATGACGCCATAGGCGTCCGAGGTCAGCATGATGACGTTGCGCGGCTGTCCGGCCAGCCCGGTGGGCGAGGCGTTCGAGATCGCCTCCAACGGATAGGCGCAGCGCATGTTCTCGGTGATCGAGCTGTCGGTGAAGTCCAGCTCAAGCGTGTCGGGGTGATAGACCATGTTCTCGATCACCGTGCCGAAGCGGGTGGTGGTCGCGAAGATCTCGGGCTCTGCCTCGGGCGACAGGTTGATCGTCTTGGCATAGCAGCCGCCTTCGAAGTTGAAGGTGCCCTTGTCCGACCAGCCGTGTTCGTCATCCCCGATCAGCGTGCGCGAGGGGTCCTGCGACAGCGTGGTCTTGCCGGTCCCCGACAGGCCGAAGAACACCGCCACGTCATCGGGGTTGCCGATCGCATGGTTGGCCGAGCAGTGCATCGGCATGACCCCGCGTTCGGGCAGGATATAGTTCAGCAGGGTGAAGACGCCCTTCTTGTTCTCGCCCGAATATTCGGTGTTGGCGATCAGGATCAGCTTCTTGTCGAAGTGAAAGGCGATCACCGTGTCGGTGCGGCAGCCGTGGCGCTGGGGATCGGCCTTGAAGGAGGGGCAGTTGATGACCGTCCACTGGGGGGTAAAGGCCGCCAGCTCGTCCGCCTCGGGGCGGCGCAGCAGGTGGCGGATGAACAGGTTGTGCCAGGCCAGTTCGCTGACCACGCGCACGTCAAGGCGCTGGTCGGGATCGGCGCCGGCATACAGATCCTGCACGAAATAGTCGCGGCCCTTCATGTGGTCCAGCATGTCGGCATGCAGGCGGTCGAAGGCCTCCGGCTCCATCGCGGCGTTGTTGTCCCACCAGATCTTCGCATCCACGGACGGGGTGCGCACGATGTGCTTGTCCTTGGGCGAGCGGCCGGTCTTGGCGCCGGTGGTCACGAGAAAGGCGCCGCCCTTGCCCAGATGCCCTTCGCCGCGCCGGATCGCCGCCTCGATCAGGGCAGGTTCCAGCAGGTTGTAATGGACCTCGCCCAGCCCCGTGATACCCTGGTTCTCAAGCTTGCAATTAGGGTTGACGCGGGTCTGTGACATGCCGGAACTCCATCATGGGCGGGTCGTCTTGGGGTGCTATACGCATGACGGCGCGATGACGAAAGACGATGAAAAGGACAGGTTAGCGCAACCACCGGCCTTTAGCGTTACCAAACGCCTTTGTGTGCCCCTCAGGTGAGCAGCCTTCACGCCAGCGCGGTCTGTCTTGGGGGGCGCGCCTTGCTGATCCTCGGCCCGCCGGGCGCCGGCAAGTCGGCGCTGGCGCTGCGCATGATGGCGCTGGGGGCCGGGCTGATTGCCGATGACCGTGTTCTCGTGCGCCGCGCCGGGGGGCATCTGGTCGCCGCCTGTCCCCCGCCGCTGGTAGGGCTGATCGAGGCGCGGGGCGTCGGCATCCTGCGCGCCGATCCCGCCGGGCCCGCGCCCGTCGCCCTTGCCGTCGATCTGGGCCGGGCAGAGCCTGACCGCCTGCCGCCGTTTCGCAACACTGTCCTTTATGGCATCCCCGTGCCCCTTGTGCTGGGGCCGCTGCGTCCGCATCTTGGTGAGGCGCTGCGCCAGATGCTGCTGTCGGGCCGCGCTGCCTGAGTGAGGGACCGGGGTGAACGCCGACCGTTCTGCCAGCCAAGCGCCAGAACCCTGCCGCGAGCCGGACGCCCAGCGGCTGGTTCTGGTCACCGGCCCGTCGGGGGCGGGCCGGTCGACGGCGATTCATGTGCTCGAGGATCTGGGCTTCGAGGCGATCGACAACCTGCCCCTGTCGCTTGTCCCGCGCCTGCTGGACGGGCCCGCGCGGCCGGCGCCCCTGGCCCTGGGGCTGGACGTGCGCAACCGCGATTTTTCGGCCGCCAATGTGATCGAGCTGATCGATGCGCTGACGCGCGATCCGCGCTTTGCGCCCGAGGTGCTGTTTCTCGACTGCGCGTCCGACACGCTGGTGCGCCGCTATGCGGAAACCCGCCGCCGCCATCCGCTGGCCGAGGACGGATCGCCCAGCGATGCGATCCGGGCCGAGCGTGATCTGCTGGTGCCGATCCGGGCGCGGGCCGAGGTTCTGGTGGACACGACCGATCTCAGCCCTCATGACCTGCGGGCGGAACTGGCGCGGGTCTTTGACCTGCGGTCAGGCAAGGCGATGTCGGTATCGGTGCAGAGCTTCAGCTACAAGCGCGGGGTGCCGCGGGGGCTGGACATGATGTTCGACTGCCGCTTTCTGGCCAATCCGCACTGGGTCGCGGGGCTGCGCGCGCTGGACGGGCGCGATGGGGCCGTGCGGGCGCATGTGACCGCAGACCCCCGCTTTGCCGCCTTCTTCGAGCGGGTGCGCGATCTGATCCTGTTCCTGCTGCCCGCGCAGGTCGATGAGGGCAAGGCCCATCTGGCAATCGGGTTCGGCTGCACCGGCGGGCAGCATCGTTCGGTCACGCTGGCGGAAATGATGGCCGACTCGCTTGCGCAAGAGGGCTGGCAGGTGTCAAAACGGCACAGGGAACTGGAACGTCATCACGCAGGGCCGGGACAGGCCGGGCCGGGCCCGGCCGCGGCGCAGACCGAAAAGGTGGCGTGACGTGCCCCTCATGATGGAGCTGAGTTGATCGGTATCGTTATCGTCGGACATGGCGGGCTCGCACGCGAATACCTCGCTGCGGTTGAACACGTCGTGGGTCCGCAGCAGGGCATTCTCGCCGTCACCATCGAGGAAGATCACGACCGCGCCGCCAAAAGCGAGGAGATCTGCCGCGCCGTCAGCGAGGTGGACACGGGCGACGGCGTGGTGATCGTGACCGACATCTTCGGCGGATCGCCCTCGAACCTGTCGATGCCCGCCTGCCTGCGGCAGGAACGCCGCATCCTCTATGGCGCCAACCTGCCCATGCTGGTCAAGCTGGCCAAGCTGCGTCACCTGGATGTCGGCACCGCCGCCGAACTGGCGGCCGAGGCGGGGCGCAAGTATATCGACTGTTATGCCCCGGCCGGGACCGCGCCCCAGGACGCTGCATCCCGCGACGCCCCGGCCCGCGACACGCCGCCGCGGGACGCAGCCATGCGCGAGGCATCCTCGCGGGAAGCCGCGCCCAAGGGTGCCCTGCGCAGGGCCGCTTCGTGACGGACAGATGCACCCGCACGCTGCGGATCATCAATGAAAAGGGGCTGCATGCCCGCGCCTCTGCGCGGTTCGTTGAAACCGTGGAACGGTTCGATGCCCAGGCGCTGGTCGAAAAGGACGGCGAGACGGTGGCGGGCAATTCCATCATGGGTCTGCTGATGCTGGTCGCGCCGCGCGGCAGCACGATCACCGTGACCACCTCCGGCCCGCAGGCCGGGCAGTTGATGGATGCGCTCGACGCGCTGCTGGCCGATTATTTCGGCGAGGGCAGCTAGCCGCGCCGGGTCAATAGGCGCAGTCCGCATAGATGCGGCCCAGATTGCCCTGCCATTCGCCCCCGAACTTGGCCAGCAGCTCGTCGGCCAGCGTTTCGCCGCGTTCGACCCGTTCGCGCAGGACGGCCAGATAGGCCGTCTCGTCGCCCGCGCCCTGCCCGGGGGCATGATGGCCGCGCGCCGCCAGCCCGGCCTCGGCCAGGGTCAGCGTCTCGCGCGCAAGGTCGATCAGCCGCAGCCCGTCATGTTCCCCGGCCAGCCCGTCGCGGGCGGCGGCACGGCGCAGCCCCTCGCGCGTCTCATGCGTCCAGCCGCGGGTCAGCTCGCTTGCGGCGTCCAGCGCGCCCTGGTCATAGCACAGCCCCACCCACAGCGCCGGCAGCGCCGTCAGATGGGACAGGGGGCCGCAATCGGCGCCGCGCATCTCGATGTATTTCTTGACCCGCGCCTCGGGGAACACGGTGGTCATGTGGTCGGCCCAGTCCGACAGGGTCGGCAGTTCCCCCGGCAGCGCGGGCAGGCGACCATTCATGAAATCGCGGAAGGATTGCCCCAGCGCGTCGATGTACCGTCCGTCCCGATAGACAAAATACATCGGGACATCAATAACATAGTCAACCCATGCCTCGTATCCGAAGCCGTCCTCGAACACGAAGGGCAGCATGCCCGTGCGCGCCGCATCAAGATTTTGCCAGATATGGGCGCGCCAGGATTTCATCCCGTTGGGCCGCCCGTCCAGGAAGGGCGAGGAGGCCATCAGCGCCGTCGCCA
The DNA here is from genome assembly GCF_002105555.1 of Paracoccus contaminans. NCBI lineage: Bacteria > Pseudomonadati > Pseudomonadota > Alphaproteobacteria > Rhodobacterales > Paracoccaceae > Paracoccus > Paracoccus contaminans. The sequence goes on from NZ_CP020612.1 coordinate 2,066,577, forward strand.
CCGGCTGCAGCGACAGCGCCACGCGCAGCTTCTGCACCATGTCCGCCTCGGACCCATAGTCGAGGTTCACCTGCACGGTGCAGGTGCGATACATCATCTGCGTGCCCAGCGTGCCGACCTTTTCCATATAGGGGGTCATCAGCGCATAGCGGCCCTTGGGCATCATGGGCATCTGGTCCTGCCGCCAGACCGGCGCGGCGCCCAGCCCCATGAAGCCCGCGCCCATCGGGCCGGCGATCTCGGCCACCTCGGCCAGGTGCTGCACCGTTTCGGCATGCGTCTGGTGCAGCGTTTCCAGCGGCGCGCCCGACAGTTCGAGCTGTCCGCCCGGTTCGAGGCTGACATTGGCGCCGTCCCGCGACAGGCCGATCAGCCGGCCCCCCTCGCGCAGCTCGGTCCAGCCGAAACGGTCGCGCAGCCCCTCCAGCATCGCGCGGATCGAACAGGGGCCGTCATAGGGCAGGGGCTCCAGCCTTGCCCAGTCAAAGCCGAACTTCTCATGCTCGGTCCCGATGCGCCAGCCGGCGCGGGGCTTTTCGCCCGAGGCGATGTATTCGGCCAGCTGTTCGCGCCGTTCGATCGGGCCGCCGCCCTGCTGGGGAATGGACATCTGGTGCCTTTCGATCACGTGTGCGCGACAGGTGAAGCGGCGCCGGGCCATAGTCAAGCACCACCGAAGGCGGAGGGCCTGCTTGCCCGGACGCGCGCGAAGTGCGACAGGCTGGCCCCGACCGGACAACCCAGCGGAGCATCCCATGCACGATCAGCCTGCCCCGGATGATGTCCCGGACGGCCATGCCCCTGCGGCAGCGGCCGCAGAGGGCGCGGATGGCCGCGCCCTGCCGGTCGTGCGGCTGCGGCCCAAGGCGAATGCGCGGGCGATCCGCCACGGCTTTCCCTGGATCTATGCCGACGAGCTGGTGAGCGATCGCCGCACCAAGGCGATGCAGGCCGGGGCGCTGGCTGTCCTTGAAGATGCCGAACGGGCCGCGCTGGGCGTCGTTACCGTCAACCCCGCCTCTCGCATCGTCGCGCGGATGCTGGACGCCGATCCCGCCGCCGTCATCGGCCGCGGCTGGCTGGCGGCGCGTCTGGCGCGGGCGCTGGCGCTGCGCCAGACGCTGTTCGATGCGCCCTTCTACCGGCTGGTCCATGCCGAGGCGGACGGCCTGCCCGGCGTGGTCATCGACCGCTTTGGCGATGCCGCCGTCATCCAGCCCAATGCGGCCTGGGCCGACCGCCTGCTGCCCGATCTGGCCGCGGCGCTGGCCGATGTGACGGGCGTCACGCGCATCGTGATGAACGGATCGGGCCGCGCCCGCGGGCTGGAGGGGCTGGACGAGCGCACCGAAGTCATCGCGGGCGAGATCGCCGCCCCTGTCGAGGTGCCGATGAACGGGGCGATCTATCTGGCCGACCTGACCGGCGGGCAGAAAACGGGCCTCTTTTATGACCAGCGCCCGAACCACGCCTTTGCCCAGCGGCTGGCGCGCGGGGGCCGGGTTCTGGACGTGTTTTCCCATGTCGGCGGCTTTGCGCTGGCCGCGCTGGCAGCCGGGGCGGCGGGGGCGAGCTGCGTAGACGGATCGGCACCGGCGCTGGCGCTGGCGGCGGGCGGGGCGCGCGCAATGGGCATGGCGGACCGGCTGGAAACGCGGCAGGGCGACGCCTTTGCAGCGATGGAGCAGCTTGCCGCAGAGGGCCGGCGCTTTGACATGGTGATCTGCGATCCGCCCGCCTTCGCGCCCTCCAAGCAGGCGCTCGATGCGGGGCTGCGCGCCTATGAGCGGGTGGCCCGGCTGGCCGCGCCGCTGGTCGGGCCGGGCGGGTTCCTGGGGCTGTGTTCCTGTTCCCATGCCGCCACGCTGGATCTGTTCCGCAACGCAAGCGCCCACGGCATCGGGCGCGGCGGGCGGCGGATGCAGCTGATCCATACCGGCTTTGCCGGGCCTGACCATCCGACGCTGCCGCAACTGGCGGAAAGCGGCTATCTCAAGGCGCTGTTCTTCCGGCTGGACGGATGAAGGCGGTCCTCGACGCCTGCGTGCTCTATCCCACGGTGCTGCGCGAGATCGTGATCGGCACGGCGGGCGCGGGGCTGTTCCAGCCTGTCTGGTCGGCGCGCATCCTGGCCGAATGGCGCCGCGCCGCCGCCCGGCTCGGCCCCGCGCAGGCCGATGTGGCGGGGGCGGAAATCGCGCTGCTTTCCGCTGCCTGGCCGCAGGCCGAGGCTTCGGGCGAGGGCAGCCGCGCCGCGGGCCATGACTGGCCCGATCCGGCCGACCGCCACGTGGCCGAGGCGGCGCTGGCGGGGGACGCGGCCCTGATCGTCACCGCCAATCTTGCCGATTTCCCCCGCCGCGTCCTGGCCGATCTGGGCCTTGCCGCCGTCCATCCCGATGCGTTCCTGCTCTCGCTTTACCGCAGCGATCCGGCGCCCGTGGCCGCGGCGGTGGGGGCAGCGCATGAGCGCGCCGAAAGGCTGGGCGGCCCGGTGCCGCTCAGGGCGCTGCTGGCGCGGGCGCGCCTGCCGCGCCTGTCCAAGGCGCTGGGCGCGCGCCCCGATGGGGGCGGCGCGGGGCTTGCCGATGGGCTTGGCACGCACTAGCCACAGGACGAACGCACAAGGGGCACACCATGGTATCGCGGCTCATCGAGGTCGGGGATTTCGACCTGGTCATCTTTGGCGCGACCGGCGATCTGGCGCGCCGCAAGATCCTGCCGGGACTGTTCCGCCGCCATGCGGCCGGACAGTTCCCCGCCGCCTCGCGCATCATCGGCGCGGCGCGCAGCGACATGGATACCGAGGGCTATCGCCGCGAAGCCCGCGACGCCATCGCCGAATTCGGCCCCAGGGACGCCGATGAGGCGCAGATCGCCTCGTTCCTCGACTGCCTGGCCTATGTCGCCATCGACGTGACGGGCGAGCGCGGCTGGTCCGAGCTTGGCGCGCTGATGCGCCCGGACGTGGTGCAGGCCTTCTATTTCTCGGTCGCGCCCGCGCTGTTCGGGGACATCGCCGAACGGCTGGCACGGCACGCCATCGCCGGCCCCGATGCGCGCATCGTCGTCGAAAAGCCATTCGGGCGCGATCTCGCCTCGGCCAGGGCGCTGAACGCGACGCTGGCCCGCCATTTCGAGGAACGCCAGATCTATCGCATCGACCATTATCTGGGCAAGGAAACGGTCCAGAACCTGATGGCAGTGCGGTTCGCCAACATGCTGTTCGAGCCGTTGTGGAACGTCCACTATATCGACCATGTCCAGATCACGGTTGCCGAGACGGTGGGCGTGGCCGGGCGGGGGGCCTATTACGACCAGTCGGGCGCGATGCGCGACATGGTGCAGAACCACCTGATGCAGCTGGTCTGCCTGATCGCGATGGAACCGCCGTGGCATTTCGACCCCGATGCAGTGCGCGATGAAAAGCTCAAGGTCATCCGGGCGCTGGAACCCGTTCCCCCCGGCGACATCGTGCGCGGCCAGTATGCCGCCGAGGACGGCGATCCGGGCTATCGCGATGATGTGGAAAACCCCGACAGCCGCACGGAAAGCTTTGTCGCGCTCAAGCTCAGGATCGCCAACTGGCGCTGGCAGGGGGTGCCCTTCTACCTGCGCACCGGCAAGCGGCTGCGCGACCGCACGTCCGAGATCGCGGTCGTCTTCCGCGAGCCGCCGCACCTGATCTTTGACGATCATGCCGAACAGCAGGCCAACCAGCTGGTCATCCGCCTGCAACCCAATGAGGGCATGAACCTCAGGGTCAACATCAAGGAACCCGGACCGGGGGGCATGCGCCTGGTGCAGGTGCCCCTGGACATGAGCTTTGCCGAGGCGCTGGGCAAGGAAGGGCGCGACATGCCCGACGCCTATGAGCGGCTGATCACCGACGTGATCCGCGGCAACCAGACGCTGTTCATGCGCGGGGACGAGGTCGAGGCGGCCTGGGCCTGGGCCGATCCGATCATCGCCGCCTGGGAAAATGCCAGCGCCGCGCCCGAATCCTATGATCCGGGCACCAGCGGGCCCGATCAGGCGTTGGGGCTGATGCACCGGGACGGGCGGCGCTGGCGCGAGATCAAGGCATGACACGATGAAGCTGATCGAACATCCCGACCGCGAGGCGCTGACCCTGGCGCTGGCGCAGGACATCGCCGATGCGCTGGGCATGGCGCTGAACACCCGTGACCGGGCCGTGCTGTGCCTGCCGGGCGGCTCGACCCCGGTGCCGGCCTTCAAGGCGCTGGCGGCGGCCCGGCTGGATTGGGCGCGGGTCAGCGTGGTGCCGGGGGACGAACGCTGGGTTCCGGCGGACCATCCCCGCTCCAATGCCCGGCTGATCCGGCGCAACCTGATCGACGAGGGCGCATCCGCGGCCGAGCTGGTCGGGCTGCATCACGACATGCTCGACCCCGTGGAGGGGGCGGCCGCCGCGGCGGCCCGTGTGGGCGCGCTGCTGCCGCTGTCGGTGCTGCTGCTGGGGATGGGCGAGGACATGCATACCGCCAGCCTGTTCCCCGGCGCGGCCGGGCTTGCGGCGGCGATGGATTCCGCCGCCCCGGCCGTGGTGCCGATCACCGCCCCCGACGGCGAGCCGCGCGTCACGCTCAGCGCCGCGGCGTTGCTGACCGCGCCCGAGGCGTTCCTGATGATCACCGGCCCGGACAAGCGCGCCGCGCTCGACCGCGCCGCAACGCTCACGCCCGAGGAGGCGCCGATCCGCGCCTTCTGGAAGGGGCTGATCGTCCATTATGCCGACTGACGGCATGCAACCCGCGAAAGGTGTTCGCCATGACCGACCGATGGAACGCCCTTGACGCCCACCGCGCCCGCACCGCCGGGCGCCGCATCGCCGACCTGTTCGATGAGGATGCGGACAGGGCGCGCGATTTTTCCGTCACGGCAGACGGGCTGACGCTGGATTATTCCAAGACGGCCATCGACGCCGAGGCCCGCCGTCTGCTGCTTGATCTGGCCGCAGAGGTGCCGGCCCGGCGCGACGCGATGTTCGAGGGCCAGCGCATCAACCGGACCGAGGATCGCGCCGTCCTGCACACCGCCCTGCGCGCCGCCGCCGGGCCGGTCCTCGTTGACGGGCGCGACGTGATGCCCGATGTCCTGGAAACCCTGGACCGGATGCGCCGCTTTGCCGAGCAGGTGCGATCGGGGCGCATCCGGGGGCAGGGCGGGCCTTACACGGATGTCGTGAACATCGGCATCGGCGGATCGGACCTGGGTCCGGTGATGGCCGCGCATGCGCTGGCGCCCTGGATGGACGGGCCGCGGCTGCATTTCATTTCCAACGTGGACGGGGCCGACGCCGCCGATACGCTGAAGGGGCTGGACCCCGAAACGACGCTGGTGGTGGTGGCTTCCAAGACCTTCACCACCATCGAGACGATGACCAATGCCGAAACCGTGCGCCGCTGGATGGGCGCGCGCGTGCGCCACCCGGCCGACCAGTTCGCGGCCGTGTCCACCGCCATGGGCCGGACGGCGCAGTTCGGCATCGACGCTGACCGCGTGTTCGGCTTTGCCGACTGGGTGGGGGGACGCTATTCAGTCTGGGGGCCGATCGGGCTGTCGCTGATGCTGGGCATCGGCCCGGCCCGCTTTGACGAGTTTCTGGCCGGCGGCCGGGCGATGGACGATCATTTCCGCACCGCCCCGCCGGATGCCAGCCTGCCGGTGATGCTGGCGCTGGTGGGGATATGGCACCATCAGGTCTGCGGCTATCCGACGCGGGCCGTGCTGCCCTATGCCAACCGGCTGATCCGCCTGCCTGCCTATCTGCAGCAGCTCGAAATGGAATCGAACGGCAAATGCGTGACGATGGACGGCGCCCCGGTCGAACGCCCCGCCGGTCCCGTGGTCTGGGGCGAGCCGGGGACCAACGGCCAGCACGCCTTCTACCAGCTGATCCATCAGGGCGCGCAGGTCGTCCCGTGCGAATTCATCGCCATCGCCCGCGGCGAGGAGCCGGAGCTGGATCACCACCAGCGCCTGCTGATCGCCAACTGTCTGGCGCAGAGCAAGGCGCTGATGCTGGGCCGTTCGCTGGACGAGGCGCGGGCGCTGATGGCGGGCAGGGGGCTGGCGGGCGATGATCTGGAACGGCAGGCCCGCCACCGGGTCTTTCCGGGCAACCGCCCCTCGACCACGCTGGTCGCAGGGCGCCTGACGCCCTTCACGCTGGGCCAGATCGTCGCGCTGTATGAACACCGGGTGTTCGTCGAGGGCGTCATCATGGGCATCAACAGCTTTGACCAGTGGGGGGTCGAGCTGGGCAAGGAACTGGCGCTGCAGCTGGGACCGCTGCTGGAAGGCGCTGATCTGGACGGGCAGGACGGATCGACCGTGGCGCTGGTCGAGACGATCCGCGCCCTGCGCGGTCAAGGGCCGGCGCGCTAGGCGCTTTCGCCAGCGGGCACCGGCACCCGCCGGGGCAGGGCGGGCGCAGCGTCGCTGCCCGCCCGCCCGGCACAATGGCGGTGCTGCTTCGCGGGTGCGGGGTGCCCCCTCTGGTGCCATGCCCCGCCGCCGCAAGGGGGCGAAAGCGCCTCTGCATCATTCCCGGTGGCTGGCATGGGCTGATGACGGATCGGCAACCCGGACCAGCCCGCATGCCGTTGCCTTTGCCGCTCCCTGGCGCCGCCCTGATGCGGGAAGGGGCGCGACCAGTTGGCGCGGCAAGGGCGCTGGTTCAGCTGTGATCGCTCATCCAATGGGGGGCGGGCCGCCTGTCCCGCAGGCTGGCGCAACCGGACCTATTGGCGGCATCTGACCGCTCGCAGGCAGGGCCTGCCCTTTGGCTGGCAAGGGCGCGGCAGGGGCGGCGCCGCCGCAGCGGGATGCCCTGCCGATGGCGGCAACCGCCGGCCGCGTCGGCGGGGCAGGGCTCAGCGGGCGGATATCCGGCCCGCCTGCCGCATCAGCGCCAATGCCGCATCCAGAAAATTGTCGGGGACGGGCGGGCTTTCGAACATCAGCTCGTGCCGCGCGCCGGGCAGCTCCACAAGGCGCGCCCCTGGCCAGCGGGCGGCCCGGCTGCGGATCGCGGCAGGCGAGACGACCCGCTCCAGCGCGCCTAGGCCGATCAGCGCCGGCACGGCGGGCGAGGGCAGCGCCGCAAGGCGCCGGCATTCCGCCATCGCCGCCCCGATCCAGGCATAGCTGGCCCCGCCCAGCGTCAGGTGCGGCCAGGCTCCCGCCTCGGCCACCAGCCGCGCCCATTGGGCGGCATCGCCGGTCAGGGCATTGCCGCGGAACGGGGCATTCAGCACGAAGGTGCCGCCGCCCCCGGTGCCGACGGCCGGGCGCGGGCCCTGCCCGGCGCGGCGGGCGGCGCCGGCCAGCCCCACCACCACGTGACGGGGCAGGGGAGGGTGATGGATGCCCCACATCGGGGCGGAAAAGACCGCGCTTCGGACCGGCAGGCCGAGGTTCAGCGCCGCAAGGCCGATACAGCCGCCCATCGAATGGGCCAGCAGGTGCCAGGGCCGCGGCAGGTCCAGCGCCGCCGCCGCGTCCCTCATCGCCCCCACATCGGCCTGATAGCCCGCGAAATCGGCGATATGGCCTGTGCGGGGATCGGAAAGCAGCCGATCCGACATGCCCTGGCCGCGCCAGTCGACCGCCAGCACCGCATGGCCCTCGGCGCTCAGGCGGGCGGCGATGGGGGCGTATTTCTCGACATATTCCGTTCGCCCCGGAAACAGCAGCACTGTTGACGATGCCGCACTGCCGGCCCACAGGGCCAGCCGCAGGCGCACCCCGTCCTGCGCCGTCACGAAAAAGGCGCGCGCCGGCGGTCGGGGATCGCCGGGCAGCTGATAAAAGGCTGCGCCATCGCCCGCCTCCGCAGGGGCGGGCGCGTCGGCGCGGGCCGGACAAGGGGGCGCCGGGCCGGGCGCCCCCGGAGCGTCATCCTTCACCGGAACGCCCCCCTGGCGCTGGGTCAGCTCAGCGCCGCGCCCAGCTTCATCGCGGTCGGCAGCGAGCCATCGACCTTGAGCTTGCCGGTCATGTAGGCCATCGTCGGGTTGGTCCCGCCATTCAGGATGCCCTCGAAGGTGTCGCGGCTGGCGGTCAGGGTGACCTCGGCCGCTTCGTCGCCGGCGCGCACGCCCGATTCGTCGATCATGATGGCGCCCTCGCCCTCGACCACGAATTTGGCTGAGCCGTCGAAGGATGAAATCCTGCCGCTCAGTGCCTTCACGGCGCCTTCGATCACTGCACTCATCATCTTGTTCCCTAATCTGGCGCCGCGGCGCGGGATTGACTACATGACAAGATATGCGCCCGGCCGCCCCCCGTTTCCAGCCTGCCGCAGCGGCATTCGCCGCCGCAATGCTGATGATTGTCCCGATCGCGCAGACGGCTGCGGCGCAGTCGCCGGCGGAGATGGACGAACTGTTCGCCGAACTGGCCCAGCCCGAGGGCGAGGCATGGATGGGGGCCGAGGCTGACATCACGCGCGCATGGTCGCAAAGCGGCTCGGCCGCGATGGACTATCTGCTGATGCGAGGCGAGGCGGCACTGGACGCGGGCGATGCGCAGGCGGCCATCGGGCACCTGACCGCGCTGGTCGAGAACGCGCCCGATTTCGCCGGCGGCTGGGCGGCGCGGGGCGCGGCCTTCTATTACGCCGGCCAGTCCGGCCCGGCAGCCGCCGATCTGGCGCAGGCGCTGCGGCTCGAACCGCGGCACTGGCCGTCGCTGACGCTGCTGGCCACGATGCTCGAGGAGATGGGCCGCGATGCGGCCGCCCTGGCGGCCTATCGCGCCAGCCTGGCGATCAACCCCCATCAGCAGGAGGCGAGGGACGGCATGGCAAGGCTGGCGGCGCAGGACCAGGGGCAGGACGCCTGAGGTGGCGGGACGCATCACGGCCGTGCTGGGGCCGACCAACACCGGCAAGACCCACTATGCCATCGAACGGATGCTGGCCCACCGCACCGGCGTCATCGGCCTGCCGCTGCGCCTGCTGGCGCGAGAGGTCTATGATCGCATCGTCAAGGCGCGGGGGCCGTCCGTCGTCGCCCTGATCACCGGCGAGGAACGCATCGTCCCCGAACGCGCCGCCTACTGGGTCGCCACGACCGAGGCGATGCCCGAGGTGCTGGCCGATTTCGTCGCCATCGACGAGATCCAGCTTTGCGCCGATCCCGAACGCGGGCATGTCTTCACCGACCGCCTGCTGAACATGCGCGGGCTGCACGAGACGCTGTTCCTGGGGTCCGGCACCATGCGCCCGGCCATCGCCGCTCTGGTCCCCGAGGCGCAGTTCATGCGGCGAGAGCGCTTCTCGACCCTGTCCTGGGCAGGCTCGAAAAAGCTGTCCCGGATGCCGGCGCGGTCGGCCATCGTCGGCTTCAGCGTCGATGATGTCTATGCCACCGCCGAGCTGCTGCGCCGGCAGAAGGGCGGCTGCGCGGTCGTGATGGGGGCGCTGTCCCCGCGCACGCGCAATGCCCAGGTGGCGATGTATCAGGCCGGCGAGGTCGATTATCTGGTGGCGACCGATGCCATCGGCATGGGGCTGAACCTCGACATCCGCCACGTCGCCTTTGAATCCACGCACAAGTTCGACGGCCGCCGCATGCGCCCGCTGTTCCCGCACGAGCTGGGCCAGATCGCCGGCCGCGCGGGACGGCATACCGAACCGGGCACCTTCGGCGTGACCGGCGAGGCGCAGCCTTTGGACGAGGGGCTGATCGAGGCCATCGAGAATCACCGCTTTCAGCCGATCAGCCGGCTGGTGTGGCGCAATGCGGCGCTGGAATTCGGGACCGTGGACCGGCTGATCGGGTCGCTCGAACAGCCCTCGGGCAGCGAATGGCTGGGCCGCGGGCGCGAGGCGGACGACCTTGCCGCGCTCAAGGTGCTGTGGGCGCTGCCCGAGATCCGCGACAGGGTGACGCATCCGCGCGATGTGCGGCTGCTGTGGGATGTCTGCCGCATCCCCGATTTCCGCGGCATCGCGCCGGCCGAGCACACCACGCTGCTGACGCGGATCTATGGCTTTCTGCAATCGGGCGGCATCCCCGATGACTGGCTGGCCCGCGCCGTGGCGCGCATCGACCGGACGGCCGGCGACATCGACGCGCTGTCCAAGCGGCTCGCCTATATCCGCACCTGGACCTATGTGGCGCAACGCACCGGCTGGGTCAGGGACGAAGCCCATTGGCGGGGCGAGACTCGCGCGGTAGAAGACCGGCTGTCGGACGCGCTGCACGCGGCACTGACGCAGCGATTCGTTGACCGGCGCACCTCGGTGCTGCTGCGCCGGCTCAAGCAGAAGGAGAGCCTGGTGGCCGAGGTGAACGACAAGGGCGAGGTGACGGTCGAGGGCGAATTCGCCGGCCGTCTGGACGGGTTCCGTTTCCGCGCGGATCCAAGTGCCCAGGGGGATGAGGCGCGGATGCTGGCCCGTGCCGCCTATGAGGCGCTGCGCCCCGAGTTCCACCTGCGGGCGGACCGCTTCTACAACGCGCCCGATACCGAGCTGGACTTCACCGAGCAGGGCGGGCTGATGTGGGGCGCCTCGGCGGTGGGCAAGCTCGTCAAGGGCGCGGACCCGCTCCGGCCCGGGATCGAGGTCTTCGTGGATGAGGAGGCCGGCGGCGATGTGGCCGAAAAGGTCCGCCGCCGCCTGCAGCACTTCATCGACCGCAAGATCGCCGCCGGGTTCGAGCCGCTGCTGGCCATGCAGGCCGACGAGGCGCTGACGGGCCTTGCCCGCGGCGTGGCCTTCCGCCTGGTCGAGGCGATGGGCGTTCTGCCGCGCGAGGGCGTCGCCGCCGAGATCAAGGAACTGGATCAGGAGGCGCGCGGCGCGTTGCGCAAGCACGGCGTCCGCTTCGGCCAGTATACCATCTTCCTGCCGGCCGTGCTCAAGCCTGCGCCCACGCGGCTGCGGCTGCTGCTGTCGGCGCTGTGGCAGGGTCTGGACGAGTTTCCCGAAAGCCCCCCGCCCGGCCTGGTGACCATCCCCAACCTGCCGCAGGTGCCGCGCACCCATTACACGCTGGCCGGCTATCACCCGGCAGGCGAGCGGGCGATCCGCATCGACATGCTGGAACGTCTGGCCGACATGCTGCGCGCGCAGGACAGCCGCGGCGGCTTTGAGGCGACGGCCGACATGCTGTCGATCACCGGCATGACGCTCGACCAGTTCGCCGGCCTGATGGAAGGGCTGGGCTATCGCGGCGAAAAGGCCGAGCGGCCCAAGAGCCGCGCTGCCGCTGCGCCGCTGCCCGCCCCTGCGCCCGACCAGCAGCCGGGCGAGCCCGCCGCCCCCATGACCGAGGAGGAAAGCATCCTGGCCGCGCAGATCCGCGCCCGCTGGGATGCCGAGCAGGCCGAAAAGGCGCGGCTGGAGGACATGGCTGCCGCCGCCGCGGCGGCGCCGGGCGCGGATGGCACGCCTGCCGCAGACGCGGATGTCGCCGGCCCTGATGCGGGTGACGGCGTGGCCGCCAGCCCTGTCGAAGGGATTGGCGATGCCGCTGGCGGTGATGCCGGCCGCGACGGCGCAGGGGCGAGCGCGGGCGGCGGCGATGGCATCGAGCAGCCCGCCGACATGCCTGGCCCCGAAATGGAAAGCTATTACCGCTTTACCTGGGCGCCGCGTTCCCGTGGGCCCCGTGCGCGCCCCGAGGGCGAGGCGCGCGGCCCCCGCCGCCCCCGCCAGGGTGCCCCCGCCGCGACCGCGCGGGCAGACGAGCGCAGCCCCGACCAGCGCCAGCGCGCGCAGGGTGACCATGCGCCCGGCCATCAGCCCGCGCAGGGCGAAGGCTCCGGCCAGGGCGATCGGAACCGGGACCGGCGCATGGGCGGGCGGCCGGATCGGGATGCATCCGGCAATGGCCCAAGGGGCGAGGGCAAGCCCCCCCGCCACGGCAAGGGCGGCGATCGCCATGAACGCGGCGGGGAACGCGGTGGCGACCGGCCCGAGCGGACCGGCAAGCCGCCGCGCGGCGGCAAGCCCGAGGGCGGGCGCAGCTATGAGGCGCGCCCCCCGCGCGCCGAAAAGCCGATCGACCCCGACAGCCCCTTTGCCGTGCTCGCGGCGCTCAAGAACAGGTCATGACCGGGGGCGCCTGATCCGATGGCGCGTGGCCCGGCAAAGGGCGAGGGCCGGGGCGGGGACGGCCCTGTCCGGCCCGACGCGCAGACGATCCGGCTGGACCGCTGGCTCTGCCATGCGCGCCTGTTCAAGACGCGGACGCTGGCGGCGGATCGGATCGCCAGCGGCGGCGTGCGCGTGAACGGCGTTCCCTGCCGCAAGCCGGCGCATGCGCTGCGCGTGGGCGACGTGGTGACGGCCGCCGTTCCGGGGGGCGTGCGCAGCCTGCGGATGCTGTCGCCCGGCGAACGCCGCGGCTCTCCGGCCGAGGCGCGCCTGCTCTTTGACGATCTGGACCCGGCGGGGCCTTCGTCAGCCCCGCAGGGCTGAGCTGCCCGGCATCCATCCGCGCCCTGGCGCAGCGCCGCTTGCAGCCACATGCGTTCCCGCCGCGCATCCGCTTTGCTGCCTTGCTGCCTTGCTGCCTTGCCGTCTGGCCGCCTTGCCGTCTGGCCGGCGCCCGGCGCAAAGCGCGATTCGCGCGCCCGCAGCGCCTGTCCCCCACCTGTGCCCCGCGCAGCCCGGGGGCGCGCCCGACCGCGCCGCCTGCGATCCCCCCCGCCGGGCGGCCGTCACCAGACGGCCGATGCCTCCATCGCTATGGGTCCGTCAGGATAGGCTGTCCACAGGCGCATCGATCCATCAGGCGCATCGGCCGCGTTCAGCATGAAATCACGGTCATCGAACAGGGGCGAGAGCGAGCGGAAGCTGAAGCGCGCAGGCCGCGCCCCGCGCAGCCCCTCGGCCATGCGCACCAGCAGCGAGGCTTGCAGCGGCCCGTGGACGATCAGGCCGGGATAGCCTTCGACCTGGCGGGCATAGGGCGCATCATAGTGGATGCGGTGCCCGTTGAAGGTCAGCGCCGAATAACGGAACAGCAGCGCCGCCGAAGGGTGCATCGCCATCCGATGCGTGCCCTGCGGGGCGGGGCCGGCGGTGGGGGCAGGGGGCGCGCCCGCGTCGCGATAGACGATGTCCTGCCGTTCCTCGACCGCCAGGCGGCCGGCGCTGTCGATCCGGTGATCGACGGTGACAAAGCACAGCATCCCGGTGCGCCCCTGCCTCAGCCGCACGTCGCGGATGGTCGAATGGCGGGTGACGCGCTCTCCGACGCGGATCTCGCCGTGAAAGACGAAGCTGCCGCCCGCCCACATCCGCCGCGCCAGCGGGACGGGCGGCAGAAAGCCGCCCCGTTCGGGATGCCCGTCCGGCCCCAGCGCGGCAGTGGGCGCCGCCGGCGGGGCAAGGCACAGGTGGATCATGGTCGGGGCGGCCTCGCCGTCCCGCGCGGCGGCCGGCGCATCGAAGGTGGCCGCGAACCGCTGAACGATCGCATCGGTGACGGTCTCGGACTGCTGCTCGGTCCGCCCGATCCATGTGCGCAGATGCTCGATGTCGATCATGGCATCCCTCCGCCGGCCGTTCCGGTCCCCGATACAGCGGCCCTGCGGCTTTTGCGAGCGGTTGCGCGCGACCGCCACGGGCTGCGGGCTGCGGCGATCCCGGACAGCCCTGTTTCCGGCACTGGCGCAGAAATCGCCAGGCTGCCCTGAAAACGTCTGGAACAGCTCAGGCCGCTGACACGTTCAACGGCACGGCAACTTGGTTTCCGACGTTCCGGTTGCCCGCCCAGGGCGCAGGGGCGCAATTGAACGGGCGCAACGGCCTGCGGGCCGGTTCGTTCCCGTGACGCGGCTGATTGCAAAAAAGGACCACCGATGAATCCCGCTTATCCAACCAGACGCGCGATCCTGTCGATGATCGGCGCGACGGCAGGCGCGAGTGCCATGTATGCCGCGATGACCTCGCTGGGTCACGCTGCGGAAAGTTACTATGAGGGTCCCATCAGGCTTGAGGGGGACCCCAAGGGGGCCAGGGTGCTGATCCTGGGCGCCGGCCTGGCCGGCATGACCGCGGCGCTCGAGCTGCGCAAGGCCGGATACCAGGTCGAGATCCTCGAATACCGGGAAAAGGCCGGCGGGCGCTGCTGGACCCTGCATGCCGGCGACAGCTTCACCGAACTGGGCGGCGCGACGCAGAAGGTCGATTTCGCCGAAGGCAACTACATCAACCCCGGCCCGTGGCGCATCCCCTACAACCACCGGGCCGTGCTGGATTACTGCAAGACCCTGGGGGTCGAGCTGGAGCCGTTCAACCAGGTCAACCACAACGCCCTGCTGCACGCCTCGGATGCCTTCGGCGGCAAGCCGCAGCGGTTCCGCGAGGTGGACACCGACTATCGCGGCAACATCTCGGAACTGCTGGCCAAGGCGGCGCAGTCCGGCGCGCTGGACCAGCAGCTGTCGGCGGCCGACAAGGAGGCGCTGATGGCCTCGCTCAAGTCCTATGGCGCGCTGGATGACGAGTTCAATTACGAAAAGTCGCTGCACACCTCGGAATACCGCGGCTATGCCAAATGGCCCGCGGGCGGCGTCACCGCGCGGCCCGAGCCGTCCGATCTGCTGGATTTCGGCCAGATCCTGCAGTCGAAGCTGTGGAACAACCTGAACACCGGCAATCTGACCGAGTTCCAGACGACCATGTTCCAGCCCAAGGGCGGCATGGACCGCATCGCGGCGGCCTTCCAGCGCGAGGTGGGCGACCTGATCACCTTCAACGCCAAGGTCACGCAGATCAAGCAGGACGATTCCGGCGTCACCGTGACCTATATCCCCTCGACCGGCGAGGGGCAGCCGCAGACGCGGCAGGCCGACTGGTGCATCTGCACCATCCCCTTCTCGGTTCTCAGCCAGATCGAGACGGACCTGTCGCCCGAGATGCAGAGCGTTGTCGATTCGATGCCCTATGCCGGGGCCGTCAAGTTCGGGCTGGAGTTCAAGCGCCGCTTCTGGGAGGAGGACGAGGCGATCTATGGCGGGATCAGCTATACCGACCTGCCGATCACGCTGATCTCCTACCCCTCGACGGGTTATCACAAGCCCGGCCCGGCCGTGCTGCTGGGGGGCTATTCCTGGGGTGCCACGGCGCAGGAATTCACCGCCATGTCGCCCGAGGACCGGGTGAAATGGGCGCTGGAATACGGCGCGCGCATCCATCCGCAGTATCGCGACGAGTTCAAGACCGGGGTTTCGGTCGTCTGGCACCGCGTTCCTTGGGTGCTGGGATGCTATGGGCTGTGGCGCGAGAAGGACAAGAACTATGACACCGCGACCAAGATCGACGGTCGCATCATGATGGCGGGCGAACATGTGTCCTATGTCCCTGCCTGGCAGGAAGGGGCAATCACCTCGGCGCTGGATGCGATCAGCCGCCTGCATGACCGCGTCATCAACGGCTGAACAAAGGAATGACACCGATGAAACGTCATATCGCGCTTGTCCTTGCCCTGCTGCCATCGCTGTCGCTGGCGGAAACCAATTCCGAGCTGTCGGCCGTGACCACGAACAAGACCCGCGAGCCGCAGCCCGAAGCCTTTGTCACGTTCAAGCCCGACGCTTTCGAGCAGCGGCTGTTCCTCAACCCCGACAAGATCAGCCAGACCGATGGCGAGGGCGTCTACAAGGCGCTGTGCGCCGGCTGCCACATGCCTGCCCGCGAAGGCGCCGTCGGCGCCGGCAGGTATCCGGCGCTGGCGGGGAACGAGAACGTCATGAACGGCGATTATCCCGTCACTGTCATCGTTCACGGGCAAAAGGCCATGCCGCCCTTTGGCGATATCCTGGACGATGACCAGATCGTCGCGGTGGTATCCTATCTGCAGAAGGATTTCCCCAAGGACCAGGTGTTCCCGGCCACCCGGGAAAGCGTGCAGGCCGCGCGCGAATCCGCGCCGCCCGCACCGCAGGAATGATCCGCAAGAATGCTGAAAAGGAGAATGTCTTGAAACGCTTCATGCTCTGCGCCGCGCTGCTGGCGGCCTCTGCCGGAACGGCGATGGCGCAAGATGTGGTTCGCCACCCGATCCCGAATTCGGACTTTCCGATCGCCCAGGCCATCGAGATCCCGGCCGGGATGACGCGGGTTCTGGTCAGCGGCACCGTGCCCTCGGTCATGGACCAGAACGCCGACCCCAAGACCGCGGCCGCCTATGGCGCTGATACCGAGGCGCAGACCGTGAACGTGATGAAGGGGATCGAAGCCAAACTGAAGGACATGGGCCTTGGCCTTGGCGACGTGGTCAAGCTGCAGGTCTATCTGGTGGCGCCCGAAGGGGCGCAGGCGATGGACTTTGCCGGCTTCATGAAGGGCTACACGCAGTTCTTCGGCCCGGGAAAGCAGACCAACCTGCCGACCCGGTCCGTCTTCGAGGTGGCCGGGCTGGCCAACCCCGCCTTTCTGGTCGAGATCGAGGCCGAAGCGGTGCGCAAATAGCGCCCTGACAGGCGCTGGCTGAGGGCGGGGGCGGGGCCGGCATCGGCTCCGCCCCCGCCATGATCGGGAGCCTGCCAGCCCCTATGCGCCGGCTATGGCCTGCGCTAGGCTGCGGCATGGCCGAGATCACCAACCTCAACCGTTTCCGCAAGGACAAGGCCCGCGCCGAGCGTCGCCGCCAGGGCGATGCGAACGCCGCCCGCTTCGGCCGCAGCCGCGCGCAGAAAGAGGCCGAGGACGCCGAACGCGCCCGTGCCGAGCGAACGCTGGAGCAGCATCGCAAGGCCGATGAAGACTGATCCGCCGTCCTCGCCCCCCCGGCGGCCGAGCCGCTGCGCCTGCCGCCGATGAGCGCGCCGGCCAAGCGTTCGGTATCGATCCGGGGGCATCTGACCAGCGTGACGCTTGAAGATGCCTTCTGGCAGGGGCTGGGGGCCCAGGCCGAGGCGCTGGGGCTGACGCGGGCGGCGCTGATCGCGCGCATCGACGCGGGGCGCCCGCCGGGGGTGGGGCTGGCGACGGCGATCCGCCTGTTCGTTCTGGATCGCCTCGCCCCGCCCCGGCCTGCCTGTGCGCCCCGGCTTGAAGGCGGGCCGGCGGACAGCTAGAACGCGCTCCATCCTTTCGCCCTGACCATCAAGGACATGAACCCATGGCAGGCCATTCCAAATGGGCCAACATCCAGCACCGCAAGGGCAAGCAGGACAAGCTGCGCTCGAAGCTCTTTTCCAAGCTGGCCAAGGAAATCACCGTCGCCGCCAAGATGGGCGACCCCGATCCCGACAAGAACCCGCGCCTGCGCCTTGCCGTCAAGGAAGCGCGCGCCAATTCCATGCCTAAGGACGTGATCGACCGCGCGATCAAGAAATCGCAGGGCGGGGATGCGGATACCTATGAGGAAATCCGCTACGAAGGCTATGGCCCGAACGGCATCGCCATCATCGTCGAGGCGATGACCGACAACCGCAACCGCACGGCGTCGAATGTGCGGTCCTATTTCACCAAGCACGGGGGTGATCTGGGGCAGACCGGATCGGTCGGGTTCATGTTCGACCGGGTGGGGGAAATCATGTATCCTGCGGCCGCGGGCGATGCAGACACGGTGATGATGGCCGCCCTTGAGGCCGGGGCGACGGATGTCGAATCGGACGACGAGGGCCACTGGATCTATACCGCCGATACCGACCTGGCCGAAGTCTCCACCGCGCTCGAGGCGAGCCTGGGCGAATCGGAAACCGCCAAGCTGATCTGGAAGCCGCAGGCCCCGACCGAGGTCGCCGACCTTGATCACGCGCAAAAGCTGATGAAGCTGATCGACACGCTGGAGGAGGATGACGACGTGCAGACCGTCACCGCCAATTTCGACCTGTCCGAGGATGTGGCGGCCCAGCTGGGCTGACGCAGGGCCAAAGGCCGGCGGCAGGGCGCCCCACAGGGGCGCCCTTTTGCATGGCCGCCTGCGGGATGGACAGCCCGCCCCTTGCGTGAGAGATCGCCCCAAAGGCGCGGGGGGGAAATGAATGATCGCTCAGGGCCTTGATGGCGCCTCCTATGCCGGGGGCCTCGGCACCGGCCTGTCGCTGATCGTGGCGATCGGGGCGCAGAACGCCTTTGTTCTGAAACAGGGCCTGCTGCGCCGGCATGTCTTTTGGGTCTGCCTTGTCTGCGCCTTGTCGGATGCGGCGCTGATCGCGGCGGGCGTGGCCGGGGCAGGGGCGTTGGCGCAGGGCGCGCCCTGGTTTCTGGCGGCGATGCGCTGGGGCGGGGCGGCGTTCCTGCTGTGGTATGGCCTGCGTTCGGCCCGCGCGGCGCTGCGCGGCGGGGAAAGCCTGCAGGCGGCGGGCGCGGCTGCGCCATCGCTGGGGGCGACGCTGGCGACCATCACGGCGCTGACCTGGCTCAACCCGCATGTATGGCTTGATACCGTGGTTCTGCTGGGCGCGGTCAGTGCCGGCTATCCCCACCCGCTGTCCTTTGCCCTTGGCGCGATGACCGGCTCGTTCCTGTTCTTCTTTGCGCTGGGATACGGCGCGCGGCTGCTGGCGCCGGTCTTTGCAAGGCCGCTGGCCTGGCGGGTGCTGGACGGGCTGGTGGCCCTGGTCATGTGGTCGATCGCAGGCAGCCTGATCCTGCGGGGCTGATCGCCTTCAGCCCCCCGCACCCGACAGGCGCGCCAGAACGCCCGCGCGGGTGACGCGCCCGCCCCCTTCGACGGGCAGCGCCTCGGCACGGGTCAGCGCGGCCATCACCGCGCGCACCGGCATCCCCGCAGGCAGCGGCTCGCCCGGCGCGCTGCCCGGCTCGGCCAGATCGGCGGCGGTCAGCACCACCAGCGGGTCCATGTGGGCGACGAAATCGGCGACATAGGCGCTGGCGGGGGCGCGGATGATCTCGCGCGCGGCGCCGGTCTGGACGATGCGCCCGCCTTCCATCAGGGCGATGCGGTTGCCCAGCTTGAACGCCTCGTCCAGATCGTGGCTGACGAACAGGATCGTGCGGCGCGCCCGCGCCTGCAGCTCCAGCAGATCGTCCTGCAACCGGCTGCGGATCAGGGGGTCGAGGGCGCTGAACGGCTCGTCCATCAGCAGGATCGGGGCGTCAGTGGCAAAGGCGCGGGCAAGGCCCACGCGCTGCTGCATTCCCCCCGACAGATCGCCCACCCGCCGGTCGGCCCAGTCCGACAGGCCGACGGTTTCCAGTTCGGCATCCACCTTGGCCCGGCGCTGGCTGCGCGTCTGGCCGGCCAGTTCCAGCCCAAGCCCGACATTTTCCCGCACCGTCCGCCAGGGCAGCAGGCCGAACTGCTGGAACACCATCGCCACATGGCGCAGGCGCAGCTGGCGCAGCGTCTGGGGATCGGCATGGGTGACGCTGACCATCTCCTCGCCCATGCGCACGCGCGCCTCGCCCCGCGCCACCGGGTTCAGCCCGTTGACCGCCCGCAGCAGGGTCGATTTGCCCGACCCCGACAGGCCCATCAGCACCAGGATCTCGCCCTCGGCCACGGTCAGCGAGCAGTTGTGAACGCCCATCGTCTGGCCCGTCGCCTCGCGGATCGGGCCGCGGTCCAGCCCCTGATCGGCCAGCGCGAGCGCGCGGGCAGGGCGGTCGCCGAAGACGATCGAGACATTGTCGAAGGCGACCGCCGTGCGGGCGCCCGCCTCGGGCGCCAGGGGGGCGCTGGGCCGCCGGGGATCGCCGCTCATGAACGTTTCCTGCGCATGGCGAACATCCGGTCCAGGATGATGGCGACGACCACGATGACAAAGCCCGATTCAAACCCAAGCGCCGTGTTGACGCTGTTGAGCGCGCGCACCACCGGCACGCCCAGCCCCGCAGCCCCGACCAGCGCCGCGATCACGACCATCGACAGCGACAGCATGATCGTCTGGTTCAGCCCCGCCATGATCTGCGGCAGGGCGCTGGGCAGCTCCACCTTCCACAGAAGCTGCCGGGGGGTCGCGCCAAAGGCGCGGGCCGCTTCGGTCAGGGGCGCGGGGGTCGAGGATATGCCCAGCCATGTCAGCCGGATCGGCGCGGGCAGCACGAAGATCACCGTGGCGATCAGGCCCGGCACCGTTCCGATCCCGAAAAAGACGATCGCCGGGATCAGATAGACGAAGGTGGGCAGCGTCTGCATCAGGTCCAGCAGCGGCTGGACATAGCGGTAAAGCCGCGGCCGGTGGGCCAGCGCGATGCCTGCCGGCACCCCCAGCGCCATGCACATGATGCAGGCCGAGAGCACAAGGGTCAGCGACTGCATCGTCTCGTCCCAATAGCCCTGGTTGAGGATGAACAGGAACCCGACCGCAACCCACAGGCAGGTGCGCCAGCTGCGCCGCAGAACCCAGGCCAGCCCGACCGCCAGCGCGGTGAACAGCAGCGGATGGGGAAGCTCAAGCGCCGTCTGGATGGCCGCGATCAGCCTGTCCAGCATGGCCGCGGCCGCGTCGAACAGCGGGCCTGCATGCGCCTTGAGCCAGTCAAAGCCAAGCCGCGCCGTCTGCCCGACAGGCAGCTTGTGATCGGTCAGCAGGGCGGTCAGCCGGTCCATCCTCAGTCGCCCAGCGCGCCCGCCAGCGCGGCCCCGGCATCCTGGCCGTCAAAGGTGGTCACGCCCGCCAGCCACGGGGCCGCAGCCTCGGGATGGGCCTTCAGCCATGCCTGCGCCGCCTTGGCCGGGTCCTGCCCGTCGTTCAGGATCGCGCCCATCACCTCGTTTTCCATCGGCAGGGTGAAGACGAGATTGGACAGCAGCCTGCCCATGTTGGGGCATTCGGCCGAATAGCCCGCGCGCGTGACGGTATGGACCTCGGCCCCGCCCAGATTGGGGCCGAACACCTCATCCCCGCCGGGCAGGTAGGTCATCTGAAAGCGGCTGTTCATCGGGTGCGGCTCCCACCCCAGGAAGACCACGGGCTTGCCGGCCGCGTCGGCGCGCGCGACCTGCGCCAGCATGCCCTGTTCCGAGGATTCGACGATCTCGAAGGTGCCCAGCCCGAACTTGTCACGGGCCACCATGTCCAGCAGCAGGCGGTTGCCGTCATTGCCCGGTTCGATCCCATAGATCTTGCCGTCCAGTTCCTTCTTGTGCGCGGCGATGCCGGCGAAATCCCGGATGCCCAGATCGGCGCCGGCCTTGTTGGTGGCCAGGGTGTATTTCGCCCCCGTCAGGTTAGCCCCCAGCACCGCAACGGCCCCGCTGTCGGCATAGGGCTTGATGTCGGCGGTCATGGTCGGCATCCACAGGCCCAGGAACACGTCCAGATCATCCGTGGACAGGGCCGAGAACGTCACCGGCAGCGACAGCACCGTGATGTTCGGCTGATAGCCCAGTGCCTTGAGCACCGTCGCGGTCAGCGCCGTGGTGGCGGTGATGTCGGTCCAGCCGACATCGGACAGGCGCACCGTCCGGCAGGCCGCAGGCTCGGCCGCGATGGCGGCGGCGGGCGCGCCCAGGGCCGCCAGCGCGATAAGGATGCTGCGAAGGATCATGGCCGTCGTCCTTTCCAGATGGGCCTGCCCGGTGATGTTGATTGACGGATCAATCAAGGCAGGCTATTTGGCGTGGCGCAGAGTGATTCTGCCGAGGGGCCAGTTATGCCCAAAACCGGGGCCGAGGCCAGCCGAAAGGCGGCGCTTGTTGATGCAGCCATTGCGGCGGTGGGCCGCGCCGGCACGCAGGATGTCACCGTCGCCAAGATTGCGCGCGCCGCCGGGATGTCGCCGGCGCTGGCCCATCACTATTTCGGGTCAAAGTCGCAGATGCTGACGGCGGCCATGCGGCATATCCTGTCGGGCTATGGGGCAGGGGTCAGGGCCGCGCTGGCCGAGGCGCCGCCCGATGCCCGCGCCCGCGCCATTGTCACGGCCAGCCTGGACGGGGCGCATTTCGATGCGGCCACGATGGCGGCCTGGGTCAATTTCTATGCGCTGGCGCTGACCGATGCGGATGCCGCGCGGCTGCTGTCGATCTATCACCGGCGCCTGCGTTCCAATCTCGTGCACGCCTTGCGGCCGCTGGCCCAGGACCGCGCCCCGGCCCTGGCCGCAACGCTGGGCGCGCTGATCGACGGGGTTTACCTGCGCGCGGTCCTCGATCGGCGCGGCCCCACGCCCGAGGATGCCCATGCCATGGTGCAGGCCTGGCTGGCCGAGGCGCTGGCCTGAACGGCCGCGGATTTGCGCCCGGCTGCGCTGCGTGGCAGAACGCCCCGCGAACCGGCAAGGAATCCCCACCATGAACGACGAAGGCTTCGGCAAGGGCAGTCACCTGCATCTGATCGACGGATCGGCCTTCATCTTCCGCGCCTTCCACGCGCTGCCGCCGCTGACGCGCAAGTCGGACGGCGTGCCGATCGGCGCGGTCGCGGGGTTTTCCAACATGCTGTGGCGCTATATCGAAGAAGCGCGCGGCCATGATGCCCCGACCCATGCGGCAGTGATCTTTGACCATTCATCCAAGACGTTCCGCAACGAGATCTACAGCGATTACAAGGCCAATCGCCCCGAGCCGCCCGAAGAGCTGAAGCCGCAATTCCCCCTGACGCGCGAGGCGACGCGCGCCTTCAACGTCGCCTGCATCGAGATCAGGGATTTCGAGGCCGACGACATCATCGCCACGCTCGCCTGCCAGGCGCGCGAACTGGGCGGGCGCGTGACGATCATCAGCTCCGACAAGGATCTGATGCAGCTGGTCGGCGACGGGGTCGAGATGCTGGACCCGATCAAGAACCAGCGCATCGGCCGCGACGAGGTCTTCGCCAAGTTCGGCGTCTGGCCCGAACGGGTGGTGGACGTGCAGGCGCTGGCGGGCGATTCCATCGACAACGTGCCCGGCGCGCCCGGCATCGGCATCAAGACCGCCGCCCAGCTGATCGGCGAATATGGCGATCTGGAAACCCTGCTGGACCGCGCGCAAGAGATCAAGCAGCCCAAGCGGCGCGAGACGCTGATCAATTACGCCGACCAGATCCGGGTGTCCAAGCGGCTGGTGCAGCTTGATTGCAAGACGCCGATCGACTTTGCGATGGCCACGCTAGAGGTGCGCGACCCCGACCCCTCGGTGCTGATGGAATTCCTCAACCGGATGGAGTTCCGCAGCCTGACGAACCGCGTCGCCGAACGCTTCAAGGCCGCGCCCCCCCAGCCCGCCCCGCCGCCGCCCGAAACGGCGGCCCCCGCCGCGCCCGTGTTTCCGCCGGTCAATTGCGCCGATTACGTCACCATCCGCGACGAGGCGACGCTGGCGCAGTGGATCGCCGCGATCACGGAAAAAGGGGCGGTCGCCGTCGACACCGAAACCACCAGCCTTGACGAGATGCGCGCCGAACTGGTGGGCCTTTCCCTGTGCCCGGATGCGGGCCTGGCCGCCTATATCCCCCTTGGCCATGCCGAGGGCGCATCGGACCTGTTCGGCGGCGGCAGCCTTGCCCCTGGCCAGATCCCGATGGACCGGGCGCTGGCGATGCTCAAGCCGATGCTCGAGGATCCGGCGATCCTCAAGATCCTGCACAATGCCAAGTATGACTGGAAGATACTGGCCCGGCACGGCATCCGCATGGCCCCGGTCGATGACACCATGCTGATGAGCTATGCGCTGAACGCCGCGCTGCACAATCACGGCATGGACGAACTGGCCGACCGATACATCGGCCACCGCTGCCAGCCGATCAAGGAGCTGATCGGCTCGGGAAAGAACCAGATCACCTTTGCGCAGGTGCCCATCGACGCCGCCACCCGCTATGCCGCCGAGGATGCCGAGATCACCTGGCGCCTGTGGCAGCATTTCCGCCCGCAACTGCCCGCCGCGCAGGTCACGACCGTCTATGAAACGCTGGAACGCCCGATGATCGAGGTGCTGGCCGGCATGGAGATGGCGGGCGTGCAGATCGACGCCGACCACCTGCGCCGCATGTCGGGCGCCTTCGCGCAGAAGATGGCGGGGCTTGAGGATGAGGCCTATCGGCTGGCAGGGGGCAAGTTCAATCTCGGCTCGCCCAAGCAGCTGGGCGAGATCCTGTTCGGCCAGATGGGCCTTGCGGGGACCAAGGCGGGCAAGTCGGGTGCGCTGTCCACCAGCGCCGACGTGCTCGAGGACATGGCCGCCGAAGGGCATGAGCTGCCCGCCCGCATCTTGGACTGGCGGGCGATTTCCAAGCTGAAATCGACTTATACCGACGCGCTGCCGACCTATGTGAACCCCGACACGGGGCGGGTCCACACCAGCTATTCCATCGCTGGCGCCTCGACCGGGCGGCTGGCCTCGACCGATCCGAACCTGCAGAACATCCCCGTGCGGACCGAGGAAGGCCGCCGCATCCGCGAGGCCTTCGTCGCCCCGCCGGGCAAGCGGCTCGTCTCGCTCGACTACAGCCAGATCGAGCTGCGCATCCTCGCCCATGTCGCCGATATCCCGGCGCTGAAACAGGCCTTTGCCGAGGGCATCGACATCCACGCCATGACCGCCAGCCAGATGTTCGGCGTTCCTGTCGAGGGGATGGACCCGATGATCCGCCGCCAGGCCAAGGCGATCAATTTCGGCGTGATCTACGGCATCTCTGGCTTCGGCCTTGCCCGCAACCTGCGCATCCCCCGCGCCGAGGCGCAGGCCTTCATCGACACCTACTTCGAACGCTTCCCGGAAATCCGCGCCTATATGGACCGCACCGTGCAAGAGGCGAGGGCGCAGGGCTTTGTGCGCACCCTGTTCGGCCGGCGCATCCATACGCCCGGCATAGCCTCCTCCGGCCCGGCCGCGGGGGGCGCGCGGCGCGCGGCGATCAACGCGCCGATCCAGGGGACGGCGGCCGACATCATCCGCCGGGCGATGATCCGCATGGACGCGGCCATCGCCCATCTGCCGACCCGGATGCTGCTGCAGGTCCATGACGAGCTGGTGTTCGAGGTGGAGGAGGACGCGGTGGATGGGCTGATTGCGGCCGCCCGCGCCGTGATGGAACATGCCGCCGCGCCCGCCGTTCACCTCTCCGTGCCGCTGGTCGTGGATGCGGGTGCCGGCGCCACCTGGGCCGAGGCCCATTGAGGAGGCCCTGATGCCCCATGATCATGGCCCCGCCGCCCATGCGCATGGCCGCGGCCATGCGCATGGGCATGACCAAGGGGCAGGGCTGGGCGATCGTTCGCTGCTGTGGGCGGTCCTGGTCAACCTGGCGCTGACGGCTGCGCAGATCGTCGGCGGGCTGGCGGCAGGCTCGGTCGCGCTGGTCGCGGACGGGGTGCATAACCTGTCGGATGCGCTGGCGCTGGTGCTGGCCTATGTCGCGCGGCGCATGGCGCGGCGGCCTGCGGACGAACGCATGACCTTCGGCTGGGGCCGGGCCGAGATCATCGCCGCCTTCCTGAACTACCTGGCGCTGATCGGCATTTCCCTGTGGCTGGCGGTCGAGGCGGTGCTGCGCCTGATCGACCCGCCCCCGGTCGCGGGGCGCACCGTTGTGGCGCTGGCGGCGCTGGCGATCGTCGTCAACGGCGTCACCACGCTGCTGACCTGGCGCATGGCGCAAGGCAGCGCCAATGTCCGCGCGGCCTTCCTGCATGCCGCGACCGATGCGCTGGTGTCGGTGGCTGTGGTCATCGGCGGGCTGCTGATCCTGTGGCTGGGCTGGCGCTGGATCGACCCTGCGCTGACGCTGCTGATCTCGGCGGTGATCGTCTGGCACGTGATCCGCGACATCGGCCCTGTCTGGCGCACGATGATGCTGGGCGCGCCGCCCGGCTTTGACATACCGGGCCTGCGCGCCGCCCTGGCCGGCGCCAGCGGCGTCGCCGGCATTCACCACCTGCATCTGTGGCAGATCGACGAGCGCCGCATTTCTGCCGAAATGCATGTCGTCCTGGCAGATGGCGCAAGCCCCCGCGCCGTCCGCCTCGCGGTGCGCGCGGTGCTGGCCCGGCACGGCATCACCCATTCCACCATCGAGACGGAAACCATGGCCGAGGGCTGCGCCGACCCCCGCGGCAGCCATGACGGCGAGGATCATGGCCATGACGAGCACGATCACGACCACGACCACGCCGGGCACAGCCGTCACGCGGGCTGATCTTCTTCTGCACGCAAATATCCTCCGGGGGTCCGGGGGTGGAAAACCCCCGGTCCGGCAGGGCAGCCGGGCGCGCCCACGCCCTCCGGGCGCTTGACCTTGCCGACTGCGCGCGGCATCCGCCCGGCATGAGCGATTTCGACCCCACCCCCGCGCACCGCAACTTCTACGGCCGCCGCCATGGCAAGACCCTGCGTCAAAGCCAGAAGGGTTATCTGGCCGAGGATCTGGGCACCCTGCGCCCGCGCGGCATCACCGTTCAGGACAATCCCGGCCGCAGCCCGATCGACCCGGCCGCGATCTTTGGCGACGACCGGCCCTTGTGGCTGGAAATCGGTTTCGGCGGGGGCGAGCACATGGTGGCGATGGCCGCCCGTTATCCCCAGGCCGGCATCATCGGTTGCGAGCCGTTCATCAACGGCGTCGCCATGCTGCTGGGAAAGATCAGGGCGGCGGGTGTCACCAATGTCAGCGTCCATCCGGGCGATGCGCGCGACCTGATGGACGTGCTGCCGGACGGCGCGATCGCGCGGGCCTTCCTGAACTATCCCGATCCCTGGCCCAAGGCGCGCCACCATCGCCGCCGCTTTGTCACGCCCGAACACCTGCTACCGCTGCACCGCGTCATGGCGCCGGGGGCCGAGTTCCGCGTTGCCACCGACATCCCCGATTACATGCGCCAAACGCTCGAGGAGGTGCCGCGCGCCGGCTTTGCCCTGCTGGCCGAGGGGCCGGAGCCTTGGGACGACTGGCATTCCACCCGCTATGAACAAAAGGCGCTGCGGGCGGGCAGGGTGCCCCATTACGCGACCTTTCGCCGATAGCGCCCCTGCCCGCAGGCGCCTGAGCGGGGGCGGGGCCTTGCCGGCGCGCCCCCGTGCCCTGGGCAAGGGCGCCGGGATGCCCAAGATGGGGCGTGGCCTTGCGCCCCCGCCCGCGCTAAGCCTTGCCGCAAACAGGAGCCTGCCGATGTCCCACCCCGCCGATCCCAGCCCGCTGACCGCCCGCCGCTGCGGCCCCCTGACCGGCGAGGCGCAGGTGCCGGGCGACAAGTCTGTCAGCCACCGCGCGCTGATCCTTGGCGCGCTGGCGGTGGGCGAGACTCGGATCACGGGCCTTCTGGAAGGCCAGGATGTGCTGGACACGGCCAAGGCCATGCAGGCCTTCGGGGCCGAGGTCCGGCGCCTGGGCGCGGGGGAATGGGCCGTGCATGGCGTGGGCGTCGGCGGCTTTGCCGAA
Organism: Paracoccus contaminans; assembly: GCF_002105555.1. Classification (NCBI taxonomy): domain Bacteria; kingdom Pseudomonadati; phylum Pseudomonadota; class Alphaproteobacteria; order Rhodobacterales; family Paracoccaceae; genus Paracoccus; species Paracoccus contaminans. The sequence continues at coordinate 2,093,841 of NZ_CP020612.1, forward strand.
CCCCAGGGGGTGATCGACTGCGGCAATTCGGGCACCGGCGTGCGGCTCATCATGGGGGCGATGGCCACGACGCCGATCACCGCCACCTTCACCGGGGATGCCAGCCTCTCGCGCCGCCCCATGGGCCGGGTGACGGACCCGCTGGCGGAATTCGGCGCGCGGATCACCAGCCGGGCGGGCGGGCTGCTGCCCGTCACCATCGAAGGGGCCGAGGATGCGGTCCCGCTGCACTATCGCACGCCTGTCGCCAGTGCCCAGGTCAAGTCCGCCGTGCTCCTGGCCGGGCTGAACGCGCCGGGCGAAACCGTGGTGATCGAGCCGCGGCCCACCCGCGATCACACCGAACGGATGCTGGCCGGGTTCGGGGCCGAGATCACGACCGCCGACACCCCCGAGGGCAGCGTCATCACCCTCAAGGGCCGTCCCGAGCTGCGGGCGCAGGCCGTCGCGGTGCCGCGCGATCCGTCCTCGGCGGCCTTTCCGGTGGTCGCGGCCCTGATCGTTCCCGGATCGCAGATCACCGTGCCGGGCGTCAGCCGCAACCCGACGCGGGACGGGCTGTATGTCACCCTGGCCGAGATGGGCGCCGATCTGGCCTGGAGCAATGCGCGCATCGAGGGCGGCGAGCCGGTTGCCGACCTGACCGTGCGCCATTCCACCTTGCGGGGCGTCAGCGTGCCGGCCGAACGCGCCGCCAGCATGATCGACGAGTTCCCGATCCTGTCGGTCGCCGCTGCCCTGGCGCAGGGCGAGACGGTGATGAACGGCATCGCCGAACTGCGCGTCAAGGAAAGCGACCGGATCGCCGCGATGGTGGCGGGGCTGCGCGCCAACGGTGTCGAGGTCAGCGATACCCCCGACAGCATGACCGTGTGCGGCGGGCCCGTGCCGGGCGGCGCGCGGGTGCAAACGCATCTCGACCACCGCATCGCGATGAGCTTTCTGGTGCTGGGTCTGGTAGCAGAGGCGCCGATCAGCGTCGATGACGCGGGGCCGATCGCGACCTCGTTTCCCGATTTCCTGCCGCTGATGCGCGGGCTGGGGGCGGCGATCAGCTAGCGCACCGGCAGGCCGCGGCCGCGCCCGCAAGGGTCAGCGACAGGGAAGGGGGGCTTCCCTTGCCTTCCAGCCGCGCGCAAGCCGATGGCTTCAAGCCGGGTGCAAGCCGAAGTCAGGCGCCACAGCGCCCGCGCCTGACCGGAACGCGCAGCCGACCGACCGCCCGATCACCTTGCCCGAACCGGCGGCGGGATGGTGCCGGCTCGGGTGAAACAGCTTGAGACGGGTGCGCTGGACCGGGTGCGCTGGACAAGTGCGCCTTGGACATCGGCGCGCCGGATGGGCACCGCGACAGTGGCGCCGGGCAGGGGCGCGGCGGCACCGGACAGGGGGCACAAGACACGGGACACGGGGGCACCGGACGCGGGGGCACGGGACGCGGGGGCACGTCAGCCTGAGGCGGCAGAGGCCATGCCACTTTCCGAGGTCTGACGGGCGCAGGCTGCAACCCGTCAGGCCCAAGGGCACATTGCTGCGCGGGGCATGGTGCGGCGCATGGTGCAATGCAGGATGCTGGTTGCAGACAGGGGACAAAGTGCAAACCGCAGGGCCCAGGGCAGGGGCGCATGCTGCGCGCTGGGCACAGCATGCGCCGTGGATCGACGGGCAGGGCGGCCTTGCCCCCCCTCAGGGTTGCGGATGGCCCACGGCCTGCAGCGCCTGGCGGATCTCGTCAAGGACGGCCGGATCCTCGATGGTGGCCGGCATCTTGAAATCCTCGCCCCCCGCGATCCTGACCATCGTCGCGCGCAGGATCTTGCCCGAGCGCGTCTTGGGCAGGCGGTCCACCACGATGGCCTCCTTGAAGGCAGCGACCGGGCCGATCCGCTCGCGCACCAGGCGCACCACGTCCTTGCGGACCTGCCCGGCCTGATCCTCCATCCCCTTCTTGAGAACCAGCAGCCCCAGCGGCGTCTGGCCCTTGAGGCTGTCGGCAACGCCGATCACCGCGCATTCAGCCACCGCCGGATGGGCGGACAGAACCTCCTCCATCGCGCCGGTGGACAGGCGGTGGCCCGCGACATTGATCACGTCATCGGTGCGCGCCATGATGTAGAGATAGCCGTCCTCGTCCAGCATCCCCGCATCGCCCGTTTCGTAATAGCCGGGGAAGGTGGTCAGATAGGCCCTGCGGAACCGCTCATCCGCATTCCACAGCGTCGGCAGCGTGCCGGGCGGCAGGGGCAGGCGGATCGCAACCGCGCCCAGCGTGCCGCGGGGCAGGGGGTGGCCGGCCTCGTCCAGCACCTGCACGTCATAGCCCGGCATCGGCACCGAGGGGCTGCCGTGCTTGACCGGCAGCGTCTCGATCCCGAAGGGGTTGGCGGCTATGGGCCAGCCGGTTTCCGTCTGCCACCAGTGGTCGATCACCGGCACCTTCAGGTGCCCTTCGACCCATTGCACCGTGTCTGGATCGGCCCGCTCGCCCGCCAGGAACACGGCCTTGAGCGATTTGAGGCTGTAATCCCTGATGTATTCGCAGTCCGGGTCCTCGCGCTTGACGGCGCGGATGGCGGTGGGGGCGGTAAAGAAGGTCTTGACCCTGTGGTTCTGGATGATGCGGCCGAAGATGCCGGGGTCGGGGGTGCCCACGGGCTTGCCCTCGAACACGATCGTCGTCGCGCCGCGCAGCAGCGGGCCATAGCAGATGTAGCTGTGCCCCACGACCCAGCCCACGTCGGATGCGGCCCAGAACACCTCGCCCGCGTCGATGCCGTAGATGTTCTTCATCGACCAGTTCAGCGCCACCAGATGGCCGCCGGTGTGGCGCACCACGCCCTTGGGCTGGCCGGTCGTGCCGGATGTGTAAAGGACGTAATGGGGGTGGTTGCCCTCGACCGGGACGCATTCGGCCGGCTCGACCCCATACTGGAAGGTGTGCCAGGCAAAGTCGCGCCCCTCGATCAGCTTGGCGACCTCCTGCTCGCGCTGGAAGATCACGCAGAAATCGGGCTTGTGGGCGGCGGCGTCGATCGCCGCGTCCAGCAGCGGCTTGTAATGCACCACGCGCCCGGGTTCGAGCCCGCAGGAGGCGGCGATGATCGCCCTGGGCGCGCAGTCGTCGATGCGCACGGCAAGCTCGGGCGCGGCAAAGCCGCCGAACACGACCGAGTGGATGGCACCCAGCCGCGAACAGGCCAGCATCGCCTCAAGCGCCTCGGGCACCATCGGCATGTAGATGATGACGCGGTCGCCCTTTTCGACGCCCCTCGCCCGCAGCGCCCCCGCCAGCGAGGCTACCCGTGCCTGCAACTCGCGATAGGTGATGCCGCGATAGGAATGGGTGATGGGGCTGTCATGGATGATCGCCAGCTGCTCGCCCCGGCCGGCCTCGACATGGCGATCGACCGCGTTCCAGCAGGCATTCACCAGCCCGTCGGAAAACCATTCGTAAAAGGGCGCCCTGTCGTCGAACAGCGCCTTGGTGGGCGCGCGAAACCAGTCGATCTCGCCTGCGGCCTGCATCCAGAAAGCCTCGGGATCGCTTTTCCACGCGGCATAGATATCCTGATAGGTCATTGGCCCCTCCCAAGGCTTTCCGATGGCGAATCGTAGGCCGCAGGGATGGGGCAATCAAGAAAATCGGTGCCGGCCCGTGCAAGGCAAGGCAGAGCGGAAGGGCCGGGCAGAACGGCAAGGGCGGGGAGGCGCCCAGCCGCGTCAGGCCGGCTTCCTGCGGCCCCCGCCTCCTTCAGCCATATTGCGCGACCGGCGTTCCCGCCAGCGCGCTGATGTTCAGCAGCCCCCGCGCGGTGATCGAGGGCGTGACGATATGGGCCTTGTTGCCCATCCCCATCAGGATCGGCCCGACCTCGAGCGCGCCCCCGCGTGTCTTGAGCACGTTCCGCACCGCCGATGCCGCGTCGGTATTGGCAAAGACCAGCACGTTCGCCGGCTCGTCCCCCAGCCGCGACGATGGCAGCAGCCGCGCCCGCACGTCGGGGTCGAGCGCCGCGTCGACATGCATCTCGCCGTCGAAGATGAAATCCACTTCGCGTTCGGTCAGAAGGTCCATCGCCTCGCGCATCTTGCGGCCCGACGGCGTGTCGAGATTGCCGAACTGCGAATGGCTGCACAGGGCGATGCGCGGGGCAAGGCCGAAACGGCGCACATGGCGCGCGCAGCCCACCACGGTTTCGTAAAGCTGTTCGGGGCTGGGGTCATGGTGGACCTGGGTATCGGCCACGAACAGCGCGCCCTCGTCCTGGATCATCATCGACAGCGCCCCGACCGGATGCAGCCCGCCCCGGCCCAGGATCTCGCGCACATAGTTCAGGTGCCAGGAATACTGCCCGAAGGTGCCGCAGATCAGGCTGTCGGCCTCGTCGCGGTGAACCATGATGCCGCCGATGGCGGTGGTGTTGGTGCGCATGATGGCGCGGGCGATGTCGGGGGTCACGCCCCGGCGCGCCATCAGCCCGTGATAGGTTTCCCAGTAATCGCGATAGCGTTCGTCGCGCTGCGGGTTGACGATCTCGAAATCGACCTCGGGCCGGATGGGCAGGCCGGCGCGTTCGGCCCGGCGGGCGATCACGTCGGGGCGGCCGATGAGGATCGGCACATCCGTCGTTTCCTCGAGTATGGCATTGGCCGCGCGCAGCACCCGCTCGTCCTCGCCCTCGGCAAAGACGATGCGGCGGCTGACGGTGGCGGCCGCCTCGAAGACCGGCCGCATGATGAGCGCCGAGCGGAACACCGACCCGTCCAGATGGGCCTTGTAGGCGTTGATATCCTCGAGCGGCCGCGTCGCGACCCCCGATTCCGTCGCGGCGCGGGCGACGGCGCTGGCCACAACGCCGATCAGGCGCGGATCGAAGGGCTTGGGGATCAGATAGTCCGGGCCGAAGGTCAGCCGCTCGCCCTGATAGGCCGCCGCCGCCTCGGCCGAGGTGGTGGCGCGGGCCAGCGCCGCGATCCCCTCGATGCAGGCGATCTGCATGGCGTCGTTGATCTCCGTCGCGCCCACGTCCAGCGCGCCGCGAAAGATGAAGGGAAAGCACAGGACGTTGTTGACCTGGTTGGGGTAATCGCTGCGGCCCGTGGCGATGATGGCATCGGGCGCGACGGTGCGCACCTCCTCGGGCAGGATCTCGGGCGTCGGGTTGGCCAGCGCGAACACGATCGGGCGCGGCGCCATGCGGGCCACCATCGCCGCCTTCAGCACGCCCGGTCCCGACAGGCCCAAAAACAGGTCGGCGCCGTCGATCACGTCATCCAGAGTGCGCAGATCGCTCGCCTGCGCATAGGCGGCCTTCTGCGGGGTCATGTCCTCGGTCCGGCCTTGATAGACAAGGCCGTGGATATCGCACAGCCAGACATTCTCGCGCCGCACGCCCAGTTTCAGCAGCATGTTGAGACAGGCGATCCCCGCCGCGCCCCCGCCGGTCGAGACGACCCGGATATCCTCGAAGCGCCGGCCGGTGACGCGCAGGGCGTTGGTCGCGGCCGCCCCCACGACGATCGCGGTGCCGTGCTGATCGTCGTGAAAGACGGGGATGTTCATGCGCTCGCGGCACAGCTTTTCCACGACGAAGCAGTCGGGCGCCTTGATGTCTTCAAGGTTGATGGCGCCGAAGGTCGGCTCGAGCGCGCAGACGATGTCGGCCAGGCGCTCGGGATCGGGTTCGTTCACCTCGATGTCGAAGCAGTCGATATTGGCGAATTTCTTGAACAGGACCGCCTTGCCTTCCATCACCGGCTTGGATGCGGCGGCGCCGATATTGCCCAGGCCCAGCACCGCGGTGCCGTTGGAGACGACCGCGACAAGATTGCCGCGGGCGGTATAGCGCGCGGCATTGACCGGATCGGCCTTGATTTCCAGGCAGGCCTCGGCAACGCCGGGCGAATAGGCAAGGCTCAGGTCGCGGCCATTGGCCAGGGGCTTGGTGGCGCGGATCTCCAGCTTACCGGGGCGCGGAAATTCGTGATAGTTCAGGGCAGGATGCCGGGTCGCGTCCTGCCGTGTCGTGTCCTGCCGCCGCTCTTCCATGCTGCTCTCCCCCTCGCTTTCTCCTGTCCTATCCGGCGTTCCGCAGTGTCACAAGCATGCGGGGCGGGGTTATCGCCTGATGAAAGCCGCCCCCGCCGCGCGCATGGCTTGCACATGGCCCGCCGCAGGGGAATGATCCCTCATGATGAAGGAGCCTGCCATGCCCCCCGCACCATCCGAACCATCCTCCGCCTCTCCGGACGCATTGTCCCTGATCGATGCCGCGCGCGCCGTGCGGCAGAACGCCCATGCGCCTTATTCGGGCTTCAAGGTCGGGGCGGCGCTGCGCGGGCGTTCGGGGCGCATCTATGCCGGCTGCAATGTCGAGAATGTCGCCTACCCCGAAGGCACCTGCGCCGAGGCAGGCGCCATCGCCGCGATGATCGCGGGGGGCGATACCGAAATCACCGAGGTCTGCGTGATCGCCGGCGACGGCGCGCCGACCCCGCCCTGCGGCGGCTGCCGGCAGAAACTGGCCGAGTTCGCCGCGCCCGAAACGCCCGTCCTGCTGGCCTCAGTGGGGGGCGCGCGGCTGCAGACGACGGTGGGCGCGCTGCTGCCCGGCCGCTTTGCCGCCGCCCATATGGGCGGGGCGTGATCGGCCCGCGCGGCCCAGGCCCGCGGCCATGACCCCGCCCCCCGGATCGAGCTGCGCCTGAGCCTCGAAGGCGCGGCCCCGCCAGCCTTCCTGCGCGATCTTGCCGCGCGCCGGCGCGCGGATGGCGCGGCCATTTTTGACAAGACGGGGCATTACCGCCGCCCCGGCGCCGGCGGCCTTCCGGCCCTGCATGATGCTGTCGCCGCGATCATGGGCGGCCCCGAGGATCATGCCCGGCTGCTGCGGATCGTGCTGGAAACCTGCGCCGAGCAGGGGGTGCTGTATGCCGAGCTGTCGGTCAGCCCCGAATTGTGCGGGGCCGGCGATCTGGCCGCATGGCGCGAACATGTCGCCGCCTGGACCGAAACCGCCGCCGCGATGAGGGCGCAGGGCATCGACAGCCGCGGCATCGTCACCGCCCTTGCCCATCACGGGCAGGCCCGCGCCCGCGCCGCCGCGCGCTGCGCCGCCGAAACCGCGGGTGCCGGAGGCGCGGGCTGGATCGCGGGCTTCGGCCTTGCCGGGGTAGGGGGCGGGGCAGGGCGCGGGATCACAAGCGGGGCGCGCGATTTCGCCTGGGCCTTTGACTGCGCCTGCGAGGCGGGGCTGGGCCTGACATGCCGCGCCGCCGAGGAAAGCGGGGCGCAAGCCGTCCGCGATGCGCTCGCGCTTGGCATCCGCCGCATCGGCCCCGGCCTTCGCGCCACAGAGGACGGCGCGCTGGTGCGCGCGCTGGCCGAGGCGGGGGTGACGCTTGAGCTGTGTCCGGGAGCGGACATCGCCCAGGGGCTTTGTCCCGGCTGGGCCGCGCATCCCATCGCGCGGCTGGCGGATGGGGGATGCCGCGTGACCGTTTCGGCCGAGGCGCCCGCCTTTCTGGGCACCGCGCCGGACGGGGAATATGACCGCCTCGCCGATGCCTTCGGCTGGGGCGAGGCGGAATTCGCGCGCATGAGCCACTGGGCGCTGGATGGCGCTTTCTGCGACCGCGCCAGCGCCGCGCGCCTGCGCGCCGGCTTGCCGCCGTTGTCGGGCCGGGCGGACTGACGCTAAACCGGCGTGACCCCGCAGCTTGAGGACCCCATGACCCCCGCCCCATCCAGCCCGCCCCAACAGACGGCCCCGTTCACGCCGCCGCACCTGACCATCGTCGATCACCCCCTGGTCCAGCACAAGCTGACCCTGATGCGCGAGCGCGACACCTCGACGGCCGTGTTCCGCCAGCTGCTGCGCGAGATCAGCGTTCTTCTGGCCTATGAGGTCACGCGCGAGCTCGAGCTGACGCGCATTACCATCCAGACCCCGATCTGCGAAATGCAGGCCCCGGTGCTCGAGGGCAAGAAGCTGGCGCTGATCTCGATCCTGCGGGCGGGGAATGGCCTGCTTGACGGGATACTGGAGCTGATCCCGGCGGCGCGGGTCGGCTTTCTGGGCCTTTACCGCGATCCCGAAACGCTTCAGCCGGTGCAGTATTACGCCAAGGTGCCCAGCGAGCTGGATGCCCGCATGGTGATCGTGGTCGATCCGATGCTGGCCACCGGCAATTCGTCGGCGGCAGCGGTGCAGCTCCTCAAGGACAAGGGGGCGCGGAATATCCGCTTTCTGTGCCTGCTGGCCGCGCCCGAGGGGGTCGCGCGCATGCGCGAGGCCCATCCCGACGTGCCGATCGTGACGGCGGCGCTGGACGAACGGCTCGACGCGCATGGCTATATCGTCCCCGGCCTCGGCGATGCGGGGGATCGGATGTTCGGCACCCGCTAGGCCGTTAACCCCGCCTTAGCCGCCGGCGCGTATCCGGGATCGCGTGGAACGAATCAGCGGCAAAAGGGGCGTCATGAGGATCACGGGATTGACGGCGATCCTGCCGGGGGTCGTCGGCGCGGCCCTGCTGGCCGCGCTGGTGCTGCCCGCCCATGCCTCGGGCGCGGCAGCGGCAGCGGCAGCGACGAAGGCAGAGGAAGCCGCCCCGCCGCCCCCCGCGCTGGTTCCCCCGGCGCCCGAACGGACGCTTGATGTGCCGGCGGAGGAGCTTGCCGCCCGCCCGCCGGCCGAGCCGCCGCCCGCCGATTTCGCGGGCGCACAATTCATTGATGCGGCCGGCTGCGTCTTTGTCCGCACGCCCGAAGGATGGCTCGCGCGTATTGCGCGGGACGGATCGGCGATCTGCGGCTATCCCCCCACCCTGTCGGCGCGCCGCTCGGCGCCCGACAGGGTGCAGCCGCTGTTCCCCGACCGGCAGGAGCCGCGCGCCCGGATGATCGAACGGGTGCTGAGCGAAACCATCATGCCCAGCCTGCAGACCGGCGAACTGGCGGATGGGGCGCATGCGGCGGGCCGGGCAGGGGGCCAGGCAATGGGCCATGGGGGGGGCGATCGCCTCATGGCGTCGGATGCGGTCGATCCGCCCCGCCCGCCCTTGCAGGGGCCTGCGCAACCGGCGGGCGATCCGCTGGGCTTTGCGGCGGTCCGGGCGCAGGCGCCTGTTCCGGCACAGCCCCCCGTTGACCGCAGCGGCCGCCTGTGCCGGCTGATCGGCGCGCAGGCGCAGCCGCGCCCCGGCATAGGGGGCAGCAGCGCGCTGGGCTTTTGCGGCGCGGCGGGGCCTGACCTGCGCCCCCGCCTGGCAAGCGCCGAGGCAGGCGGCCTGCCGGCGCGCATGGGGGCGGCGGCCCATCCCGGCGCGCCGCGCAAGTCGGCCAAGGCTGCGGCGGCTTCCGGTTCCAGACGCGGGGGGGCAGGCGCCGCCGCGGCCCAGGCCCAGGGCCGCAGCACAGGCGCGGCGCCCCGCCGTGCCGCAGCCGCCGCGGCCCCCCGCGGCGCTGCCGGCACGCAGGGCACCGCTCGCAAGGCGGGGGATGCGGCGGCGCTGATCCCGCCGGGGGCGCGCTATGTCCAGGTCGGCGCCTTCAAGGATGCGGGCGATGCCGGACGGACGGCGCAACGGCTGGCCGGGATGGGTCTGCCCGTCCTGCGCGCCCGGCAGGGCGGCAGCCATGTCCTCATGATCGGCCCGCTGCCGGGGCGCGAGGCGATCGTGCGCATGATCGACCGCCTGCGCCGCGCCGGCTATCGGAATGCCCATGCGCGCTAGCGGGCGGCTGCGCCCGCGATCAGCCCGAACAGATCTGCTGCAACTGCAGCCATTCCTCATCGCGCATCAGCGGCGCGGTCGGGGGCGCCGCGCGATAGGGATCAGCCTCGATCAGCGCCAGGACCGTCTTTCCGCTGGGGTCGATCGAGCGGGCATAGGGCTGGCTTGATACCCCGGCAGACTGCATGCGCGCCAGAAGCGCACCGTCCGGCGGCCGTTCGGCGGGGGCAAGCAGCCGCGCGGTGCCCTGTCCGGCCAGCGCCTGCGCCGGCATGGCGCCCGACACCAGCATGTGCAGGGCCGCGGTCATGCCCGCGGCCCTGACGACTTCTGCCAAAGGGTCGTGTTCGGCCGCCGCCACGTCTGCGGCAAGGATATGGCCTGCGGCGACGGCCGGCCCCGGCTCGCCCGCGATCAAGTCATCGCCGATCACCACGATGCGGCCGGGCAGGGCGCGCGCCCCGCGCGTCGTCGCCGGCAAGACCATGATGCGCCCCGGCGCGCCCAGCAGCCGCGCCGACAGCCTGTCCAGCACCGCCGCGGCCGAGGCGCGGGCGCAGGGCGCCCCGGCGGTCTGCTGCATGTCAACGAGGATGGCCATGCCGATGCTGGTGCGCTGGGCCGGCGGCGCGATCCGCGCCGCATGGGCCATGATCGCGCCCGGCAGCCAGACCGCCGCCGCCAGCGCCCCCGCAGCCACCGAGGACCACAGCAGAACCCCGCGCAGGTGCCGCGGGCGGGGACGGCTGGCCGCGATGGCGGTATGGATGCGCTCGACCGCCTCGACCATCAGGGCCTCGTCGATTTCCAGCACCTCGTCCTGGTCGGCATCGCCCGGCGCGAAGATGGCGGGCATCTGTCCGGGGTTGAGCCGCGTGACGGCCGGCAACGACCAGTGGGACAGCGGCTCTTCCGAACGGGGATCGCGCAGGATCAGCGATGCATCGCCGAAGGAGACGATGACATCGCGCAGCCGCTCGCCGGGCGCGGGGCGCCAGACGCCGGCGGCCTCAAGCCGCTGGAACTGCGTCAGAGCCGTCACGATCCGCCGCGCCTTTCCCCGTCGTTGCCGCTTCAGATTGCCGCAAAGGCAAGGCTGGCGTCCAGAGCCTCGGCCCGCTCTGCCGCGGGCCCGTGCCCGGCAGTCCCCAAGGGCCGCAGCAGCAAAGCCCCGCGCCGGGCAGTGCCGCTGGTGGAACCCTGCCGCGCCGCCCTGCCTGTATGCGCAAAGCCGAGGGCCGCCGGCGCAGGCGCGGTCAGGGCATGGAAGCGGTCAGGGGCGCGGGAATCGGCATGTCTGCGGCCGCTGTGCAGCCGCGCTCACCCTTGGATTTCAAGGCGGGCGGCCTTGGTCCTGCCGCCGCCTGACCCTCCGCATGTCCTCGCGTCTGCCGGGCGAAATCCGGCCGCCACCCGCCCCCGCATCGGCCCTGCGCAGCGGCCCGGATCGCGTCGCATCCGGGCCGAAGGGGCTGCGCCATCCTGCCCCCGTGCATCGGGTGCGGCCGCCGGCGCACGGCGGGGGGATTGCAGGCCGCCCATGCACCCTGCGGCCTGATCTGGCATCAGGACGGCGCATCCGGGGCCTGTCCGAGGCCCGGCGGGGATGCCGGCCCTGGTGCGGGGGCGCCCGGCGTCACCTGCTGGCGCAGGCCGCCCGCCGCGTCATAGACCAGCACCGCCCCCCCTTCGGTCACGACCACCGTCCAGTCGCGCGCAAAGGTGACCGCGGCCGGCACCGCCCCTGCGGGCAGGGTGATGGCGGCGGGCAGCCGCGGCAGGGGGGGCGCCGACAGGCGCATCCACAGCACCGCGGCAATCACCGCGATCCCCAGCCCCATGGCCAGGGCCAGCCCCGTCACCAGCCGGCGCAGCCATGCCAGTTCGGGCACTTTCGCCTCGGCGCCCGAGGGGCTATCATCGCGCGCCATGCCCGACCTCGTCATCACACTCTCCGCCGATCAGGCCGGCCCTGAGCGCGTCGATAAGGCACTTGCCGCGGCCGCGCCAGCCGAGGCATCGCTGTCCCGCTCGCGCCTTGGCCGGCTGATCGCGCAGGGCCTCGTCGCCGGCCCGGCGGGGGTGCTGACGGACGCGAATACGCGGGCCGTGCCCGGCGAATACCGCATCACCCTTGGCGCGCCCCAGCCGATCGACGCCCGGCCGCAGGCGATCGCCCTGGCCATTCCCTATGAGGACGAGGATCTGATCGTCGTGGACAAGCCCGCGGGCATGGTCGTCCATCCGGCGCCCGGAACGCCCGACGGAACGCTGGTGAACGCGCTGCTGGCCCATGCGGCGGGCAGCCTGTCGGGGATCGGCGGCGCGGCGCGGCCCGGCATCGTCCACCGCATCGACAAGGACACTTCGGGGCTGCTGGTCGTGGCCAAGACGGACCGCGCCCATCAGGCGCTGGCCCGCCAGTTTGCCGATCACAGCGCGGCGCGCCGCTATCTGGCGCTGGCGCATGGGGTGATCGACCCGGCCGATCCCCGCCTGCGCGGGGTGCCGGGCGTCAGCTTCGAACCCGGCGGGGTGCTGAAGCTGGCCACGCTGCTGGGCCGCCACCCGACCGACCGCCAGCGCCAGGCGGTCAGCCTCGGGCGCGGCCGCCATGCGGTCACCCGCGCGACGATGCGCGAATCCTTCGGCGCGCCCCCGGCCGCGATGCTGGTCGAATGCCGGCTGGAAACGGGCCGGACCCACCAGATCCGCGTCCATCTGGCCCATTGCGGCCTGGGGCTGATCGGCGATCCGGTCTATGGGGGGGCGCGGCGCGCCTCGGCGCGCGCATTGGGGCATGCGGCCGCAGCCGTGCAGGCCTTTCCCCGCCAGGCGCTGCATGCCGCCCATCTGGGCTTTGCCCATCCCGGCGACGGGCGCTGGCTGGCCTTTGACAGCCCGCTGCCTGCCGACATGGCCGGGCTGCTGGCGATGCTGCGGGGAACCGCCGCACCAGACCCGCGTTGAACCCGCATTGATCCGTGACATGGAAACGACGCGGCGCCCGCCGCGATCTTTGGACCCTGATGGCCAGCTATACCAATCTTCCCGCCCCCAGCCCCGAACAGGGGCTGAACCGTTATCTTCAGGAAATACGCAAGTTCCCCCTGCTTCAGCCAGAGGAGGAATACATGCTGGCCAAGGCGTGGGTGGATCATCAGGATACCGAGGCGGCCCATAAGCTGGTGACATCGCATCTTCGGCTGGCCGCCAAGATCGCCATGGGCTATCGCGGCTATGGCCTGCCGCAGGCCGAGGTCATATCCGAGGCGAATGTGGGCCTGATGCAGGCCGTCAAGCGGTTCGATCCCGAAAAGGGCTTCCGCTTGGCCACCTATGCGATGTGGTGGATCCGCGCCTCGATCCAGGAATACATCCTGCGCTCGTGGAGCCTGGTGAAAATGGGGACCACCAGCGCGCAGAAAAAGCTGTTCTTCAACCTGCGCAAGGCCAAGTCCAAGCTGGGCGCGCTCGAAGAAGGCGATCTGCGCCCCGAGAACGTCGCCCGCATCGCCCATGACCTGAGCGTGAGCGAGCAGGAAGTCATCGACATGAACCGCCGCCTGTCCGGGGGCGATGCTTCGCTGAACGCGACCGTTGGCAGCGGCGACGGCGATTCCACCGCCCAGTGGCAGGACTGGCTGGAGGATACCGACGCCAATCAGGCCGAGGCCTATGCCGAGGCGGACGAGCTGGACACCCGCCGCACGATGCTGGCCGCGGCCATGGATGTGCTGAACGAGCGTGAGCGTGACATCCTGACCGAGCGGCGGCTGCGGGACGATCCGGTGACGCTGGAGGATCTGTCCACCCGCTATGGCGTCAGCCGCGAGCGCATCCGCCAGATCGAGGTGCGCGCCTTTGAAAAGCTGCAGAACCGGATGCGCGCACTGGCCGGCGCCCGCGGGCTCGAGATCGGCGAAGACGGTTGACCGATCCCTGTCGAGGGGCCAGGTCGGCTCGTCGGCTCGTCGGCTCGTCGGCTCGTCGGCTCGTCGGCTCGTCGGCTCGTCGGCTTACTGAAGCAGAAATCCTTGCGCCCCGTCTGATCTGTCCGCCGCTTGACACCATATCCGGTGCCGCGACGGCGCGCTTGCAACCGCCAGGCGCTTGGCTGTCGTTCAGATAAAGGCTGTAAGGCGCAAGGCAGCGCCGGCGAGGCTGCCGTCTACCCCTACCAAGGCTTAGCCGAAGGTTGGCATGGCAAGGGCCGTCGGCGGCCGTGTCGATGCGCAGGGCTGCCTTGCAGGGCAAAGGCAACCCTTGCCATGAGCTGCGTTTTGGTCGGCTGACCGTCGAGAGCCTTTGACGACGCTGGCCTTGGCCCCAACCTCGGCGACAAGAGGACAAGCGCCAAGGCGGGGAACGATCGGCCCGGTCGGTATCCGCGCCTGGGGGCCACCGAAGGACCATCGCATCCGAAGGGTCATTCGCCCGGACGGCCGCAATCCGCCCCGGCGGCCGTCGCGCCCCCAAAAGCCCGCCCGCATCGGAAGCGGGGCCGGGCAGCCTTCGGCGCAGGCCCGGCCCCGCGGCGGCGCGCAGCCGCGCTTATCCCCTGTGATCGGGCATGGCTCCCGAGGCCGGTGCGTCCGCCTCGGTGACATGGGGTGCCTCATGCTGACCAGCCGCGCCGGTTCCGGCCGGCGCCGTCATGCTGCTTGAGGCGGGCGCATCCACGGCCGAGACATGAGGCGCCTGCGCCGCTGCGGGGGCGAAGCCCGCAGGCCCGGCCGTCCCGCCCGGGGGCGTGGTGACGGTCTGTGCCTTCGTCCCCCCATGGCCGCGATCAGCGCCCGCAATTCGGCATTCTCGCTGCGCGCCTTGATCGCCATCTCGCGCACCGCCTCGAACTCGTCACGGGTGACGAGGTTGCGATCGGCCAGCCAGCGGTCCACCCAGCCCTTCATCGCCGTCTCGGCCTCGTTCTTGGCGCCCTGGGCCACGCCCATCGCGTTGGTCATCAGCCGCGACACATCGTCGAAAAAGCGGCCCGAACCCGGTTTCGTGCTGTTCATCCTGACAATCCCCCGTGCCGGCCCCTTTGCCGGCAATCGCCCGCAAGATCGCGGGCTTTGCAGCGATTCATATGGCATTGCCGGGCGGCGGTTCAATGCGCCGCGGTTGACAGCCCCCCCTTGCCCGGCCAAGCAGCGGGGCGAACCCGCACGCCCCGTGTCCACGGCAAGGCCTATGATCCCGTTTCCCGACATCTCGCCCGACATCGTCACGATCACCATCGCCGGGCGCGACTTTTCGCTGCGCTGGTATGCGATGGCCTATCTGGTCGGCCTGCTGCTGGGCTGGCGGATCATCGTGGCGCTGGCGCGCCGCCCGGCCCTGTGGGGGGGCGAGCCGCCCCTGCGGCCCGCGCAGGTCGAAGAGCTGCTGACCTGGATCGTGGCGGGGGTGATCCTGGGCGGGCGGCTGGGATTCGTGCTGTTCTACGAGCCTGCCTATTATTTGTCCCATCCGGCCGAGATCGTGAAGGTCTGGCAGGGCGGCATGTCCTTTCACGGCGGCTTTCTGGGGGTCGTGATCGCCGCCTGGCTTTATGCGCGCCGCACCGGCACGCAGGCGCTGCGGCTTGCCGATGCGCTGGCGGTTGCCGCGCCGGCGGGGCTGCTGCTGGGGCGCATCGCCAATTTCATCAATGCCGAGCTGTGGGGGCGGCCGACCTCGGCCCCTTGGGGGGTGATCTTTCCGGGCGATGCCGCGCAGGCCTGCGCGAGCGCCGCCGGTCCCTGCGCGCGCCATCCCAGCCAGCTGTACGAGGCGGGGCTTGAAGGGCTGGTTCTCGGGCTTGTGATGCTGATGCTGGTGCGGGCGGGCGGGCTGCGTCGCCCCGGCCTGTGCCTGGGCGTCTTTCTGGGCGGCTATGGCCTTGCCCGCTTTGTCGTCGAGTTCTTCCGGCAGGCCGATGCGCAGTTCGTCACGCCCGACAACCCATGGGGGCATGTGCTGGGCGGGCCGGTCTGGGGCATCACCATGGGGCAGCTTCTGTCGCTGCCGATGATCCTGGCGGGTCTGGGCTTTGCGTGCTGGGCGCTGGCCCGGCGATGACCCCGCTGGGGCGCATCATCGCCGGGCGCATCGCCCAGGATGGGCCGATGCGGCTGGACGACTACATGCGGCTTTGCCTGATGCACCCGCAGCACGGCTATTATCCCACCCGCGATCCCTTCGGGGCGGGGGGCGATTTCGTCACCGCCCCCGAAATCAGCCAGATGTTCGGAGAGATGGTCGGCCTGGCGCTGGCGCAGGCCTGGCTGGATCAGGGATCGCCCGCGCCCTTTGCTCTGGCCGAGCTTGGCCCCGGCCGCGGCACGCTGATGGCCGACATCCTGCGCGCCGCCCGGCAGGTGCCCGGCTTTTGCGCCGCCGCGCAGGTCGCGCTGGTCGAGGCATCCCCCCATCTGCGCGCCCTTCAGCGCCAGCGGCTGGGGCAGGTCGCGCATCTCGATCACGCCGGACAGTTGCCCGAGATGCCGCTGTTCCTGGTCGCCAACGAATTCTTCGACGCGCTGCCGATCCGCCAGTTCCAGCGCATGGCCGGCGGCTGGGCCGAGCGGGTGGTCAGCCTGCGCGATGGCGCCCTTGCGCTGGCGCTGGCGCAACCCGCGCCGCTGCCCCGCGCGGGGGCCGAGGGCGAGATATGGGAAACCTGCCCCGAAGGCCCCCCGGTCATGGCAGAGATCGCCGGGCGCATCGCCCGGCATGGGGGGGCGGCCCTCATCATCGACTATGGCAACTGGGACGGGCGCGGCGACAGCCTGCAGGCGCTGCGCGCCCATGCCTTCGAGGGCGTGCTCGACCACCCAGGAGAGGCGGACCTGACGGCGCATGTCGATTTCGCCCCCCTTGCCGCAGCCGCGCTGGCGGCGGGTGCTGCCGTCTCGGCCCCCGTGCCGCAGGGCGAATGGCTGCTGTCGCTGGGCATCGCGCAGCGGGCGCGGCGGCTGGCCGATGCGGGGGATGGGGGCGCGCCGGACGCGCTCGAACGCTTGACCGGGCCTGCCGCGATGGGTCAGTTGTTCAAGGCGATGGCGATCTTTCCCCGCCATGCCGTGCCGCCGCCCGGATTCGTGCCGCTCTCGCCGCGAGAAACCGGGCCCTTCCCTGACGCATCCCCGGTGGGCCTGTGACCGATGAGCCTTGAGATCCTGACCCACCCGGCGCTGCTGCCCTTGCGCCACGGCTTTTTCACCCGGCGGGGGGGCGCCTCCTCGGGCCTGTTCGCCGGGCTGAACTGCGGGCGCGGCTCGTCCGACCAGCAGGGGATCGTCGCCGTCAACCGCGCCCGTGTCGCGGCCGCCATGGGGGTCGCGCCAGACCGGCTGGCGACGGTGAACCAGATCCATTCGCCCGATGTGGTCACGCTGGGGCCGGGGGACGATCAGGCGGCGCTGGCGGCCTGTGCCGCTGACGCCATCGTGACGGCCGAACCCGGCATCGCCATCGCCGTGCTGACCGCCGACTGTCAGCCGGTGCTGCTGGCCGATCCCGATGCCGGGGTGATCGGCGCGGCCCATGCGGGGTGGAAGGGCGCGCTGGACGGCGTTCTGGAAAACACCGTCGCGGCCATGCGCGCGGCCGGGGCAGCGCGCATCCGCGCGGTCATCGGCCCCTGCATCAGCCAGCGCGCCTATGAGGTCAGCGAAGAGTTCATGGACCGCTTTCTGGACGAGCCGCAGAACCAGCGATTCTTTTCGGGCGGGCCGAACGGGCGGCCGATGTTCGACCTGCCGGGGTTCGGGCTGTCGCGCCTGCGCGACATGGGGGTCGAGGCGGAATGGACGGGGCACTGCACCTATTCGGACCCGGCCCGCTTCTTCAGCTATCGCCGGGCCACGCATGAGGGCGCGGCCGATTACGGGCGGCTGATCTCGGCCATCAGGCTCTGACCGGGCCGACCAGTTCGAAGGGAACGCCCGGTTCGTCCTTGGCGCAGCGGATCACCAGGCTGGTCTTGACCGAGGCGACATTGTCGGCCGCCGTCAGTTCCTGCGTCAGGAAACGCTGAAAGGTCGGCAGGTCGGGGGTGATGCATTTCAGGATGAAATCGATCTCGCCGTTCAGCATGTGACATTCGCGCACCAGGGACCAGCCGCGGGCGCGATCCTCGAAGGCCGACAGGTCGCGTTCGGACTGGCTGTGCAGGCGCACCATCGCGAACACCTGCACCTCGAAGCCCAGCTCGCGCGGATCGACATCGGCATGATAGCCGCGGATATAGCCCGCCTCCTCAAGCGTGCGCACGCGCCTCAGGCAGGGCGGGGCCGAGATGCCGACCCGCCGCGCCAGCTCGACATTCGTCATCCGCCCGTCGGCCTGAAGCTCGGCGAGAATGTGACGGTCGATGTCGTCCAGCCGGGTGCCAGCCATGTATCCTCCAGCGGGATGAAAATCGCAGGTTCATTATCTTTGCGCCTTCCGATGGGCAAGAATGTTTCCCCGCCCGCCGCAAATGGGCGGTCTGGTTGCAGGACGGCGGGGCAGGGCTTAGCTGTCCACCGACCCTGCTTCTGGAAAGACCCTGCAATGACCCATACCGCCCCGCCTGACGCCGCAGGCCCGATCCAGCCGCATCAGAGGCTGGTCATCATCGGGTCGGGTCCGGCCGGCTATACCGCCGCCATCTATGCCGCCCGGGCGATGCTGACGCCGGTGCTGATCCAGGGCATCCAGCCCGGCGGCCAGCTGACCATCACCACCGATGTCGAGAACTGGCCGGGCGACGCCTCGGTGATGGGCCCGGACCTGATGGCGCGGATGGAAAACCATGCGCGCGAGATGGGCGCGCGGATCGTCGGCGACACGGTGACGGGGCTTGACCTGTCGCGCCGCCCCTTTGCCATCACCTGCGACAGCGGCCTGGCGCTGACGGCCGATGCGGTGATCCTGGCCACCGGCGCGCAGGCGCGCTGGCTGGGCCTTGAAAGCGAGGAGCGGTTCAAGGGCTTCGGGGTCAGCGCCTGCGCCACCTGCGACGGCTTTTTCTATCGCGGGCGCGAGGTGATTGTCGTCGGCGGGGGCAACACCGCGGTCGAGGAGGCGCTGTTCCTGACCAACTTTGCCAGCAAGGTCACGCTGGTCCATCGCCGCGGCAGCCTGCGCGCCGAACGGATCATGCAGGATCGCCTGCTGCGCCACCCCAAGATCGAGGTGGTCTGGCATGCCGAGATCGCCGAGATCACCGGGACGGACAACCCGCTGGGCGTGACCGGCGCGGTGCTGCGTTCGACCGAGGACGGCCGCACCTGGAAACTGGCGGCAGACGGGGTGTTCATCGCGATCGGCCATTCGCCTGCCTCGGGGCTGGTGGGCGATCAGCTCGCGCTCAAGTCCGGGGGATATGTCCAGGTCGAGCCCGGCTCGACCCGCACCTCGGTGCCCGGGGTCTTTGCGGCGGGCGATCTGACCGATGATCGTTATCGCCAGGCGATCACCAGCGCGGGCATGGGCTGCATGGCGGCGCTTGACGCCGAACACTGGCTGGCCGCGCAGGGCCAGGCCGAGGGGGCCGCGACCCCGGCAGGGGCGGCGCAGGCCGGCTGACGGCCCCGGCCCGGCCGGGGCGGAACAGGGGGGAGGCGGGGCGCGTGACGGGCGCATCTGCCATGCGGCGGCCGAAACCCCGGTTTTCCCCTGCATTCTGTTGCGCAAGCCAGGCCGGCCCGATAAGGGGGCGGCGCCAGCCCGGCGTGGCCGCAGGTTGTGCCTTTTGCCATGAACCCGAGGGTCCAGATGAGTCAGCAGCCCAACCTAGTTCCCATCCCGGAACTGTATGTGAACGCCGATTCGGCCAACAAGCTCAAGGCCGATGCCGGCAACATGCCGTCCTGGGATCTGACTGCGCGGCAGCTCTGCGATCTGGAGCTGCTGATGAACGGGGGGTTCCATCCGCTCAAGGGCTTCCTGTCGCAGGCCGATTATGACGGCGTGGTGGACAGCATGCGCCTGTCCACGGGCGATCTGTGGCCCATTCCGGTCACGCTGGATGTCGGTCAGGATTTTGCCGACAAGGTCGAACCGGGCCAGGACATCGCCCTGCGCGATGCCGAGGGCGTGATCCTCGCCATCATGTCGGTGACCGACAAGTGGATCCCGGACAAGAAGCGCGAGGCCGAAAAGGTCTTTGGCGCCGATGACGTGGCGCACCCGGCGGTGAACTATCTGCACAATGTCGCCGGCCCCGTCTATCTGGGCGGCCCGATCACGGGCATTCAGGCCCCGACGCATTACGATTTCCGCGCCCGCCGCGACACCCCGAACGAGCTGCGCGCCTTTTTCCGCAAGATGGGCTGGCGCCGGATCGTGGCCTTCCAGACGCGCAACCCGCTGCACCGCGCGCATCAGGAACTGACCTTCCGCGCCGCGAAAGAGGCGCAGGCGAACCTGCTGATCCACCCGGTCGTGGGCATGACCAAGCCGGGCGACGTGGACCATTTCACCCGCGTCCGCTGCTATGAGGCGGTGCTGGACAAGTATCCGCAGGCGACGACGCATCTGTCGCTGCTGAACCTCGCCATGCGCATGGCCGGCCCGCGCGAGGCGGTGTGGCACGGCATCATCCGCCGCAACCACGGCCTGACGCATATGATCGTCGGCCGTGACCATGCCGGCCCGGGCAAGAACAGCCAGGGCCAGGATTTCTATGATCCCTATGCCGCGCAAGAGCTGTTCCGCCAGCACCAGGCCGACATCGGCGTGGAAATGGTCGATTTCAAGCAGATGGTCTATGTCCAGGAGCGCGCGCAGTATGAGCCGCGCGACGAGGTCGAGGAGGGCGCGACCATCCTCGACATCTCGGGGACCGAACTGCGCCGCCGCCTGCGCGAGGGACTGGACATCCCCGAATGGTTCAGCTTCCCCGAGGTCGTCAAGCAGCTGCGCCGCACCTCGCCGCCCCGTGACAAGCAGGGCTTCACGGTGTTCTTCACGGGCCTTTCGGGGTCGGGCAAGTCCACCATCGCCAACGCGCTGATGGTCAAGCTGATGGAGATGGGCGGGCGCCCCGTCACGCTGCTGGACGGGGACGTGGTGCGCAAGCATCTGTCGTCGGAACTGGGGTTCAGCAAGGAACACCGCGACATCAACATCAAGCGCATCGGCTATGTCGCGTCCGAGATCACCAAGAATGGCGGCATCGCCATCTGCGCCCCCATCGCGCCCTATACCGCGACCCGCCGCGCCGTGCGCGAGATGGTCGAGCAGTTCGGCGCCTTCGTCGAGGTCCATGTCGCGACCAGCATCGAGGAATGCGAGCGCCGCGACCGCAAGGGCCTCTACAAGCTGGCGCGCGAGGGCAAGATCAAGGAGTTCACGGGCATCTCGGACCCCTATGAGGAGCCGCAGAGCCCCGAACTGCGCGTGCAGACCGAGGGCGTGGACGTGGACTATGCCGCCCAGCAGGTCCTGCTGAAGCTGGAGCAGATGGGCCTGATCGGCCTGTCCTGATCCTTAGGGCGCGTCGGCCCCCGCAGGGGGCCGTTTCCATTCCGGGGCTGGCGTGGCACTCTGCCCCTCATGCAGATGCCAGCCTTCACCATGCTGAACCACCATGCGAGATGCGCGGGCGCCGATGCCTTCCGTGCCGCCGCCTTGGCCCGGCGCCTGCGGGGCGAGGGCGAGCCGGGCATCATCTGCTGCCGCCGTTTCGTCAACGCAGGCGCGGGCAGGGCGCCGGGCGTCGTCGATCATCGCGGCGGCGCGGCCCGGATGCGGCACCATGGCTTGGCCATGGCCAGGCCCGAGATGCAGGCCAAGGCCAGGGCGGCGCGTCTGGAACGCTCGGCCTGTGCTGGCGATGTGTCGCCGGCGGTGCCGGATGGGCTGGCCGCATCCTCGATGCAGGTCGAACCGGCGGGGGGCTGCAAGGCCGCCGGCTTTGTGCGGGGCTGAGGCGGCGCGGGCTGGCTGTCTTTTCCCGCAAGGATACGAACGGAGGCGCCCGTGACGATGACCGACCCCGTCCTGATCCTGTGCATGAAATGGGGCACGCTGTATGGCGCGCGCGATGTCAATGCGCTGGCGCGCGGCGTGCGCCGGCACCTGTTTCGGCCGCACCGCTTTATCTGCCTGACCGATGACCCGGCCGGGCTGGACGAAGGGATTGAATCGCGCCCGCTGCCCCGGCTCGACCTGCCGCCGGGGTCGGGCGACACGCGCTGGCGCAAGCTGGCGCTGTTCAACCGCGACCTGCCGGAGCGGCTGGATGCTGCGGCGGGGACACCGGCGCTGTTTCTGGATCTCGACCTGGTGGTGACGGGGGGGCTGGATGCCTTCTTCGACCTGCCGGGCCGGTTCTGCATCCTGCGCGACGACGATCTGTTCCGCGCCAAGCCGCTGCGCCGGCTGAGGCCGGGCCGCGACCGCTTCCTGCACATGGTCGGCAATACCTCGGTGTTCCGCCATGGCATCGGCGCCCATCCCGAGGTCGTGGAAACCTATCTCGCCGATCCGGCCGCCGCGCAGGCCCGCTATGAACATGAACAGCAGATGGTCAGCGACATCCTGAATACGCAGGGCCGGTTGACCTATTGGCCGCGCGGCTGGTGCGTCAGCTTCAAGAACCACTGCGTCGGCCGGGGGTTGTCGAGCTATCTGTCTGACCCGGCCTTTCCGGACAGCGCCCGGATCGTGCTGTTCGCCGGCAGCCCCAAGATGGCCGAGGTCATGGCGGGCCGGGGCGGGCGCTGGTATCGCCGGATTGGCGACGTGGGCTGGCTGCGCGCGGCATGGGATGGCATCGAAGGGGGCAACAGGGGATGACGCTGCATATCGTCACCGGATCGGACGACAACTATGTGGCAGGCGTTCTGGTGCTGATCGCCTCGGCCGCCTTCCACAATCCGGGCACCCGGTTCACGGTGCTGGATCTGGGCATATCGCCGGCCAACCGGGCGCGGCTGGATGCGCTGGGGGCGCGGATCGGCTGCGCGGTGCGGCGGATCGAGGTGCCGGCGGATGCCTTCGATCACGTGCCGGTGCGCCGGGCGCATCTGACGCGGGGCACGTTCCTGCGCCTGCTGATCCCGCAGCTGATGCCGGATGCCGACCGGGTGCTGTACATGGATTGCGACATGGTGGTGCTGGGCGATCTGTCGTGGCTGGCCGATCTGCCGCTGGGCACCGATCTGTTTGCGGCGGTGCCCTGCCCCAGCCCGACGCAGAGCGCGCTAGACGCGACGGGGGTGGCGGCGGGGCATTATGTCAATGCCGGGCTGCTGCTGATGAACCTGCCGGTATGGCGGGCGGAAGGCACCGCCGAACGCTGCCTCGCCCGCCTGGCCGGCGAGGAGCAGCCGGTCCTGAGCGGGGATGAGGCGGCGCTGAACCTGCTGGGGCGCGGGCGGGTGACGCTGTTGCCCGCCGGGATGAATGTCTATTCCGACCCTGCCGCCTATGCGGCAAGCGGCACGCCGCCGGGCGATATGCGGGTGGTGCATTACGTGGTCAACAACAAGCCCTGGAACGGGCCGATGCCGCTGGGCCGCTTGTGGTGGTTTCATGCGGGCCGCATCGCCGACCTGCTGCCCCCCGCGACGCCCGCAACGCTCAGGGCGCGGCTGCGGCGGGCGAACCGCGCCCGGCGCACGGCCATGGGGCTGATGCTGGGGCGGCGCAAATACCGCGTCCGGCGCGACGTGGCGCGCATCGCCGAACGGATGGCCGACGCCTATCTGGCGCGGTGGCAGGGCCAGGGCGGCCCTGCCGATCACGCGCGCGGCCCCGGCGTCAGTGGACGCTGACCGGCGTCAGTTCGTTCTGCCGGGCCAGGCGAAAGGCCAGCCCGCGATCGGCGACCAGCGCCAGGCGCGCCCCGTCGATCCCATGGACGGCATAAAGCGCGTCCAGTTCCGGCGCCTGCTCGCGCACCTCGGCCGGCAGGCTGTCCATAGGCACGCGCCGGACATAGACGATGTTTCCCTCGCCCATGTTCTGGAAATCATGTTTCATGTTCATGGCGATCCCCTTTTAGTTGCGGCTGATCGGTATGGTCTTGACGACGGTCTGCGGCGCGATGCGGCGCAGGTCGATATGCAGCAGCCCGTTCTCCAGACCGGCGCGTTCGACCTCGATCCCCTCGGCCAGAACGAAGCTGCGCTGGAAGGCGCGCGCGCCGATCCCCCGGTGCAGGAACACGCGCCCATCCTGTTCGCCCGACTGGCGGCCCCGGATGACAAGCTGGCGATCCTCGACGGTCAGCGACAGATCGCCCTCGGCAAAGCCGGCGACGGCCAGGGTGATGCGGAACCCGTCCGCGCCGCATTGTTCGATGTTGTAGGGGGGATAGCCGTCCGCGCCCTTGGCCGCGCGCTCGGCCAGCCGTTCCAGCTGGTCAAAGCCCAGCAGATAGGGATTGGTCCCCAGCGTGATCTTGGTCATCGGCGTCCTCGGTCCACAAGCGACTGCGTTGCAGGGCCCCGCTGGCGGCGGCCCGTGCCCCAGCGATATGGGCGCGCCCGTCCCCCTGCGCAAGAGAGGCGAAGTTTCGCTTATCAAACCGCACCCTGCGGCTGTATGATGATGCCAGTCCGATTCCGCCGCCCCTCGCCCCCTTCTCATCAGCCAGCCGGTCCGACTTGCGATGAACCTTCCCCCCGAGATGACCCCGGCCGAAATCGGCCGCACACAGCTGGACGTGCTGCGGCGGCTTCACCGCGAACTTGACCAGGAAATCGGCGCGATCACCGCGGGCGGGGTGGTGTGCAGCCTGACCCTCGGCCGGATGAAGCGGGAAAAGCTCGCGCTCAAGGACCGCATCGCGCGGATCGAGGACGCGATCACCCCCGACATCATCGCCTGAGCGGGCGTTGCACCCGCCCCGGTCCCGTCTATGATGGGCCGATCAGCAGGGGACAGCGCATGGACGTTCCGGTCGGCATCATCATGGGCAGCCAGTCCGACTGGACGACGATGCGCGAGGCCGCGCAGATCCTGGACGAGCTGGCCATCCCCTATGAGGCGCGGATCGTCAGCGCCCATCGCACCCCCGACCGGCTGTGGGATTACGGGCGCGCGGCCGTGTCGCGCGGGCTGCGCGTCATCATCGCCGGGGCGGGCGGGGCGGCGCATCTGCCGGGGATGATGGCGTCCAAGACGCGGGTGCCGGTGATCGGCGTGCCGGTGCAGACGCGGGCGCTGGGGGGCGTCGATTCGCTTTATTCCATCGTGCAGATGCCGCGCGGCTTTCCTGTCGCCACCATGGCGATCGGGGCGGCGGGTGCGGCCAATGCCGGGCTGATGGCCGCCGCCATCCTGGCGCTGGATGACCCCGCCTTGGCCGGGCGGCTGGAGGACTGGCGCGCGGCGCTGTCGGCGTCGATCCCCCAGACGCCCCTGGATATGGCCGGGCAGGAGGGGGCGGCGCCATGACCGCCCCGCTGCCGCCCGGCGCGACCATCGGCATCCTGGGCGGCGGCCAGCTTGGCCGGATGCTGTCGGTGGCGGCCAGCCGTCTGGGCTATCGCACCCATATCTTCGAGCCGGGCGCAGCCCCTGCGGCGGATGTGGCCCATGCCCTGACGACCGCCCCTTACGAGGATGCGGCGGCGATCCGCGCCTTTGCCGCATCGGTCGATGTCGTCACCTATGAATTCGAGAATGTCCCGGCCGCCTCGCTGGACCTGATCGAAAGCATCGTCCCCATCAGGCCGGGGCGCAAGGCGCTGGCGATCAGCCAGGACCGACTGACGGAAAAGGATTTCCTGTCCGGGCTTGGCCTTGCGACCGCGCCCTATGCCGCCGTCGATGACGCGGCGGGGCTGGCGGCGGCCATGGCGGGCCATGAACGCGCGATCCTCAAGACGCGGCGGCTGGGCTATGACGGCAAGGGACAGCTGCGCCTGTCGGCGGGCGATGACGCCGCGGCCGCATGGGCGCAGGTGAATGCCCCGGCGGTGCTGGAAGGCTTCGTCGATTTTTCGGCGGAAATCAGCGTCATCGTGGCGCGCGGCGCGGACGGGGCGGTCGCGGCCTATGATCCGGGGCTGAACCGGCACGAAAACGGCATCCTGCGCACGACGTCCGTGCCCTGCGGGCTTCCCTCAAGGCTGGTCACGGATGCGGTGCTGCTGGCCGGGCGGATCGTCGGCGCGCTTGACTATGTGGGGGTGATGGGGGTCGAGCTGTTCGTGACGCCCGCAGGGCTGGTCGTGAACGAGATCGCCCCGCGCGTTCATAATTCAGGCCATTGGACGCAGGCGGGCTGCGCCGTGGACCAGTTCGAACAGCATATCCGCGCCGTCGCCGGGCTGCCTCTGGGGGATGGGCGGCGCCATGCCGATGTGGTCATGGAAAACCTGATCGGCGCCGATATGGCCCAGCTGCCGACCCTGCTGCGCCAGACGGGTACCCAGATTCACCTCTATGGCAAGGCCGAGGCGCGGCCCGGCCGCAAGATGGGCCATGTCAACAGGATCACGCGCCGCTCAGCAGGCTGAGGGCGCGCCCGCACCCGCCGGGGCGCCGCCCGCGGCGGGCGCCGGGTCCAGCAGGTCAAGGACGGCTTCGGCGGGCCGGCAAAGCCGGGTGCCCCTGGGCGTGCGGACAAGCGGACGTTCCAGCAGCACCGGATGGCCGGCGACCGCATCCAGCAGCTGCGCATCGCTCAGGGCCGGATCGCCCAGGCCCAGTTCGGCAAAGGGGGCTTCCTTCTGGCGCAGCAGCTGCCGGATGGTCAGCCCTGCCTCGGCCGCAAGGCGGCGGATCGTTTCCGCCGGGGGCGGATGGTTCAGATAGGCGATCACCTCGGGTTCCACGCCGCTGGCGCGGATCATCGCCAGCACCTTGCGCGATGTGCCGCATTTCGGGTTGTGCCAGATCGTCACGGTCATGCCATGATCCTCGATGATGCCCTTGCCCGCCCCGACGGGAACACCCGCGGATCAGGGCGCGCATGCCGCGGGTCAGCAAGCCCTTTTCCGCGCGGAGAAGAGCATGCCGCTGCCATCCGGGCAAGCGGGGGCGGCCTTACCCCTGCGGCAGCACCGCGCGCAGATAGCGAATGGTGTTGCCCCCCATGACCTTGGCGATCTGCGCCTCGGTCAGGCCCTGGTCCAGCAACGCCTGCGTCAGCGCCGGCAGGCCCGCCGCGTCGAAGGGAACACCCACCGATCCGTCCCAGTCCGAGCCCAGCGCCACGGCATCCTCGCCCGCCAGGTCGATCGCGGCGCGGATCATGCGGGCGATGCCTGCGGGCGTGCCCTCGCATGTCACATCCGACCAGAAGCCGATGCCGATGATCCCGCCTTGCGCCGCCACCTGCCGCACCAGATCGTCTGGCAGGTTGCGCGGCGTGTCGCAGGCGCTGCGGATGCCGGTATGGCTGATGATCGGGCGCGCATCCGGGATCGCCAGCACGTCGCGGACCATTGCGGGGGATGCATGGGCCAGGTCGATGACCATGTGCCGCGCCACCAGTTCGCCCACCACCGCGCGGCCGAAGGCGGTCAGCCCCTGTTGCGAGGTGCCGTGCAGCGATCCGCCCAGTTCGTTGTCGAAGAAATGGGTCAGCCCGACCAGCCGGAACCCGGCAGCCTCCATCACCGCAAGATTGGACAGCTGGCCCTGCAGGGGGTGCGCCCCTTCCATCCCCAGCAGGGCGGCGACGGTGCGCTTGCCCGCCCTGCGATCGGCCAGCACGGCATCCAGGTCGGCGCGGGTCCGCACCAGCCGCAGCCTGCCCGAATCGGCCTCGGCCAGCGCCCGCAGCCGCGCGGCCTGGTCCAGCGCCCGTTCCTTGAGGCTGAACCAGCTTTGCACCGGGCGTAGCTGGCCGATCACCAGGGGGGTGATGTTGTCCGCCGCGTCAGCGGGGTTTGCGGCATAGTTCTGCCCGCGCGGCGATCTTGTCACCGTGCTGAACACCTGCACCGCGACATTGCCCCGGTCGAGCCGCGGCAGGTCGACATGACCCTCGGGGCGTTCATGCGACAGATCGCGATCCCACAGCAGGGCGTCGGCATGCAGGTCGGCAATGGCCAGCCGTTTATGCAGCGCCTGCGCCTCGGCCGAGACATGCCAGGGCTGCGCCGCAATGACGGGGTTCAGCCGGTCCGCGACCAGCCGAGGTCCCAGCACCGGCACCACCAGCGCCGCCAGGGCGGCAAGCCCGGCCGCCCCCATCAGAACCCGGCGCAGCCTTTGCGGCCGGCGGCGGCGGAACGGGTTGCCCGCCACGCGCTCAGCTTTCCATCGCTTCAAGCTCGTCGATCATGCCCTCGATCATCGACAGGCCCTTGTCCCAGAATGCCGGGTCGGCGGCGTTCAGGCCAAAGGGTTGCAGCAATGTCGAATGATGCTGCGATCCCCCCGCCCGCAGCATGTCGAAATAGCGCGCCGGAAAGCCCTCGGGCGCGGCCTCGTAGGCGGCATAAAGCGCGTTCACCAGCCCGTCGCCGAAGGCATAGGCATAGACATAGAAGGGCGAATGGATGAAATGCGGGATATAGGCCCAGAAGGTCTCATATCCCGGCATGTAGTCGAAGGCATCGCCCAGCGATTCATGCTGGATGTCCATCCATATGGCGTTGATGTCGTCCGGGGTCAGCTCGCCCTGCGCGCGGGCGGCATGCAGGCGGCATTCGAAATCGTAAAAGGCGATCTGCCGCACGACCGTGTTGATCATGTCCTCGACCTTGCCGGCCAGCAGCGCCTTGCGCTGGGCCGGATCGGTGGCCTTGGCCAGCAGCGCGCGGAAGGTCAGCATCTCTCCGAACACGGATGCTGTTTCGGCCAGCGTCAGCGGGGTCGAGGCGAGCAGCTCGCCCTGCGAGGCCGCCAGCCGCTGATGGACGCCGTGCCCCAGTTCATGCGCCAGCGTCATCACGTCGCGCGGTTTGCCCAGATAGTTCAGCAGCACATAGGGATGGGCGTCGGTGACGGTGGGATGGGCAAAGGCGCCGGGGGCCTTGCCGGGTTTGACCGCCGCGTCGATCCAGCCCTTGTCAAAGAACGGCTGGGCCAGCTGCGCCAGTTCGGGGGCAAAGCCGGCATAGGCGTCCAGCACGGTGGCGCGCGCCTCATCCCAGCCGATCAGGCGCGGGCTTTCCTGCGGCAAGGGCGCGTTCCGATCCCAGACCTGCAGCTTGTCAAGGCCCAGCCAGCGCGCCTTGAGGCGGTAATAGCGATGGGACAGGCGCGGATAGGCGGCCACCACGGCATCGCGCAGGGCCTGCACGACCTCGGGTTCGACATGGTTGGACAGGTGCCGCCCATGCTGGGGGGTGGGCATCTTGCGCCACTT
Organism: Paracoccus contaminans; assembly: GCF_002105555.1. NCBI lineage: Bacteria > Pseudomonadati > Pseudomonadota > Alphaproteobacteria > Rhodobacterales > Paracoccaceae > Paracoccus > Paracoccus contaminans. The sequence goes on from NZ_CP020612.1 coordinate 2,122,834, forward strand.
GTCCTCGATGGCCTTTTCCTTGGCCAGCGTGTTGTGGATGCGGGCGAACAGCTTGACCTGCTGGCCGAACACCGCCGCCAGCGCCCGCGCCCCGGCCTCGCGCCGCGCGCGGTCATGGTCGGTCAGCAGGTTCAGCGTCGCCTCGAGTCCCAGTTCCTCGCCATCCACATCGAAGGTCAGGGCGGCGGTCGTCTCGTCGAACAGCCGGTTCCAGGCGGCGGCGCCGACGACCGAATTGTCGTGGAGGAACTGCTCGAGTTCGTCCGACAGCTGATGGGGGCGCATGGCGCGCATCCGGTCGAACACGGGCTTGTAGCGGGCAGGACCGTCGGGGGCGGTGAAGGTCGCCTGATAGGCCTCGTCGGGGATGCGGTTGAATTCGAGGCTGAAGAACACCAGAGGCGTCGTCATCTCGGTGATGCGGGCCTGCAGATCGCCCATCATCTTGGCACGGCCGGCATCCGTGGTGTTCTGGTAATAGCGCAGCCCGGCATAGGACATGATGCGCCCGGCGATCAGGTCGATCTCCTGCCAGCGTTCGATGCAGGCCAGCATCCCGGCAGGGGACAGATCGGCCAGCCGGCCCTGGTAATCGGCGGCAAAGGCCGCGCAGGCCGATTGCAGCCGGTCCAGATCGGCGGCGATCTGCGGCGCGTCGGGGGCGGGGTAAAGATCGGACAGATCCCATTCGGGCAGCGGGCCAAGATCGACGGGGACCGCACCGGACTGTTCGGCATCATGGATGGGGGTGCGGGTCATGGGCGTCTCTCCTCGGGCTGTCCGGCTCTCATCTGTTCCTTTGCGCGCGCCGGTTCAACCCGTAACGGCGGATGATCGCCGGCGGGCCGGGCCAAAGGCGGCAGGCGGGCGGCCAAGGCGCGCCCCCGCCGCGGCAAGGCCCGTTCCGGCGCTTGCCGCCGCCGTCCCCGATTGCGAGCCGCACCGGCCCGGCATAACCTCGGCCTGCCTGCGGCAGCCAGGCGGGTTATCAGGGGGATACCATGACCGAGGACGCGCGCCCGCAGGGCTTTGATACCATCGCCATCCATGCGGGCAGCGCGCCCGATCCCGCGACCGGCGCGCGGCAGGTGCCGATCTATCAGACCACGGCGTATCAGTTCCGCGACGCCGATCACGCCGCCGCCTTGTTCAACCTGCAGGAGGCCGGCTATATCTATTCGCGCCTGACCAACCCCACGGTCAGCGCGCTGCAGGCGCGCCTTGCGGCGCTGGAGGGCGGGGCAGGGGCGGTCTGCTGCTCCTCGGGGCATGCGGCGCAGATCATGGCGCTGTTCCCGCTGATGGGTCCGGGCCTGAATCTCGTCGCCTCGAACCGGCTGTATGGCGGAACGATGACGCAGTTCGGGCAGACGATCCGGCGCTTCGGCTGGTCCTGCCGCTTTGTCGATCTCGAGGATGCGGATGCCGTGCGCGGTGCCATCGATGCCGATACGCGGGCGATCTTTGCGGAATCGATCTCCAATCCCGGCGGCTATGTCACCGACATCCCCGCGCTGGCGGCGATTGCGGATGCGGCCGGCATCCCGCTGATCGTGGACAATACTCTGGCCACCCCGGCGCTGTGCCGGCCGATCGGGATGGGCGCGACGCTGGTCGTTCACAGCCTGACCAAATACCTGACGGGGAACGGCACGGTCACCGGCGGGGCGGTGATCGATTCAGGCCGCTTCGACTGGAGCGCGTCGGACAGGTTCCCCTCGCTGTCCGCGCCCGAGCCTGCCTATCACGGGCTGAAGTTTCACGAAACCTTCGGCCCTGCCGCCTTCACCTTCCACGGCATCGCCGTGGGGCTGCGTGATCTTGGCATGACGCTGAACCCGCAGGCGGCCCATTACACGCTGATGGGGATCGAGACGCTGGGCCTGCGCATGCGCCGCCATGTGGAAAACGCCGAGCATGTGGCCGCATGGCTTGCCGCTGATCCCAGGGTCGAGGCGGTCAGCTATGCCGGTCTGCCGGACAGCCCCTACCAGGACCGCGTCCGCGAGCTTTATCCCCATGGGACAGGGGCGCTATTCACCATCCGCCTGAAGGGCGGCTATGACGCCTGCACGGCGATGATCGCGCGGCTCAAGCTGATCTCTCATGTCGCCAATCTGGGCGATGCGCGGACGCTGGCGATCCATTCCGCCTCGACCACGCATCGCCAGCTGACGCCCGCCCAGCAAGAGGCCGCGGGCGCCGGACCCGACATGGTGCGCCTGTCCATCGGCATCGAGGATGCCGCGGACATCATCGCCGACCTGGACCGGGCGCTGGGCTGACCCGCCGGGCCACCCGGCCGCGGCTCAGTTCTGACCAGCGGGGGCGGCGGGCGCCGCAGGCGGGGCGCCCGGCACAGGCGTTGCCGCCGTGGCCGGCGCGGCCGGGGCGGCCGGTGCGCCTTCGGCCCCCGTGGCCGGGGCCAGCGCCCAGACGGCATCCACCCGCGCGGCAAGGCTCATCTGCCCCGCCTCCACGGGTGCCGAGCCGGCCTTGGCATCGCGGGCCATCATCATGACGGGCACCGGCCCGCCCTGATCGCCGTTTTCCGACAGTGACAGCAGCGGGCCGAGCTGCCTGCCGGCGGCGCGGGCCATCACCTCGGCGCGGCGGCGGGCGTCCACCACGGCCTCGGTGCGGGCCGCATCGCGGGCGGCGGCGTCATCCTCGCGCGAGAAGGCCACCCCCTGCACGTCCGTCGCCCCGGCGCCGATCAGTGCATCGAGCAGCCCGCCCAGCTTGGCGATGTCATGCACCCGGACCGAGACGATGTTCTGCGCCTGATAGCCCCTGACGACGGGGGGCTGGTTCTCGCGCGAATAGTCCTGCACCGGCGACAGGTTCAACGCCTGGGTCTGCATGTCCTCGGCCGCAATCCCAAGGCCGCGGGCCGCCTCGATCACGCGGGCCTGCCGGGCGCTGTTGTCAGCCATGGCCTGCGCGGCCGTCGGGGCCTGTGTCGTCACGCCGACCGAAACGGTGGCAAGGTCGGGGGCCACCATCGACTGCCCTTCGCCCCAGACCCGGACAATCCCCGCCGCAGGGGCAGGCATGCCATCCGCGCCCGGCGCCATGGGATGGACCTGGACCTGGTCCTGGGCCTGGGCGGCGGCGGCGCAGCCCAGCGCAAGAAGGCCCGCGGCAAGGGCGGCCGGCAGGCGGGCGGTCAGGCCGGGCGTCATGGCGGGCCGGGCGTGGCGGGCGGGGTGGGGCATCAGGGTCGCTCCTCTGGCGGACAGGTGGCATCCGGGGCGCGGCGCGGGGCCGGGGCGCAAAGGCACGGCCGCCGGCCGCTGCCGGGATCACGCGCCAACGCCCGGTGCCGGGCCGCGGCTCCGTCACAAAGCGGTGTTTTGCTTTGCCTGCGCGGATGCCTTCAGTTATCCAGAGATTGAGCAGCAACGGACCGGATCGCGCAACAACGACGAGCCGGCCAGACCCAAAGAAAAGACCGGCCTGATGAGCACGAGCACCGCGCCCGAATACGCCCTGTCGTTCAGCAGCGATGCGGTGCACCTGATGGAGCGGCCCGCCAGCGGCGCGCTTGCGTCGCTGCGCTGGCGCGAAAGGGCCTCGGCCCCGTTCGACGCCCCCGATTTCCGGGCCGAGATGGCGCGCCTGCGCAAGCTGGTCGCCAACGGGCCTGATGCGCGGGTGGCGCTGATCATCCCCGATGACCAGATCCTTTATACCTCGCTGCCAATCCGGCCCGATGGCGACGTGGCGGCGGGCCTTGGGCCGGCGCTGGACGGGCTGACCCCTTACGCGGTGGCGGATCTTGCATGGGACTGGCGGCCCGGCGCGCAGTCCCAGGATGTGCGCGTGGCCGCCGTGGCCCGCCAGACCCTGCGCGAGGCAGAGGCCTTTGCCCGCCGCCACGGCTTTGATGCCGACGGCTTTCTGGCCGATCCCGCCGAGGGCCTGTTCCCCGAGCAGCCGCGCTTTGCCGACATCGGGCCCGACCAGCAGGCGGAGGCCGCCGCACCGGCGGATGCGGCAGCCCCCGAGCCGGCGCCGGCCGACGAGCCGGGACTGTCCGTCAGCGATGATGAGACGGGGGCTGCGGCGGGCAGCGGCCCGGGCGATGCCGTCCAGGCAGACAGCGCCGCATCGGAGCCTGCGGACGCGGGCCCCGACATGGCGGGCGGAACGGCCGCTGCGGCGCAGGCGCGGCCCGAGCCTTCCGCCGCCGCAATGGCCGAAGGCATGTCCCAGGGGGGCGCCGGGCCCGAGGCTGGTGAAGCTGTTCATGCCGCAACCGCTGCCCTGCCTGACGGCGAGGCAGAGGGCGCCAAGGCGGACGCTGTCGCGCCGCTTTCCGGCGCGCTTGCGCCGGATGCGGCCGGGGCGGAGGGCGGGCCTGCCGGCAGAACGGATGCTGCGGCGGATGCGCCGGGCGATGGCGTGACCGATAAGGGTTTGGCCCAGGTTGCGGCAGTTCCGCCAGGGGCGGCTGGTTCGGGCGCGGCTGGTCCGGCCCCGGTCCTGTCATCCTCGGCCCGGCCTGCCGCCGCGTTGACAGAGCGGCGCGAGCCTGGCCGAAAGACCGGCTCTCGCGTCACCGATTTCCTGCCCGACGATCTGCCGCCAGCCGCCCCGCAGGCTGCGGCTGTGCCTGCCGCGCCGGTCATGCCCCTGTCGGATCTGACCGACACGGCCGATGCGCCGGCCCATCCGGCCGCGCCGCCGCCTCTCAACCCGCGGGCCAAGGCGGTGCTGGACCGGGCCGCCGCCGCCCGCGCAAACATCGCGGACGAGCCGCCTGCCGCGCCTGCCCGTCATCCGGGCGCGCGCGGGGGCTTGGGCGGGCTGCTGGTGATGCTGGCCGCGCTGCTGCTGGGCCTGCTGCTGATCTGGTCCTTCGTGATCCCCGATCCGTCCGGGACGGAGAGCCTGGCCGGCGATGACTTGGCCGGGGAGAGCGCGGGGGCGCAAGCGGTCGCGGCGACGGGCCAGCCCGCTGCTTCGGCTTCCTCGCAAGCGCGCGCGGCGGCTGCGCCGACCCCTGCGGCCCCGGTCGCGACAGGCGGGGCCGCCCCAGCCGGGACGGGTTCGGCGGTGCCCGTGCCCGTGCCCATGGTCCAACCATCCACCGTTCAGGCATCCCGTCCCCAGGCGGCTGTGGTTCAGGCGCCTGCGGCCCCGCAAGCCAGCGTCCCCCAGACTGGCCCGGCCCCCGCCGCGGCCCCGGCGCGGCCTGCTGCCGGCCAGCCCGTCATCGCGCAGCCCGGCGCCGCGGCCCCCTCGGCCGCCGGCCCGCTTGCGCCCGCTCAGGGTGCCGGCGCCTCGACCAGGCTGACCGTGCCGGTGGGCACGCCCGCCTCATCGGCACCGCCCGGCATGGCTGCGACGGCACCCTCCGCAGCGCCTGCCGCCCCTGCGGCGCCGATCGGCAATACCGCTCCGGCTGCGGCGACCCCGCGCGAGGGCGGCACGCAAGGCAGACCGGCGCAAGGGACAGGCAGGCAGGACGCGGGCGCGCAATCGGCGGGCACGCAGGCGGCAAAGGCAGCCGCCCCGGCCCGAGCCTCCGACGCGCCGGCAGCCGCCCCGGCCCCCAAGGCCGCGGGCGCGCCTGCGGCTCCCGCCCGGACAGCGGCGCCTAAGCCAGCGGCCCAGCGGCCCGCCACCGCCCCCCGGCGCCCGCAACCGGCGGCCGCGCCGCGCGCGGCGGATGCCGATCCGCTTCCCGCCGTGGTGCCGGGGCGGCGGGCGCTGACCCGTTCGGAACGCCCCGCCCTGCGTCCCGCCGGGGCCGAGCCGGCCGCCTCGGCCCCCGTCCGTGGGCCGGCGGCGCGCAGCGCCCGCCCCCCGGCAGCCGCCCCGGCCAAGGCCGAGGCAAAGCCCGCCGCGGCCCCGGCAAAGGCCGACCCCAAGCCCAACTCCGCCCCAGCCAAGGCCCCGGCAAAGCCCACCGCCGCGCCCGAGCGGGCCCGCCAGCCAGCGGCGGCGCCGGCAGCCTCGCCCCGTCCGCGCCCGCGCCCCGATGAAGGATCGGCTGATGAATCCGTGACCCCGGCCGAGATGACGCCGGCCGAACGGGCGACCGCCGATGCCTGGCTGGCCGATCTTTACCGCGCCAATCCCGGCCTTTTGCGGCTGGCGAACACGCCCGGCGGGGCACAGGCGCCCGTGCGGCTGGCCGAGGTGCGCCCCTCGCACCGGCCAGGTGCGGCGAAGACGGCCATCGATGCCGCCGTGGAACGGGCCGTCGCCGAAGCGCCGCCCGAACGGAAAAAGCCCGCCCCTGCCGCCAAGGCCAAGGCCAAGGCCAAGGCCAAGGCCAAGGCGGAAGCCAAGTCGGAGCCGGCCAAGGCCAAGTCAAGCGACGGGGCGGACGGGGCGCGCCCCGCCGCCAGGTCCAAGGGCGCTGACACCGCAAAAGATGCCGACAGCGGCAAGGACGGCGCCTCCGCGGCGCGGAAGAAGTCGGCCGGCGCCTCGACCGCGCATGAAGGAAACGACAAGGCCCCCGCCGAAAAGGGCAAGGCGGCTGGAAAGGACTCGGCTGGAAAGGACAAGGGCAAGGACCCGGCCGGCAAGGATGCCGGCAAGGACGATCCTGTCCGGTCCGCCAGCGCGCCTGCCGACCGTCCGGCCGACCGGCCCGGGCGCAAGGGCAAGGCGGGGGGCGGCGAGATCGCCTCGAAAAAGGCGGTCGAGGATGCCATCGCCGATGCGGTGAGAAAATCCACCGCGACGCCGGGCGCGGTCGCCCTGGCGGCGCCGAAATCGCTGATACCCGCACGCAAGCCCGCCCAGACGGATGAGGGCGATGCCGGCAAGGGCGGCAAGGACAAGGCTGCGCCGGAAAAGCGCGCCGCCGACGCTGGCGGGGCAGACAAGAAGGGCGGCGCTGACCGGGCCGGCGCGCCCAAGGCCGCGGCTGCCAAGGCCGACCCCGAGGCAGAGGCCGTCGCCGCCGCTGCCGCCGCCAGCCGCCGCGTTCCGCAGGTCGAGCCGCGCTTCGATGCGGCGCCGCAGCCTGCCATCCCGCCCGTCATCCAGCCCCCGGCCCAGGTGCAGCCCCAGATCGCTGCGCGGGCACCTGCCGCGGGGCTGTCGCCCGCTCCGCTGGCGCAGCAGCCGGCGGAGGCGCAGTCGGCCGTGGAGGAACAGCTTCAGGCCCAGGCCGCCGCGCGCGCACGCGCGGGGGCCGAACTGGCCGAGGCTCAGGCCCGCGCCGCCGCCGAGGCGCGCGCGCGCGCCCAGGCCGCGGCCGAGGAACGGGCCGCCATCGCCTCGGGGCGCACCTATACCCCGCCCGAGGTGGACAACGAACCCGATGTCGCCGTCGCCCCCGCCAAGGGCACCAGCAAGGGCCAGGTCGCCACCGCCGCCACCGTCGGGGGCATGGACATCGGCAAGACCCAGGTGATCGGCGTCATCGGCGCAGGCCGCGCCAGCCGCGGGCTGATCCGCCTGCGCAGCGGCAAGATCGTGACGGTCCGCCTTGGCGACCGCATCGATGGCGGGGCGATCAATTCGATCGGGAACGGGCGCATCAGCTATGTCAAGGGCGGCAGGCAATTCAACCTGCCGATCCTCAATGGGCGCTGAGGCGGCCCCGGCCTCTACCGCGTTCCGGCGGGCGCGGGTGGCCTGATGGCAGCGTTCCTGCTGATCTCTGCCGTCTACCTTTCCGCGATGGTGGTGGCCGTGCCGATCTCGGCCCGGCTCGGCCTTGGGTCGGTGCTGGGTTATCTGATGGCGGGCATCGTGATCGGCCCGGTGCTGCATCTTGCCGGCACCGCGGGCGATGTCGCCGACCTGCAGCATTTCGCCGAATTCGGCGTCGTCATGATGCTGTTCCTGATCGGGCTTGAGCTTGAGCCGCGCCAGCTTTGGGCGATGCGCAAGCGGCTGGTCGGGCTGGGCGGCATGCAGATCGTCGGCACCACCGTCTCGCTTTTCGTTCTGGGCCTGGTGCTGCACCAGACATGGCAGGTGGCGCTGACGCTGGGGCTGATCCTGTCGCTCAGCTCGACCGCCATCGTGCTGCAGACGCTTTCGGAAAAAAGCCTGATGAAGACCGGCGGCGGCCGCGGCGCCTTTGCGGTGCTGCTGACGCAGGACATCGCGGTGATCCCGATCCTTGCGCTGCTGCCGCTGCTGGCCGCGTCGGGGGCGGGTTCGGACGACCATGGCGGACCGGGCGCACAGTTCATGGCCGACCTGCCGGGCTGGGCGGCGACGCTGGTCACGCTGGGCGCCGTGGGGCTGGTGGTGGTGCTGGGGCAGTTCGCCTTTCGCCCGCTGTTCCGCTTTGTCCAGGCCGCCCGCCTGCAGGAGATGAACACGGCCGTCGCGCTGCTGATCGTGGTGGGGATCGCTGCGCTGATGAACATGGTGGGGCTGTCCCCCGCGCTGGGGACGTTCCTGGCCGGCGTCATGCTGGCGGGGTCCGAGTTCCGGCACGAGCTTGAGGCCCAGGTCGCGCCTTTCAAGGGGCTGCTGCTGGGGCTGTTCTTCATCACCGTCGGGGCGGGGATGAACTTTACCATGCTGTTCGACCGACCGGTCGTGGTCATGGGCGTGACGGTGCTGGTCATCGCCATCAAGGCAGGGGTGCTGTTTGCCGCCGCACGGATGGCGGGAATGGCCGGGCGCGACCGGATCCTGTTCACGCTGTCGCTGGCGCAGGCGGGCGAGTTCGGCTTTGTGCTGCTGTCCTATGCGATGGGGCTGGACATCCTTGACCAGCAGCTTGCGGAGGGCTTCTTGCTGGTCATCGCCCTGTCGATGCTGGCCACGCCGCTGCTGTTCATCCTGTATGACCAGACGGCCGCCTGGCTGAGCGAGGAACGCGCCCCCCGCCTGCCTGACCGGATCGACGACCAGCAGCCCGTCATCATCGCCGGGATCGGCCGGTTCGGGCAGGTGGTGAACCGGCTTGTCACCAATGCGGGCTTCAGGACGGTGGTGCTGGATCATGATCTGGACACCATCCAGCTGATGCGCCGTTTCGGCGGCAAGGGTTATTTCGGCGATCCGACGCGCCCGCAGATCCTGGCGGCCGCGGGGCTGGAAAAGGCATCCGTTCTGGTGGCAGCCCTGGATGACCGCGATGCGAACCTGCGTCTGGTGCGCTATGCGCGCGAACAGCGCCCCGATCTGGTGATCGTCGCGCGCGCGCGCGACCGCGTGGGCGTCTATGAGCTGTTCGACGCGAAGGCCGACCATATCGTGCGCGAGATGTTCGACAGTTCGCTGCGGGCGGGGCGCTATGTGCTGGAAAATCTAGGCCTGTCCCAATACGAGGCCAACGAGCTTGAGCGCATCTTCTATCGCCATGACCGCGCCGGGCTGCGCGAGCTGGCCGAGCTGTGGAAGCCGGGCGTCCCGCTCGACCAGAATGCCGAATATATCCGCCGCTCACGCGAGCTGAACGCGGCGCTGGAAACCGCGCTGATGGAACGCTTTTCCGGCAGTGTCGATCCGCTTGAAAACGGCGCCGCATCGCAGGACGAGGCGCCCGAACACGGGCTGGACGCCGCCTGAGGCCGCGCCTGGCCCGCGCCGGTCAGCGGCAATAGCGCTGGCTGCGGGTGAAACCGGCGATGTCTGCCCGCCTCTGGGCCGAGCGCAGCGGCAGCCATTCGCGCGCCGCCCCCAGCCAGCCGCGCTTGCCGGCGGTGTCGGGTGCGGCGATGGCGTTGTCGCGGGCAATGCTGCGATCAAGGATGCGCACCGCGCAGCGCAGCCTGTCGCCATCGCTCAGCATCGAGCCGCTGCATCCATGCGCCCGCGCCAGCGGGTTCGTGATCTGCACCAGCGCGGGCGCCTTTTCAGCGCCCTCTGCCTTGCCCCGCCCCTCGCCTGCGATCGATCCGATCAGCCCGGCCCAGAAGGCGGCGCGGTTTTCGCGCGTGGCGCGCGCATAGCCGGGGCAGTATTGCAGCACGTCGCTGGGCATCGAGGACAGCAGCGTGACCCCTTCGGCGTTCAGCGCCGCCATCGCCGCCTCGGTCCATTCGGGGTCCGGCTGCTGGGATGGGGGTTCCGCGCGCCCCGGGTGCAGCGCCCGGCCGAGCGGCGAGGGGCGGGTGCTGGCCGCGATCGTGGGCGCCGAGGTGGCGTTTCGCGCGGCGCTTTCTATTCCGCAGGCGGCCAGCGCCAGGATCGCCCCCGCAGCCATGATCGTCCGCATGTTCCCTGCCTTTCGCCTTGTCCTGTGCCGCCCCCTCTAGCACCCATGGGGCGGGCTGCTCAAACCCGGACTGCGCGCGGCCGGGCGGAACCGGCATTCCGTCGCGCATGCCGGGCGCGGTGTCACGCTTCTGTCACGGGCCTCGCCGATCCTGCCGGCGCCCTGCAGGAGAAAGCGCATGTCCCGTTCGATCGTCGCCGTTGAAAGCACCGCCGCCGAAGCCCCGATAGGCCAGGTCGCCAGCGGGACGCTGATCGTGCCCGGCTGGCGGGGCATGGGCACCGCCAGCGCCGCCGTCCTGCAGTTCGAGACGCAGTTCCTGGCCCAGACGATGGTGGCGGGCGATCCGGGGCTTGCCAACATGACCACCGTGGCGATCGCGTCCTTTTCCCCCGGCGCGGGCGCCCCGCGCCTGCCGGTGACCGAGGTGGCCAGCACGCATGTCTCGACCGCGGTCTATGTTCCAAGCTGGGGCTTCGGCACCCCGTTCACCCATGCCCATGCGCTGAGCAGCCCCGTGCCGTGCAGCGCCGTGCCGCGCGCCGATTTCGCCATCGCCGTGGCCTTTGCAAGCCGCAGCGATGTCTATCACAACGGCGCGCCGGTCCCGGCGGTCTATGGGGTGTCGTTCTTCAATGCCTGGGCGACGATGCGATACGATGTCGAGGCGCGGCAGTTCGGCGCGGCCGCCGACCATGTGACGGGCACGTCCTATGCGGATTCGGTAGATATGGGGCTGGGCAACGACTGGTTCTCGGGCGGGCGCGGCAATGATTATGCCTGGGGCGGCCTGGGCAATGACACGATCGCCGGCGGGGTCGGCAACGACACGCTGGTCGGCATGGACGGGGCCGATTCCCTTGTCGGGGATGCGGGGGACGACCTGCTGTCGGCGGGCGCCGGCCGCGATATCCTGATCGGCGGGGATGGCGACGATCAGCTTGCCGGCGGCGATGGCGAGGACGCCCTGTCGGGCGGTGCGGGCCGCGACAAGCTGGACGGGGGCGCGGGCTTCGACGTGCTCAAGGGTGGCGATGACAACGACACGCTGAACGGGATGGGCGACCGGGACCAGCTTTACGGCGGCAACGGCGATGACGTGCTGAACGGCAGCGTCGGCGACGACCTGCTGGTGGGCGATGCCGGCCAGGACATCCTGATCGGCGGCGCGGGCCGCGACAAGCTGTGGGGCGCCGGCCCGGTGGGCGAGCGGGACCATTTCGTCTTTCTGTCCGCATCGGACAGCCCGGCGGATGCGGGGCATGATGTCATCTACGATTTCCGCAGCGGCACCGACCGCATCAACCTGTCGGCGATCGACGCCGATCCCGCCACCTCGACCAATGATGCCTTCACCTATGCGGCAGGGCCGGCGGCCCATGCGGTCTGGTTCGCGAGCGGCACCGTCCTGGTGGACGTGAATGGCGACAGCCGCGCGGACATGTGGATCGAACTGGCCGGGGTCAAGCAGGTCGCCGCCGGAGACTTCATCCTCTAGGGCGCAAAGGGCTCAGCCCAGAAGGCGCATCGCCGCCGTCAGCCCGTCCAGCGTCAGCGGCATCATGCGCCCCACGAAGATGCCGCCGATCATCCCGATCGAGGCGGTATGATCCCAGTGCTGGCGGGGAACCGGGTTCAGCCAGACATGGTCGGGCCAGGTTTCGCACAGCCGCCGCAGCCACAGCTCGCCCGGTTCGGGGTTCCAGTGTTCGCTGGCGCCCCCCGGCGCGACGATCTCATAGGGCGACATCGCGGCATCGCCCACCACGATCACCTTCCAGTCGCGGCCATAGCGGTTGAGCAGATCCCAGGTCGGCACCGTCTCGTCCCAGCGGCGGCGGTTGTCGCGCCAGACCGCCTCGTAAAGGCAGTTGTGGAAATAATAGTGTTCGAGGTTGCGGAACTCGGACCGGCAGGCGGAAAACAGCTCGTCCACGATGCGGACGTGATCGTCCATGCTGCCGCCTGCGTCCAGCAGCAGCAGCACCTTGACGGCATTGCGCCGTTCGGGGCGCGTCCGCACGTCGATATAGCCGTGGTCGGCCGTGGCGCGGATCGTGGCGGGCAGGTCCAGCTCGTCCGCCGCCCCCTGGCGCGCCCATTGCCGCAGCCGTTTGAGCGCCACCTTGACGTTGCGGGTGCCCAGTTCCACCCGGTCGTCGAAATCGCGGAACTCGCGCCTGTCCCAGACCTTGACGGCGCGGCGGTGGCGGCTTTCCTGCTGGCCGATCCGCACGCCCTCGGGATTGTAGCCGTAGGCGCCGAAGGGCGAGGTGCCGGCGGTGCCGATCCACTTGCTGCCGCCCTGGTGGCGGCCCTTCTGTTCGGCCAGCCGCTCGCGCAGCCTGTCCATCAGCGCCTGAAAGCTGCCCGTGCCCTGGACGGCGGCCCTTTCCGCGTCGGTCAGCAGCCGTTCGGCCAGCTTTTCCAGCCATTCGCGGGGCAGGGCGGTTTCGCTGACCAGCGCCTCGACGGGGACAGTCTCCAGCCCCGAAAAGCTTTCGGCAAAGGCGCGGTCGTATCGGTCGATGTGCCGCTCGTCCTTGACCAGCACGGCGCGGCCGAGGCTGTGGAACTCATCGACCGACCAGCCCGCCGCGCCGGCATCCATCGCCGCCATGAGATCGAGCCATTCGCGCAGGCTGACCGGCACCCCCTGCCGGCGCAGCGCGTCCAGAAAGGGCAGGAACATCGCCGCGCGCCCCGTCAGCCGCGCAGCCAGCGATCGATCAGGATCGAGGCGAACAGCCCCAGCAGGCCGAAGATCAGCGCATGGATGGCCGCGAATTGCAGGCGGTCCTTGCGGTCGCCCCGTGCGGCGCAGGCGCGCCGGTCGCCGATGATCGCCCCGATGATCGCTGCGGCAATGACGATCATGGCGGGCACCCATAGCGGTCAGGACAGGCCCTTCCTCTAGGACAAAGCCGGGGCGCAGACAAGCGCCCGCCCGCTGGCCGCCAGGGCCGCGGGGGCGGGGCGGCACGGGCGGGCCGCCAGGGCCGCGGGGGCGCTTGCAAAGGCTGTGCGGGACGCGCCGGGGCGGATCGACGCGCTTCCCTCGGGCGCGTTTTTAGGGTATGACAGGCCCGTGCTGTCTGAGGTGGGCGGCACTCGACCGCCTTAGGGCGCCTGTTCTGCCAGCCTTGGAGCCTTATGATGACCTTCTCCTCCTGTCCGCCCAAGCAGCCCTGCGATACATCGTTCAAGGCGATCTATCTGGGCGATGTGCATGAAGACCAGTATATCGACAGGTTTGAATTCATCCTTGGTTCCGAGAATGCCGGCAGCCTGACCGGCACGACCTTCGGCGGCAAGGGTGACGCGCTGGCCGGCCATATCGTGGACATCAACGTCACCCGCGACGTGAACCGCGACGGCTCGTTCGAGGGCGAGCAGTTCTGGAACGCCGCCACGGACACGTTTTCGACCAATCCGCCCGTCAAGGTTCCGGTGCGCGGCACCAACATCGTCAAGGAGGTCAGCACGTTCAACTATGACGGCACCTCGATGTACACGGCCAAGGTGACCTATACCGACGGCACCACCGGCGATGTGCGCGTCACCGTCATCCAGGACGATCTGGGCCGCACCTTCATGGTTCCGAACGAGAACGGCACCTCGGGCGGGCTGCTGCCCCAGCCGATCCAGTCGATCACGCTGGGCTGCCCGATTCGCGACTGTGACAACGATTACCACTGGTGCCCTGCCGACCCGCACGAGCCGGTGCCCTGCTTTGCCGCCGGAGTGCGCCTGATGACGGCCAAGGGCCAGCGTCCGGTCGAAAAGCTTTCGGTGGGCGATCTGGTGGAAACCGCCGACAACGGGTTGCAGCCGGTCCGCTGGATCGGCACCCGCAGGCTTGACGCGATCGACCTGGCCGCCGCGCCGAAGCTGCGCCCGGTGCGCATCGCCAAAGGGGCGCTGGGTGCCGGCCTGCCGCGCCGCGACCTGCTGGTTTCGCCCCAGCACCGGATGCTGGTGCGTTCGGATGTCGCCCAGAAGATGTTCGGTGCGTCCGAGGTGCTGGTTGCGGCCCGCCACCTGATCGGCCTGGAGGGCGTGTCGGTCGCCGATGACGTGACCGAAATCACCTATGTCCACATCCTGTTCGACCGCCATGAGATCGTCTTTGCCGAAGGCGCGCAGTCTGAATCGCTGTTCACCGGCGCCGAGGCGCTGGAGGCTGTCGGCCAGGCCGCGCGGGCCGAGATCCTGGCCCTGTTCCCCGAGCTGGCCGATGGTGCTGCGGCGCAGGGCGCCCGGCCCTTCCTGACCGGCCGGCAGGGCCGCGCGCTTGCCGTGCAGCATGGCGGCATCGCCCTGCAATAAGCCTCGGGCCCTGGGCGCGATGCAACGGACGGGGCCGCACAGGCCCCGTTTTCGTGTCAGGGCCGCAAAGGCCTTGATCCTCGACCCGGCCGTGACTACCCTTCAGTCAACACGATATCGGAGGGCGTTTAGACATGACGCCCAAGCGTCCCGCGGGTGCGGACGCGTTCCCGAAGCCAGCGGTCGAGCGGCCTGCCACCCGCCAGCCCGATGATTCGTCGCTCTATGCGGCGGTCGATCTGGGCACCAACAGTTGCCGGATGCTGATTGCCCGTCCGACGGGCAGTCAGTTTCAGGTCATCGACAGCTTCTCGAAGCCGGTGCAGCTGGGCTTCGGGCTTGAGGCCTCTGGCCGCCTGTCGCGTCAGTCGATGACGCGGACGGTTCATGCCTTGCAGGTCTGCCGCCGCAAGCTGGAAAGCCACAATGTCAAGCGGATGCGCCTTGTGGCCACCGAGGCGTGCCGGCGCGCGCGCAACAGCCGCGATTTCCTGCGCATGATCCGGCGCGAAACGGGGCTGCCGGTCGAGGTGATCGCCGCCGAGGAGGAGGCGCGCCTTGCCGTCATCTCCTGCGCGCCGCTGGTCAGCCTGAGGACCGAACAGCTCCTGGTCGTGGATATCGGCGGCGGCTCGACCGAACTGGTCTGGATCGACCTGCGCGATGTCGAGCCTGTCGAACGTCCCCGCGCGATCATGCGCCTTGCCGACGGGTTCACCGATACCCGGCCCGGCATGGCCCGCGTCGTTGACTGGATCAGCGTCCCGCTGGGCGTGGCCACGCTGCGCGACCAGTTCATCGATGTCGAGGACGATCCCGCCCGCTTTGCCCTGATGAGCTGGCAGTTCGAACAGATGCTGGAAAGCTTTACCCCCTATACGACCGGGGCACGGGCGGATGAGAAATTCCAGATCATCGGCACCTCGGGCACCGTAACGACGGTCGCGGCCAGCCATCTGGGGCTGAAGCGCTATGACCGGACCAAGGTGGACGGCTTGTCGATGACTTCGGCGCAGATCGACCGGGTGATCCACAACTATCTTGCGCTTGGCCCCGATGGGCGGCGCGCCGATCCGCGCATCGGGCGCGAACGCCATGCCCTGATCATGTCGGGGGCGGCGATCTTGCAGACGCTGATGCGAGTTTGGCCGACGAACCGGCTGTCGGTGGCCGATCGCGGCCTGCGCGAGGGATTGCTTTATGCGCAGATGGTGCGCGACGGCGTGCTTGCCCCCGAGGGGCTGAAGGGGGTGGCGTGATGACGGGCGGCGCAGGCGGCGGGGCAAGGGGGCCGGATGGCCGGTCGGGGCGGGGCGCCTCGGGGCGCGGGCAGCGCGACCTGAGGGTGCGGGTCAAGACGGCCAAGGGGCGCAAGCTGTCCTCGACGCTGTGGCTGGAACGCCAGCTGAACGATCCCTATGTCGCGCGCGCCAGACGCGAAGGCTATCGCGGCCGCGCCGCCTTCAAGATCATCGAACTGGACGACCGTTTCGGGTTTCTCAAGCCGGGCGCGCGGGTCGTGGACCTGGGCTGCGCACCGGGCGGCTGGTGCCAGGTCGCCGTGGCGCGGGTGAATGCGCTGGGCGAACGGGCGGGCAAGCCGCAGGGCACCGTGCTGGGGGTCGATCTGCAGGAGGTCGCGCCCATCGCGGGGGCCGATATCCATCAGCTTGATTTCCTGTCAGATGATGCCGATGCCATGGTCAAGCAATGGCTGGGCGGGCAGGCCGACGTGGTCATGTCGGACATGGCGGCGGCCTCGTCGGGGCACAAGGGCACCGACCATCTGCGCATCGTCGCGCTGGTCGAGGCGGCAGCCGCCTTTGCCTTTGACGTGCTGGAGCCGGGCGGCACCTTTGTCGCCAAGGTTCTTGCCGGGGGCGCGGAACAGGGCCTTCAGGCAACGCTCAAGCGCAACTTCGCCTCGGTCGCCAACGTCAAGCCCCCGGCGAGCCGCCCTGATTCCTCGGAAAAGTTCGTCGTGGCCATGGGCTTTCGGGGCCGGCGCGATCCGCAGGAAGATGAAGCCGGCGCCGAGGGCAGGGACGCCGCGTCCCCCGCCGGCTGACCGCCCTGCACCCGGCAAGGCTGCGCCGAGCAGGCTCGGCAGAGCCGCAGCCCTGCCCGCTGGCCCAAGGCCAAGCGCAAAATCCTGCTGGTTCTGGTCCGTGACATTCGCGGCGGCAGGCGGCTTTCGGTGCCGGCGCAACGAGGTTTCCGTCAGCCGCGGCGGCGGGGGGGTGCAGCCATCCGTCATGCGCCTCAGCGGGGCCGGAACGCCTCGGCCGGGCGACCCGTCGCGGCCATGAAGGCGCGGTTCAGATGGGCGATGCCGGTAAAGCCCAGTTCGGCCGCGACCTGTGCGGTGGGGCAGTTGCGATCGCGCAGCATGGCGCAGGCGCGCTCGATCCGGATCGCATAGGTCATTTCAAGTGCCGAGCAGCCGCGATGGGTCCGGCACACCGCATCCAGCCCCCCCGCCGTGGTGCCCAGCGCCTCGGCCAGATCGGCAAGCGTTCGCCCGCGGCCCAGTTCGCGGCTGGTCAGATCGACAAAGGCGTCAAACAGCGCCCGTCCACCTTGCCCCGTCCGGTGGTCCGTTATGCCGGCCGGCGCGGCGGCCAGCCGGTGAAGGGCGGCCGAGAGCAGCTCGACCCGCGCAGGGGCGCTGGCGCGGGCCGCAGCACCCGTTTCGTCAGCCAGTGCGGCCAGCTGGCCGGCAAAGCCCCCTTGCGCGTCGGTGCCGGCAATCCGCCGCGCCGGCAGCGGCACCGCCAGGCGCTGGGCGATGTCACGCGGCACCAGCAGCACCTGCCCCGCCGCGTCCCGCAGGGGCAGGGTGCCGAATGCCGATCCGGCCGGTATGAAAATGACGCTGCCCGGTCCGTAATCCTCGGCCCCTGCGGGCATGATCAGCCGCAGCCCTCCTGCGGCCACGCGCATCAGGACATTGTCCCCCCGGACCCGCGCGGTGCGCGGCATCCCCGGCCGGGGGCTGCCGCCCCAGTGAAAGCCGTCCAGCGGCAGCAGGCGCAGCCCTCCGCCGACCGGCGAGGGCCGCCCTGCGAAGGGCCGCAGCGGGACGGTGGGTGCGGTCGAGTTGGCGGCGGCAGGGACTACCGCCCTGCGGGCAGGCGGCCCTGCCGCATCCGGCGGCGCATCGGCAAGGGGTTTGGCGTCAAGGGACATTGCGGCCGCTGAGGCAGACGATTCGCGTCCAGCCTGCCTCATGAACAACAAGAAACGGTTAAAAGGTTCCCGCTAGGGACAAAAGGACCGCTGGATTCATGCCGGCACCGGGGTCCAGTCGCCCATCTTGCTGCGGAACCAGATCCGCTGCGCCTTGGCATACTGGCGTGTGGCGATGACCGCACGCTCGCGCGCCTCGTCCAGGGTCATCATGCCGTCCAGATGGGCCTTCAGCTCGCCCGCCCCGATCGCCCGCGTCCATTGCGCGCGCCCGTCCCAGATGGCCCGCAGGGCATCGACCTCGCGCAACGCGCCGTCGCGGATCATCGCGTCGAAACGGGCGGCGATCCGCGCGGCCAGGCGATCGCGGTCCATCGTCAGGACCAGCCGCTGCGCCTCCTCGGGCCGGATCAGGGGCGGGGGGGTGTCGGCCTGCCAGGCGCTCAGCCCCCGGCCGGTGGCGGCCAGCACCTCCCAGGCGCGCTGGACGCGGGCGGGGTTGCGCGTGTCGATCAGGGCGCGCGTCGGCCCGTCCAGCGCGGCGGTCATCCCGGCCAGCCCGCCCGCGGCAAGCCACTGGTCGCCCTGCTGGCGGATCTCGGGCGGCACCGGCGGGATGATGGCCAGCCCGCGTGTCAGCGCGGTCAGGTAAAGCCCCGTGCCGCCGGCGATCACCAGCCGCGCCCCGCCGGCGCGCAGGGCCGCGACCTCGGCCAGCCAGTCGCCGACGGAATAGCCGCGCCCCGGCGCGACGTGCCCGTAAAGGGCATGGGGGACCGCCGCCTCGTCCCCGGGCGAGGGGCGGGCGGTCAGCACCCGCCAGCAGGACCACACCTGCAGGGCATCGGCATTCACCACGACCCCCCCGATCCGGCGCGCGATCGCCAGCGCCAGCGCCGACTTGCCCGCTGCCGTCGGCCCGGCGATCAGCACCGGGCGGTCGGGGTCGAGTGCAGGCATGATCGCCGCGGCAGCGGCGGCGGGCGGGGCGCCCTCGTCCCGGCCGGGGGGGGCGATGAGGGAACGGTTGATCATGCCGGCTGTTTGCGCCATTTTGCGCCGCGACAAAACCCTGGGGGCTGAAAGATGACCGTGCCGACCGCAACTGCCCCCGATGCGCCTGCCGAGGCCCGCTCCAAGGGTTACGGGCGCGTCATGCTCAAGATCTCGGGCGAGGCGCTGATGGGCGATCAGGGCTATGGCCTGCATCCCCCGACCGTCCAGCGCATCGCCGACGAGGTGAAGTCGGTCCACGACATGGGCGTGGAAATCTGCATGGTGATCGGCGGGGGCAACATCTTCCGCGGCCTGCAAGGCTCGGCCCAGGGGATGGAACGGGCCACCGCCGACTACATGGGGATGCTGGCGACGGTGATGAACGCGCTGGCGATGCAGGCCGCGCTGGAAGGGCGGGGCATCCACACCCGCGTGATCAGCGCGATCCGCATGGACGAGGTGGCCGAGCCCTATATCCGCCGCCGCGCCGTGCGCCATCTGGAAAAGAAGCGGATCATCATCTTCGCCGCGGGCACGGGGAATCCCTATTTCACCACCGACACCGCCGCGACGCTGCGCGCGAACGAGATGAACTGCGAGGCGATCTTCAAGGGCACCAAGGTCGATGGCGTCTATGACCGCGATCCGAAAAAGTTTCCCGATGCCGTCCGCTACGATACGGTCAGCTATGACGAGGTGCTGCAGAAGCATCTGAACGTGATGGACGCCTCGGCGATCGCGCTGGCGCGGGACAACAACCTGCCCATCATCGTGTTCTCGCTGGACGAGCCGGGCGGCTTCCGCGGCATCCTGGCCGGCAAGGGCACCTATACCCGCGTTCACGGCTAGGGCCGGCGCGGGGGGCGGATTTTTCCGTCGGGGACGAGGGACGGCGCGCCTATACAAGGGGGCGCCCCTTTGACTATATATCCGAAAACAACTTGCGAGCAGACCCATGGCCGACGAGATCGAGATCGACACCGATGACCTCGAGCGCCGCATGAAAGGCGCGATGGATTCGCTGCGGCACGAATTCTCGTCGCTGCGCACCGGGCGCGCATCGGCCAGCATGATCGACCCGATCACGGTCGATGCCTATGGCTCGCCCACGCCGATCAACCAGGTCGGCACGGTGAACGTGCCGGAGCCGCGGATGGTGACGATCAACGTCTGGGACAAGGCGCTGGTGGGCAAGGTCGAAAAGGCGATCCGGGAAAGCGGCCTGGGCATCAACCCGCAGCTGAACGGCACGATCATCATGCTGCCGATCCCCGAGCTGAACGAGGAACGCCGCAAGGAGCTGACCAAGGTCGCCGCGGGCTATGCCGAAAGCGCGCGGGTCGCGATCCGCAATGTCCGCCGCGACGGGATGGACCAGATCAAGAAGGCCAAGACCAAGGGCATGGCCGAGGACGATCAGAAGTTCTGGGAAGCCTCGGTCCAGGAACTGACCGACAAGATGATCGCCGAGGTGGACAAGGCGCTCGAATCGAAGCAAGCCGAAATCATGCAGGTTTGACGCGCATGGCCGCCATTCCCGCCGATGCCGCAGCCGTGACGGCAGATGGCGCCAGCCGCGCGCGTCATGTCGCCATCATCATGGACGGCAACGGCCGCTGGGCCACCGAACGGGGCTGGCCGCGGCTGGTGGGCCACCGGCGGGGCGCCGAGCGGGTCAAGCAGCTGGTCAAGGCGGCCCCCGACATGGGGGTGGAATGGCTGACCCTCTATGCCTTCTCGACCGAAAACTGGAAGCGTTCGACGGCCGAGGTGCTTGGCCTCATGGGTATCTTCGCCCGCTATATCCGGCGCGAGGCCGATGCCATGGCGGCCGAGGGCGTGCGGATGCGCTTCATCGGGGGGCGCGACCGGCTGGACCCGGCGTTGCGGGATCTGTTTTCCTGGATCGAGGCGCGCACCGTCGGCAACAGGCGGCTGAACCTGACCGTCGCGATCAATTACGGCGGCCGGGACGAGCTGGCCCGGGCCGCGGCCCGCCTGGCAGGGCGCATCGCCCGCGGCGAGATCACCCATCCGACCGAGGCCGACCTTGCCGCCTGCCTCGACACGGCGGGCCATCCCGATCCCGATCTGGTGATCCGCACCTCGGGCGAGACGCGCACATCGAATTTCCTGCCCTTCCAGGCGGCTTACGCGGAATATGAATTCACCCCGGTGCTGTGGCCGGATTTCACCCCGGCGCATCTGGCCGAGATCCTTGATCGCACCAGCCAGCGCCAGCGCCGTTTCGGCGGCGCATGAGCCTGCCCCGCCCGCGCGTGACCCCGGCTGGCCGCTGGGCTGACCTGGCGCAGCGCGTCGGATCGGCGCTGGTCATCCTGGTGCTGGGCGGGGGCTTGCTCATGGCGCCGCCAAGGTGGTCGGGGCTGGGGCTGGCGATCCTGTTCGGCGCGCTGCTGTGGGAACTGGCGCGGCTGGTGGCCCCGGTCGATCCGGTGCCGGGCGGCCAGTTGCCGGTTCCCCGGCCCGGCATCCGCGAAGGCCGCATGGCGCTGATCATCGGCCTGCTGGCCGGGCTGGCCATGGCGGCGACGCTGCTGCTCAGCCCTTGGGCGGGGGCGGCTCTGGCGCTGCCGGTCGCCCTCGGCTGGCGGCTGGCGCAGCCTGCATTGCGCCCGGCCCTGGCGGGGCAGGCGATCCTGATGGCGCTGGCCACGGCGGGTCTGGCATGGGTGCGCGCCACCCACGGGCAGGGCACCGCCTGGTGGATCGTGATCCTTGTCGTGCTGTCGGACGTGCTGGGCTATTTTGTCGGCCGCGCGGTGGGCGGGCCCAAGTTCTGGCCGCGCTACAGCCCCAACAAGACATGGAGCGGGACTGCCGCCGGCTGGGTCGGCGCGATCCTGGCGGGCGGGGTGCTGGTCGCCCTGGGTCTGGCGGGGCCGGGCACCCTGGTCGCGGGCCCGCTGCTGGTGCTGGGCGGACAGCTTGGCGACATCGCGGAAAGCGCGCTCAAGCGGCGGGCAGGGGTCAAGGACAGCTCGCACATCATTCCGGGCCATGGAGGGCTGATGGACCGTTTCGACGCGATGGGCGGCGCGCTGGCCAGCGCCCTGGTGCTGGGGCTGGCGGGGCTGCTGCCGGTGGTCGGGCAGTGATGCGCAGCGTCTCGATCTTTGGCGCGACCGGTTCCATAGGGGAAAGCGCCTTCGACCTTCTGATGGGGTCGGGGGGCCGGCCGCGTGGCGGACGGTCGCGCTGACGGGGGGGCGCAATGTCGCCCGCCTGGCGCAGATGGCGCGCGCCCTGCGGGCCGAACTGGCGGTGATCGCCGATCCGGCCCTGCTGGGCCATCTGCGGGATGCGCTTGCCGGATCGGGGACCGAGGTCGCGGCCGGCGCGCAGGCGATCGACGAGGCCGCGGCGCGACCGGCCGACTGGACGCTGTCGGCCATCGTCGGGGCGGCGGGTCTGGCCCCCGGTCTGCGGGCGGCGGAACGCGGCGGCACGCTGGCGCTTGCGAACAAGGAAAGCCTGGTTGCCGCCGGTCCCCTGCTGATGCGGACGGCAGTCCGCAGGGGGGCCACGATCCTGCCGGTTGACTCGGAACATTCCGCAGTTTTCCAATGCCTTGAGGATGGAAAGATCGACGCGGTCGAGCGTGTGACGCTGACCGCCTCGGGCGGGGCGTTCCGTGACTGGCCGCTTGAGGATCTGCCGCGCGCCACCGTGCAGCAGGCCTCCAGCCACCCCAACTGGGCCATGGGTCAGCGCATCACGATCGACAGCGCCTCGATGTTCAACAAGGCGCTCGAGGTGATCGAGGCGCACGAGTTCTTTGCCCTGCCGGCCGAGCGGATCGCGGTGCTGATCCATCCCCAGTCCATCGTTCACGCCATGGTCAGCTATGTGGACGGCGCCACCCTGGCCCATATGGGGCCGCCCGACATGCGCCATGCCATCGGCCATGCCCTGCACTGGCCGCGCCGGCAGCGCCTGCCGTTGCCGGCGCTCGATCTTGCCGCGCTGGGCAGCCTGACATTCAGCGCGCCCTGCGAAGGGCGCTGGCCGGCGCTGGCGCTCGCGCGGCAGGTGATCGCGGCCGGGGGCGCGGCGGGCGCGGTTCTCAACGGCGCCAAGGAACAGGCGCTTGACGATTTCATCGCCGGGCGCATCCGCTTTACCGACATGGCCCCCGCCGTCGCCCATGCGCTGGATGCCGCGGCCAAGCGGGCGGGCTTTGCCAGCAGCCCCGCCAGCCTTGATGCGGTGCTGGATTGGGATGCCGCGGCCCGGCGTGACGCCGCCGCCTGGGGCGCACGGACATGATCGGCACCATCATCGCGCAGATGGGCGGGCTTGCCTGGGCGCTGCTGGCCTTTATCGCCGCGCTGTCAGTCATCGTCGGGGTTCACGAATACGGCCATTACATCGTGGCCCGCCTGTCGGGCATTCGGGCCGAGGCGTTTTCCCTGGGCTTCGGGCCGCGGCTGATCGCCCGGCGCGACCGGCACGGGACGCTGTGGCAGATCGCGGCGATCCCACTGGGCGGCTATGTGCGCTTTCTGGGCGACGCCGATCCCGCCAACGCGGGGGGGCGGGCGGTCGATCCGGCCCTGGCGCGGCAGACGCTGCACGGCGCGCCGCTATGGGCGCGCTTTGCGACGGTGGCCGCGGGGCCGGCCTTCAACTTTCTGCTGTCGATCCTGGTGTTCGCCGGCGTGATCGCATGGCAGGGTATCGCCACCGGCCGCGTGGTGATCGGCGCCATCGAGCCGGCCCCTGCCGCCATCGTCAACGAGCTGCGGGCGGGCGACGAGGTGCTGGCCGTCGGGGGCCGGCCGGTCAGCGGCTGGCCGGCGCTGCTGCGCCTGTCCGAGGATCTGCCGCCCGCCGCCCAGCAGGACTGGCTGGTGCGGCGCGGCGGGGCCGAGATCACCCTGCGCGGCCCCGACCCGGCCCCCGCCCGCGTGTCGGGCATCGCCCCCCGCAGCCCGGCTGCGGCGGCCGATCTGCGGCCGGGGGACGTGATCCTGGCGGTCGACGGCGCGCCCATCCGCCGCTTTGCCGAGCTGCGCCCCCTGGTCGAGGCGACCGAGGGCCGACCCGTCACGCTGCGCGCCTGGCGAGCGGGCGCGGGCGAGAACGACTTCGTCCTTGTCCCCCGCGAGCAGGATCTGCCCGCCGCCGGCGGCGGCTTCGAGCGGCGCTGGCTGATCGGCGTCACCGGGGGCGAGGGCTATCTGCGCCCCGCGACGCGAACGCCCGGCCCGCTCGAGGCGCTGGCGATGGGCGCGGCGCAGACCTGGCAGGTCGTCTGGGGATCGCTGTCCGGCATCTGGGCGATGGTCAGCGGCCAGATCGGGCGCTGCAACCTGTCGGGCGCGATCTCGATCGCCGAGGTCGCGGGCGAGGCGGCAAGCGCGGGCCTGGGCAATTTCTTCTGGATGATCGGCGTTCTGTCGGCGGGCATCGGGTTCCTGAACCTGCTGCCGATCCCGGTGCTGGACGGCGGGCACCTGGCCTTCTACGCGTGGGAGGCGGTGGCCCGCCGCCCCCCGCCAGATCGGGCGCGCGACATCCTGACCCGGATCGGCATGGCGCTGGTGCTGGCGCTGATGCTGCTTGGGCTGACCAACGACATCATCTGCCGCTAGGGCCGGGTTTCATTTTGACACCGGCCCCGGCGCGGGGTTAAGCCTGCCGTCAAAACCAGCCGGACAAATCCGGTGCGGACACGCGGGCATGAGGGGCGGGCGATGGCGGACAGGATCAGGGTCGGGCGCGCGCGGGCGCTTGTGTCGGGGCTGGCGATGGCGGCGGTGCTGGGCACGGGGGCGCCGGCCGTCGCCGCGGTCTATACGCAGGTCAGGCTTGAAGGGGCGCAGAACGTCGATGCCGACACGGCGCTGTCGCTGGCCAATATCCGGCGCGGAGCCGATCTTTCGGCAGGCGATCTGAACGATGCCCAGCAGCGCCTGCAGGCATCGGGCCTGTTCGAGGCGGTCGAGATCGTCCCCCAGGGCAAGACGCTGGTCATCCGCGTCAGCGAATATCCCACGATCAACGACATCAGCTTCGAGGGCAACCGCAAGCTCAAGGACGACAAGCTGACGCAGATCGTCCAGTCCAAGACGCGGCGCGTCTTTTCGCCCAGCCAGGCCGAACAGGATGCCCAGGCGATCGCCGCCGCCTATGCCTCGTCTGGGCGCTATGCCGCGCGCGTCGATCCGCGGGTGATCCGCCGGGCCAACAACCGCGTGGACCTGGTGTTCGAGATCCGCGAAGGCGACGTGACCGAAATCGAGCGCATCGGCTTTGCCGGCAACAAGGCGTTCTCGGACCGGCGGCTGCGCAACGTGCTGGCCACCAAGCAGGCGGGCATCCTGCGCAACCTCATCAGCCGCGACACCTTTGCGCCCGAACGCACGCAGCTTGACGAAAAGCTGCTGACCGATTTCTACCGCTCGCGCGGTTATGCCGATTTCCGCGTCCAGGCGGTTGCCCCCGAGGTGACGCGCGAACGCGACGCCTTCTATGTGACCTACAACATCTACGAAGGGCCGCGCTTCACCTTCGGGCGGGTGAATGTCGTCAGCGAGGTGCCCGGCATCGATGCCGCGCCCTTTCTGGCGCAAAACCGCGTCAAGTCGGGGCAGGTCTACAGCCCGCAGACGGTGGAAACCACCATCCAGCGGATGGAGGCACTGGCGATCCAGCAGGGCGTCAACTTCGTCAATATCGAGCCGCGCGTCACCCGCAACCTGCGCAACCAGACGCTGGACCTGACCTTTGCCCTGGTGCGCGGCCCCCGCGTCTTTGTCGAGCGCATCGACATCGAGGGTAACACCACGACCCTGGACGAGGTGATCCGGCGGCAGTTCAACACCGTCGAGGGCGACCCCTTCAACCCGCGCGAGATCCGCAATTCGGCCGAACGGATCCGGGCCTTGGGCTATTTCAGCGACGCTCAGGTTGAAACCCGCGAAGGGTCCAGCCCGCAGAAGGTCATCGTCGATGTCAATGTCGAGGAACAGCCGACCGGCAGCCTGGGCTTTGGCGCCAGCTATGGCGCCTCGGCGGGGCTGGGGTTCAACGCCTCGCTGTCAGAGACGAACTTCCTCGGCCGCGGGCAGGGGCTGAACCTCGGCTTTTCGACCGCCAGCGGCTCGCAGAGCTTCAACTTCGACTTCACCGAGCCGTATTTCCTCGGCCGCGACCTGAGGGCCCGGTTGGGGCTGTGGTATACGACCTCGGATTACGACAACGCCAAGTTCAACACGCGCAGCACCGGCCTCTCGACCGGGCTTCAGTTCCCGATCAGCCGGAACGGGCGGCTTGAGCTGCGCTATCGGCTGGCAAAGGACAAGCTGTTCGATGTCGATCCCATCGAGATCGACCCGGAAAGCGCCGAATGGGTCGGATCGTCGCCGATCCTGGTCGGCGAGCAGGGCGAACGGGTCAGCTCGGCCCTGGGCTATACCTATTCCTACGACACCCGGATCGGCGGGCTGAACCCGCTGACCGCCTACAAGCTGAACTTCAGCCAGGATTTCGCCGGGCTTGGCGGCGACGTGAAATCCGTGACCACCTCTCTGCTGGCCGGGGTCGAGAGCCGCGCCTGGCGCGAGGAAGTGACGCTGCGGGCCGAATTCGAGGCGGGCGGGATCGAGCATCTGGACGACGAATCGACCCGCATCACCGAACGCTTCCGCGGCAGCGGCCGCATCCGCGGGTTCGAATCCAACGGCTATGGCCCGCGCGACCTGAACGCGCCCAACGAGGATGCGCTGGGCGGCAACTATTTCTGGGCCGCCCGCGCCGAGGCGCAGTTCCCCCTGGGCCTGCCCGAGGAATACGGGATCAGCGGCGGCATCTTTGCCGATGCCGGGTCGGTCTGGGGGCTGGACAACACGGCCGGGTATGACCGCGATGCCAATGATCGCAACGATGACGGTCGCGAAACCGAACATGTGGATGGCAAGGTGGATGACGGCATGAAGGTGCGCGCATCGGTCGGCCTGTCGCTGTTCTGGACGACGCCGGTCGGCCCGCTGCGCTTCAACTTCTCGAAGGCGGTCAAGAAAGAGGACTACGACCGGGACCAGCCCTTCGACCTGTCGATCTCGACCAAGTTCTGATGCGCCTGGCGCGGGGCAGGGCGGGGGCGGCGATCGTCGGATGCCTGCTGCTTGGCCTGGCCGGCCCGGCGTGGGCTCAGCCGGCCGATGCGCAGCCCGTGCGCCCGGTCGCCCGCCCCTTGCCCGATGCCGCCGCCGCCCCGCAGGAGGGTGCAGAGAGCGGCGCGGGCAGCAATGCATCCACCTTGCGCCTTGCCCCGGCAGGAACGACCGCCCCCGCCGATCCGCTGGCCCAGGCGGTGCTGACCGTGGATCAGGAGGCGATGTATCGCCAGTCCGCGTGGGGCCGGCGCGCCGAACGGCAGATCGCCCAGCAATCGCGCCAGGTCGCCGCCGACAACGACAAGGCCTTTGCCGCGCTGGTCGCCGACGAGGATGCGCTGACCTCGGCGCGCGCGACACTGGCCCCTGACGAGTTTCGCAAGCGCGCCGCCGCCTTTGACCAGCGCGTGACGGCGGTGCGGCAGGAACGCGATGCCGCCCGTGCCGACCTGGCCCGGATGGCCGAACGCGATCGGGTGCTGTTCTTCCAGGCCGCCGCCCCGGTGCTGGGGCGGGTGATGAGGGCGCGGGGCGCCCGCGTGGTGCTGGACCAGCGCACCGTCCTGATTTCGGACGAGCGCATCGACATGACCGCTGCCACCATCGAGGCGCTCGACAGCGCGCTGGGCGACGGCTCTGCCATCATCGCCGAGGCCAACCGGCAAGAGGCGAGCGCCGGCGCACAGGACGGGGCGGCAGCCCCTTCCCCGGCTGACCCGGCATCCGCAGGCGCACCGGCGGCGCAATCCGAGGATGGCAGGGCCGGGGGCGGTGCTGCCTTGCGGCTGCCCGGCCCTGCCGCGACGGGCGCCGTGACGGGCGCCGTGACGGGCGCCGCGACGGGTGCTGGCAATCCTGCCGCGCCTGCCGATGGGGTGGCACCCGGCAGGGCGGCGGCTGCGCTGCCGCGTGACGGGGCAATCGCCGCGCTGGGCGGCGAGCATGGGCTGTCGGCCGCGTTCACGCCCTCGGGCGATGGCGCCGCGGCCATGGCGCCGCTGTTTCCGCTTGCCCTTCCCGCCCCCGGCACGGCGCAGGATGGCGGCGCATCCCCGGTCCGGGGCGCGGCGCCCTGACGCCCGCGCTGCACCATCGATGGGGGCTGCCGGCCGCGCTGCCGGGGCAGCGGATCGGGCTGCTGGGCGGCTCGTTCGATCCGCCCCATGCGGGGCATCTGCACATCACCAGAATGGCGCTCCAGCGCTTCGGTCTGGACCGCGTGTGGTGGCTGGTCAGCCCCGGCAATCCGCTCAAGCCATGCGGGCCGGCGCCGCTGGATGCGCGGATCGCGGCGGGGCGGCGGCTGATCCAGGATCCGCGCATCCTTGTCACGGGGGCCGAAGCCCGCCTTGGCACGCGGCGCACGGCCGATACGATCGCCGCGCTTCAGGCGCATTGGCCGGCTGTCCGCTTTGTCTGGCTGATGGGGTCGGACAATCTGGTTCAGTTCGACCGATGGGATCGCTGGCGCGAGATCGCGGCGCGGGTGCCGATCGGCGTGATTGCCCGCCCCGGATCGCGCACGCGGGCGCGCACCAGCCGCGCGGCCCTGATGCTGGCTGCCCACCGGGTGCCGGAGCATTGCGCGCCCCGGCTTGCCGACATGGCTGCGCCCGCCTGGGTGCTGGTCAACGTGCCCATGTCGCCCCTGTCGTCAAGCGCGATCCGGCGCGCACGCCCCGCCGCCTGCGGCTGACCCCCGCCCCGCATCCGCCCGCAGCGCCTTGCCAAGCGCCGAAGGGGTTTGCTAGTCAATGCCGTGCAAGCAAGGACGAACCGATGACCGAGGCCAAGCGCGATCCCGCCCCCATACCTCGGCCGATCTGGCCCTCATCAAGCGGATCCTGCCCCACCGCTATCCGTTCCTGATGATCGACCGGGTGCGGGACATCGTGCCCCATCAAAGCGGCGTCGGGATCAAATGCGTCACCTCGAACGAGCCGCATTTCCCCGGCCATTTTCCCGAACAGCCGGTGATGCCGGGCGTTCTGCTGATCGAGGCGATGGCCCAGACCGCGGCGGTGGTGGTCGGCATCAGCCTTGACCTGATCGACAAGCCGATGCTGACCTATTTCATGGGCATCGACGGCGCCAAGTTCCGCCGCATGGTGCAGCCCGGCGACGTGGCCGAGCTGCATGTCCGCGTCAAGCGCCCCGGCGGCAGGATATGGAAATTCGCCGGCGAGGCGCATGTGGACGGCCAGCTTGCCGCCGAAGCCGAGTTCACCGCCATGATGGCGCCCCGCGATCCCCGGGATGCGTGAGACCACGATCCACCCCTCTGCCATTGTCGAGCGGGGGGCCGAACTGGGGCAGGGCGTTGCCATCGGGCCGTTCTGCCATGTCGGCCCGCGTGTGCGCCTGGGCGACGGGGTCACGCTGAAATCCCATGTCGTGGTCGCGGGCGATACCGTCATCGGCGCGGACAGCATCGTCTTTCCCTTTGCCTGCATCGGCGAGGCGCCCCAGGATCTCAAGTTCCAGGGCGAGCAGACGCGCCTCGTGATCGGCGCACGCAACCGCATCCGCGAATATGTCACGATGAACCCCGGCACCGCCGGGGGTGGCGGGCTGACGCAAGTGGGCGATGACGGGCTGTTCATGGCCGGCAGCCATGTGGCCCATGACTGCCGCATCGGCAATCACGTCATCCTGGTCAACAACGTCGCCATCGCCGGGCATTGCGTGCTTGAGGATGAGGTGATCGTGGGGGGGCTGTCGGGCGTTCACCAGTTCGTCCGCATCGGCCGCGGAGCGATGATCGGGGCCGTCACGATGGTCACGGCCGACGTGCTGCCCCATGCGCTGGTCAGCGGCCCGCGCGGGCATCTGGACGGGCTGAACCTTGTCGGCCTCAGGCGCCGCGGGGCGGGCCGGGCCGAGATCGCCGCCCTGCGCGAGCTGCTTGCCGCGCTGGGGACGGGCAATTTCCGGGAAACCGCGCGCGAGCGGGCCTCGGGCGCCGCCGAGGGGATGGAACGTGAGGTGCTCGATTTCATCCTTGCGCCGTCCGAGCGCAGCTTTCTGGCCCCGCACGGATGAGCCGCACCGCCATCATCGCCGGGCAGGGCGTTCTGCCGGGCCTGCTGGCCGAGGCGCTGGACAACCCCGCCGTCTATGCCGTCGAGGGGTTCGCGCCGGGCATTCCCGCCCGCAGCTTTCGCTATGAACGGCTGGTGCCGCTGCTTGACCAGCTTGCCGCCGACGGGATCGGACGGGTCGTCTTTGCGGGCGCGGTGCGCCGGCCCCGCCTTGATCCCGAGGCTTTCGATCCGCGCACCGCCGCGCTGGTGCCGCGCGTGGCCGCGGCCATGGGCCGGGGCGATGACGCGCTGCTGCGCGAGCTGATCGCGATCTTCGAGGAATGGGATCTGACGGTGGTGGGGGCCGAGGCGATCCGCCCCGACCTGATCGCCGCCGCAGGGGTGCTGGCGGGCAGTCCCTCGGCGGCAGACCGGGCCGATGCGGCCCGCGCGGCCGAGATCCTCTCTGTCACCGGCCCGCTCGACATCGGGCAGGGCTGCGTCGTCGCGGGCGGGCTGTGCCTTGCGATCGAAACGCTGCCCGGCACCGCGCCGATGCTCGATTTCGTGGCCCGCACCCGCGCCGAGCGGCGCGGCGGTGTGCTGTTCAAGGCGCCCAAGCCTGGCCAGGACCGGCGCATCGACCTGCCGGCCATCGGGCCCGAAACGATCACACAGGCGTCAGCAGCCGGCCTTTCGGGGATCGCCTGGGCGGCGGGCGGCGTTCTGGTCCTGGACGGCGCGGCCATGGTGGCTGCGGCGGAAAAGGCGGGATTGTTCCTGTGGGCACGGGACTGACATCCATTCATCGGACCGTCCTCCATAATCGGCAGGACGTTCGATGCGTGTCTTTCTGATCGCGGGCGAGCCTTCGGGCGATTTGCTGGGGGGCGCGCTGCTGGCGGGGCTGCGCCAGCTTGAACCGGCGCTGCAGATCGCCGGCATCGGCGGCCCGGCGATGGCGGCACAGGGATTGCAGAGCCTGTTCCCCATGTCCGATCTGAGCGTGATGGGCCTGGCCGAGGTGCTGCCGCGCTATCGCGCGCTGCGCCGCCGCATGGCCGAGGCCGTCAGGGCCGCGCTCGCCTTTGATCCCGATGTGCTGGTGACCATCGACAGCCCCGATTTCTGCCTGCGCGTCGCGCGCCGCCTCAGGGCGCAGGCGCCGCAGATGCGCACGGTTCATTATGTCGCCCCCTCGGTCTGGGCCTGGCGTCCGGGCAGGGCGGAATCCATGGCCGAGGTCATCGACCATGTCCTTGCCATCCTTCCCTTCGAGCCGCCGCTGATGCACGAGGCGGGGATGAGCTGCGATTTCGTCGGCCATCCTGTCGTGTCCCAGCCGCTTGCCAGCCCTGCCGATGCAGCCGCCTTCCGCGCCGCCCATGCGATCGCCGCGGATGCGCCGCTGGTGCTTTGCCTGCCCGGCTCGCGCCGGGGCGAGGTTGCGCGGCTGGGATCGCGTTTCGACGAGACGCTGATCCGGCTGCGCGACCGGGTGCCCGAGATGCGGGTGGTGCTGCCCACCGTGCCCGGGGTTGCGGACATGGTCCGCGCCATGGCGCGGCGCTGGCCCTCGGCTCCCGTGATCGTGCAGGGCGAGGCCGAAAAACGCGCAGCCTTCGGCGCGGCCGATCTTGCCCTTGCCGCATCCGGCACGGTCAGCCTGGAGCTGGCGGCCAACCACGTGCCGACGGTGATCGGTTATGACATGGCCCCGCTCAGCCGGTTGCTGATCGGGCTGCTGCTGCGGGTCGATACCGTGACGCTGGTGAATCTGGTCAGCGAAACCCGCGCCATCCCCGAATTCCTCGGGCGGCGCTGCCAGCCCGGCCCGATGTCGGCGGCGCTGCTGGGCCTTCTGGACGAGCCGGGGACGCGGGCGGACCAGCTTGCCGCCATGGAGCTGACGATGGACCGGCTGGGCCGGGGCGATGCGCCGCCCGGCCTGCGGGCGGCGCGCTCGGTCCTCAGGGCCGTCCGCGGCAGGACGGGGATTACAGCGCGGCCGTGACGATGATCTCGACCTTGTAATCCGGGGTGGCCAGCTTTGCCTCGCCCGTCGCGCGGGCAGGGCAGTGCCCCTGCGGCACCCAGGCGTCCCAGACGGCGTTCATCTCGGCAAAGTCGGCCATGTCGGCCAGCCAGATCTGCGCGGTCAGGATGCGCGTCTTGTCGCTGCCCGCCTCGGCCAGCAGCCGATCGACCTGCGCCAGCACCTCGCGCGTCTGTTCGGTCACGCTGTCGCCGGGTTTGCCGACCTGCCCGGCAAGATAGGCGATGCCGTTATGGACGACCGCCATGCTCATCCGGTTGCCGCATTCGATCCGCTTGATATCCGCCATGCTCACGCTCCGTTCATTAGGCGCCAGAAGAATACCGCCGTCATGCCGAAGCCGACGACCGCGATCAAGCCGCGCAGCACCGGCGGGGCGATGCGGCGCGCGACCGGCGCCCCCAGCAGCCCCCCCATGACGGTGCCCGCCGCCATGATGGCGCATTCGCGCCAGGCGATCTGCCCGCCTGCGGCAAAGATCAGCGTGCTGATGACGGCCAGGGCAAAGGACAGCCAGCTTTTCAGCCCGTTCATCATGTGCAGGTCCGTCATCCCCCACAACGAGAACAGCGCCAGCAGCACGATCCCCAGACCGCCGTTGAAATAGCCGCCGTAAACCGCCACCGGAATCATCGTGCCCGCGCCAAAGGCGGCCACGCCCCCGCGGTGCCGGGCGGCCGCCGCCCGGATGCGCGGCCCCCCCAGAAACACCAGCGTCGCCGCCAGCAGCAGGAACGGCACCACTGCCGCGAATGCCTTGTTGGACGATACCAGCAACAGCGCCGAACCGCCCGCCCCGCCCAACATCGTCCACAGCGTCGTGCGCAGGATCAGCGGCCCCCCGATGCGCGCCATGTCGCGGCGAAAGCCGGCCGCCGCCGCCAGATAGCCGGGCAGCGCCGCCACGGTCGTCGTCGCATTGGCCGCCACCACCGGCACGCCGGTGAACACCAGCGCCGGAAAGGTGATGAAGGTGCCCCCGCCTGCGACCGCGTTCAGCATCCCGCCCAGAAATCCGGCGACGAGCAGCAGCATGAAATGGGACATCCGTCGGACTCCGCTGGGTGTGGGGGGCACACTGGCGCGGCAGCGGCGCGCCTGCAAGGCCGCGCCTGCCCCTCCGGGGCGGACGAAAACCGGCGACCGCCGCATATGCGTGCAGATTGTGTGCAACGCGCCGGGCTTTTGCGCGTTCTGCACTGCCTGCAGCAAGGCAACGCCCCTGACCCGAGGAAAACGCCCATGTCCGGCCTGACGATCACGTTGACCTATCCGTTGCTGCTGGCGCTGTTCGGGGCCGCCATCCTGCTCGCCGCGCTCATTCCGCCGATCGTTTCACGCTATCGCCTGCCGCGGGTGATGACGCTGCCTATCGGCTGCGTGCTGGGCGGGATCGTGGTAGGGCGGTTCTTCGACCTGCCCACGCTGGATGTGCTCGACGGCGGGACGGTCATCACCCATGTGACGGAAACCGTGGTGCTGCTGTCGCTGACCGGATGCGGCCTCAAGATCGACCGTGCGCCGGGCTGGCGGTCCTGGGGGACGACCTGGCGGCTTCTGGGCCCGACGATGGTGCTGTGCATCGCCGGAATGACGCTGCTGGGCTGGGCGCTGCTGGGGCTGCCGCTTGCCGCGGCGCTGCTGCTTGGCGCGGCGCTGGCGCCCACCGATCCGGTGCTGGCGGCCTCGGTGCAGGTCGGCCCGCCCGGCGAGGGCGATGGCGACGAGGCCCGCTTTGCCCTGACATCCGAGGCCGGGCTGAATGACGGGCTGGCCTTTCCGTTCGTCCACCTGGCGCTGGCCGGCGCGGCGGCGCTGACGGCCGAGGTGGGTATTCCGGGCGATTACGGGCTGTTCAACATTCATGTGCTGGGCGATTGGCTGATGCATGACGTGGTCTGGCGGCTGGCCGTCGGCCTGGTCATCGGGCCGGCGGTCGGCTGGGTGACGGCCTGGCTTGCCTTCCGCCTGGCATCGGGCGGCGGGGTTGCCGATGCGTTCCTGGCATTGGGGCTGATGCTGCTGTCCTATGGCCTGACCGAAGCCCTTCATGGATACGGTTTTCTTGCCGTGTTCCTGTCCGCGATCACGTTCCGGCGCTTTGAGGACCGGCACAAGATCCACAGCGAGCTGCACCATTTCGTCGAACAGACCGAGGTGATGGGCCTGATCGTGGTCGTGTTCGTGCTGGGTATGACGGTGGGGCAGGGATTGCTGCGGCCGCTGGGCTGGTCGGGGGTCGCGGTCGCGCTGCTGTTCCTGCTGCTGGTGCGGCCCCTGGCGGGCTGGGTGTCGCTTGCGGGCGCGGGGCTGTCGCGGCCCTCGCGCGCGGCGGTCAGCGTGCTGGGCATCCGCGGGGTGGGGTCGATCTACTACATGGCCTACGGCCTGAGCCATGCGCCCTTTTCGGTCGAGATCGGGTACCGGCTGTGGGCGGTGATGACGCTGGTCATCCTGGTGTCGATGGTGTTCCACGGCTTTGCCGCCCCCCATCTGATGAAGCGGCTTGGCGACCGCCCCGAGTCGGTCCACTGATCCTCTTGTGAACCGCCGCCCTTCATCCCCATATCGCCCCCATGACGACCCCCCTGCACATGATGAAGCTGTGCGTCGGCGCCCCAGACCCGGCGGTTCTGGAATGCTGGCAGCGCGAGCGGTTCGGCGGCGGCCCCGCCGAGCATGTCACCCGCATGTGGCCCAAGCGCAGTGACGAGCTGCTGGCCGGCGGCTCGATCTACTGGGTGTTCCGGGGCACGATGCTGGCGCGCCAGCGCCTGATCGGCCTTGAGGAACGCAAGGGCGATGACGGGATCGCGCGCTGCGCGCTGATCCTCGATCCGCAGCTGATCCGGGTGGCGGGGGTGCCGCGCCGGCCTTTTCAGGGCTGGCGCTATCTGCCGGCCGCCGATGCGCCGCCCGACCTGCCTGCCGGACGCGCTGCCGAAGCGGCCCTGCCGCCGCGGCTGGCGCGCGAACTGGCCGAGATGGGCCTGCTCTGACGCGCGCTCCGCCCCGCCGCGCGCGGGGCGCTTGACCGCGCGCGCGCCGCACGCTATCGCAGCGCGCATGCGGGTGTAGCTCAATGGTAGAGCAGAAGCTTCCCAAGCTT
The DNA here is from genome assembly GCF_002105555.1 of Paracoccus contaminans. Classification (NCBI taxonomy): domain Bacteria; kingdom Pseudomonadati; phylum Pseudomonadota; class Alphaproteobacteria; order Rhodobacterales; family Paracoccaceae; genus Paracoccus; species Paracoccus contaminans. Next base: position 2,157,833 of record NZ_CP020612.1, read on the forward strand.
ACGACGAGGGTTCGATTCCCTTCACCCGCTCCATCCCATCCCTTCGATCCTGCGGCTTGTCGGCTGCAAGCTGCGTGGCCGCGCCCCCTTGCTGCTGGAAGCGGCGGGTTTCCCGCATGGTGTGACAGGCGGGCTGTGATTTCGGGGCAGGCGCGTCTGCTGGACTGGCGGCGCGTTTGCTGCGCGACGGGGCGGGGTTCAGCCTTTCGGCCAGGGAGGAAGGGCGGCCGCAATACGGGCCAAGGCCTCGCGACCCAGGGACGTGCCAGGCCCGGTCGCGCGGGACATGGGGGCAGGCAAGGGGTTGTGCCCCATGCCGCTTCGGGCCGGGCCTGCGGGATGCGAAGGGCGCAAGGCGGGCCGTGCATCGGCGCGGGCGCTGTGTATATGCTGTAGCTTTCCGGGACCGTCGCGCCTGCAAGGACAAGATTACAATGGCACCCTCCTGTGAACGTCATCCCGCCTTTGTGCCGCGGACGCGGCCCGCGGCGGTGTGCCCGTCCCGATCTGCCGGGGCCGGCCCGGCGGCATGAGCGGCTTTGTCACCTTCGTTTCGGCCGGACCGGGCGATCCGGGGCTGATGACGCTGCGCGGGGCCGAACGGCTGCGGGCGGCGGATGTGGTGCTGTATGATGACCTCGCCTCCGGCCCGATCCTGTCCATGGCGCGGGCCGGCGCGGCGCTGGTCAGCGTGGGCAAGCGCGCGGGCCGGCCCTCGGCGCGGCAGGAGGACGTGAACCGCCTGCTGGTGCAGCATGCCCGAGGCGGCGCGCAGGTGGTGCGGCTCAAGTCGGGCGACAGCGGCATATTCGGCCGGCTTGAGGAAGAGATCATGGCGCTGACTGCCGCGGGCATCAGCTATGAGATCGTGCCCGGCGTGTCGGCCGGATCGGCGGCGGCGGCGGTCGCGGGCCTGCCGCTGACCCGGCGCCTGACCGCGCGGCGCGTGCAGTTCGTCACCGGCGCCGATGTGACGGGCGCATTGCCGCAGGCGCTGAACTGGGCGGCGCTGGCCGATCCGGGCGCGACCACCGTCGTCTATATGGGCCGGCGGACATTTCCTGTGCTTGCGGCCGGGCTGATCGAACATGGCCTGCCCCCCGATACCCCGGCGCTGCTGGCCGAGGCGGTCGGAACCCCGGCGCAGAAGCTGCTGCACTCGACCGTGGCAGAGCTTGCGGCGGCGCTGGCCGGGGCCAGTCCCCATCCGGCGCTGATCCTCTATGGCCCCCTGATGCCCGCCACCTGAGGGCCAGCGCCCGGCCGGCCTTGCATGCACCAGGCGCGCTGGCCCGCAGGCGCGCACGGGGTCGTGTAGCATGCCATCTTGCATCGGCGCTGAAGCTGAGCGAAAAGGTAGGTCAAAATTGGACGGTTCGGTATGCTCGTCGCTTTTCTCATCATGTTTCGCGAAGGGGTCGAGGCGGCGCTGATCGTCGGGATCATCGCCGCCTATCTGGGGCGGACAGGCCGGGCTGCCTGGCTGCCTGCGGTCTGGGTGGGCGTTCTGCTGGCCGTGGCCCTGTCGCTGTTCGCGGGCGCCGCGCTGCAGCTTGCCAGCGCCGAATTCCCCCAGCGCATGCAGGAGCTGTTCGAGGCGGCACTGGGCGCGGTTGCCGTTGTCGTGCTGATGTCCATGGTGATCTGGATGCGCCGCGCCGCGCGCTCGGTGCGCGGCACCCTGGAAGGGGGGGTCGAGCGGGCCTTCGCCTCGGCCGGCGCCACCTGGGCGCTGATCGGAACGACCTTCCTGGCCGTCGCGCGCGAGGGGCTTGAGGCGGTGTTCTTCCTGCTGGCCCTGTTCCAGCAGTCGCCCGGCCCGTCCGTGCCGCTCAGCGCGCTTGCCGGGCTGGCGGTGGCGGCGGTGGCGGGGGTCGGGCTTTACCGCGGCTCGGTGCGGCTCGACCTGGCGCGCTTCTTCCGCTGGACGGGCGTTCTGGTGATCGTCGTCGCCGCGGGGCTGGCCGCGACGGTGCTGCGCAGCCTGCACGAGGCGGGCATCTGGAACCATCTTCAGCAGACCGCCTGGGATCTGGGCCGGCTGCTGCCGGTCAGCTCGGTTCCCGGTGCGATCCTGTCGGGCCTGTTCGGCTATCACGATCGGCCGGCGGTGGGCGAGGTGATGCTGTGGGCGGCGGTTTTGATCCCGTCCCTGTGGCTGTTCCTGCGCCCGCAGGATGAGCCGCGATCCGGCCGGAGGGCAGTTCATTGACCGACAAAGCGAATGCAGGCGCGCCAGGGCGTGCGATGTGGTGGGCCGTGGGGGGCGCGGCGGCGCTGGTGATCGCGGGGGCGGGGGCGTTCTGGGCGGCCGCGCGCGGCCGCGCCCCCGCGGAACTGGACGGGGCGGTTGCCGTGCGCGTCACCGGCAGTGCCTGCGAGCCGATGGCGCTGACGGTTCCGGCAGGCCGGACCCGCTTTGTCGTCCGCAACGATTCCGATCGCCCGCTTGAATGGGAAATCCTCGACGGTGTCATGGTCGTGGCCGAGCGCGAGAACATCGCCCCCGGCCTGACCGCCACCCTGACCGAACAGCTGCGCCCGGGCGAATACGCCATCACCTGCGGCCTGCTGTCCAATCCCCGCGGCACGCTGACCGTCCAGGCAACCGCCGAATCGGCAGCCCGGACCAGCGCCCCGCCCGCTGCCGACTTCATCGGGCCGCTGTCGGAATACCGGGTGTTCCTCATCACCCAGTCGCGCCGGCTGAACGCGGCCCTGACGGATCTGGATGCCGCGATCGCGGCGGGGAACGTGGCGGATGCACGCTCTGCCTGGCAGGCCGCGCAACTGCCCTGGGCGCGGCTGGCGCCGGTGATGAACCGGTTTGCCGACCTGTCGGCCCGCATGGCGCCGCAGGCCATCTATCTGGCCCGGCGCGAGGATGATCCCGGCTTTACCGGCCTTCACCGCATCGAATACGGGCTGTGGCGGCAGGGCAGCGCCCAGGGGCTGGAACCCACGGCCAAGGCCCTGCTGGCCGATGCGGCCGATCTGGGCACAAGGCTGGCGGCGCTGCGGCTTGAGCCGGGCGATCTGCCGCGGATGGCGGCGCAGGCCGCGGGCCGCCGCCAAGAGGCCGCTGCTCCTTACGCGCCGGCCGATCCGTCCCAGTCGGAGGCCCTGCGCGAGGGGATCGCCCGTCCCATGATGCTGCTGCGCCCGCTGGTCGCTGCGGCCGATTCGGATGCCGCGGCTGCGCTGGACGCGGCGCTGGGGGCCGATGATCCGGCCCTGCTGGCCCCCGCGATCGAGCGGGCCGCCGCCGCGATCGCCCTGGACTGAGGGAGAGAGCCGATGACTCGCAGCATGCCCCCCGCCAGCCGCAGCCGCCGCGCGGTTTTGCGCGGCCTGGGCCTTGCGGCCGTCGCCCCGCTGGCCGGCCGCGCCGCCCAGGGGGCGGTGCCCGCGCCCGATGCCCTTGCGCCCGCAGCCCCCGCAGGTGCTGCCCCCGATGCCTCGGTCACCGCCGCCCCGCGCGCCTGCGCCGTCAAGGCCGCCGAGCGGATCGCGCCCTTCGGCATCCATCAGGCGGGGATCACCACGCCCCGCCCCGCGCACGGGCTGCTGGCCAGCTTTGCCGTGATCGCCCAATCGCCCGCCGATCTTGAGGATGTGCTGCGGCGGCTGTCGGCGCGGATCGTCTTTCTGGCCGCCGGGGGGCCGGTCCCGGTGCTGGACCCGCGCTTTCCCCCCGCCGATTCGGGCCTGCTGGGCCCGGTGATCGAACCCGATGCGCTGACGATCACCGTTGCCTTGGGCGATCAGCTTTTCCAGCGCCATGACTGGCTGCGCCCCCATCGCCCCGTCCGGCTGGTGCGGATGACGGCCTTTCCCAACGACGCGCTGAACGCATCCCTGTGCCATGGCGATCTGTCGCTGCAGATCTGCGCCAACAGTTCGGATGCATGCGTCCATGCGCTGCGCGACGTGGTCAAGACCCTGTCGGACCGGCTGGTGCTGGGCTGGATGCAGGCCGGATCGGTCCCCCAGGTGACGGCGACCGAACCGGGGCGGCTGCCCAATGCGCGCAATTTCCTGGGCTTCCGCGACGGCTCGGCCAACCCTGACGCGGCCGACCATGGGCTGATGGACCGCATCGTCTGGGCCGGCGCGGGCGAGCCGGACTGGGCGCAGGGCGGCAGCTATCAGGCCGTGCGCATCATCCGCAATTTCGTCGAGCGCTGGGACCGAACCCCCCTGGCCGAGCAGGAGCGCGTCTTCGGCCGCTCCAAGATCACCGGCGCGCCCCTCGACCGCCCCGACGGGACCGAGTTCGACACCCCCGACTATGCCGCTGACCCGGATGGCCGGCACACCCCGCTGAGGGCGCATATCCGGCTTGCCAATCCCCGGGGTCCGGGCGCGGACGCCCATCTGATCCTGCGCCGGCCCTTCAACTATACCAACGGCGTGACGCGCAATGGCCAGATCGACCAGGGCCTGCTGTTCATCTGTTACCAGGCCGATCTGCAGAAAGGCTTCATCCATGTGCAGAACGCCCTGAACGGCGAGCCGATGGAGGAATATGTCAAGCCGGTGGGGGGCGGCTATTTCTTCGTGCTGCCCGGCATGGCGGACGATGACGATTATCTTGGACGCAAGCTCATCGCCAGCCTGTCCCGACCCTGATGGAGATGTGAATGACGCGACTGCACGCAACCGCGCTGTGCGCCCTGATGGCCTCGCCCGCCCTTGCCCAGCAGGCAAGCCTCGACCTGGTCGGGCCGATCAGCGATTACAAGCTGTATGTGACCGAAAACGCCGACAAGCTGGTGGCTGATACCACCGTGTTTGCCGCGGCGATCAAGGCGGGCGATCTGGACCGGGCCAAGGCGCTGTATGCCGGAACGCGCGTAGGCTATGAACGGATCGAGCCGATCGCCGAACTGTTCAGCGATCTCGACCTGTCCATGGATGCCCGCGCCGATGATTTCGAGGGGGGCGAGAAGGATCCCGACTTCAGCGGCTTTCACCGCATCGAATATGCGCTGTGGCAGGAAAACAGCACCGCATCCGTTCAGGCCGCGGCGGACCGCCTGCTGGCCGATGTCACCGACCTGCAGGGCCGCATCGAGGGGCTGACCTTTCCGCCCCAGGTGGTCGTCGGGGGCGCCGCTGTCCTGATGGAGGAAGTCGCCGCCACCAAGATTTCCGGCGAGGAAGACCGCTACAGCCACACCGACCTGTGGGATATCCGGGCCAATGTGGACGGCTCGCAGAAGATCTATGAACTGGTCCGCCCGCTGCTGGACGACGCCGCCTTCACCGCCAAGGTGGACGCCAATTTCGCCACCGTGGACGCCATTCTGGACAAGTATCGCGAAGGCGACGGATTTGCCCTCTATGACAAGCTGACCGACGAGGATCGGAACGTCCTGGCCGCCGCCGTGAACACGCTGGCCGAGGATCTGTCCAACCTGCGCGGCAGGCTGGGCCTGGCCTGATCCCAGGACGTGGCTGCCTGCCGGGCGCTGTCCTTGCCTGCCCGCGGCGGGGCGAGGCGGGCCGGGCGGGGCACCGGCGCGGCGCCGCCCGGGGCGCCGTGCAGAGCCATGTTGCGCCGTCGCAGGCGGGCAGTCGATCCAGGAGCCGCCACCGCCACGGCCAGCTGCCTCTGCTGGCCGCCAGCAAGGATGGGGGCATGAAAGGCGGTGCAATCCTTGGCTGCGGGACGTGATTTCCGGGTGATCGACGGTGCCGCATGGCGGGCGCCGCGCCCTGGTGGATGAGCCCGGGCGGGCCATGACTAAACATCTGTTGGCGAAACCCTGCAGGCGCTGAGGCGTTCGACGGCACTCAGGTGTCCGGGATACGGGCTGGTGCCATGACCGCCGACAAGGAAAGGCAAGGGCCTGCTGCCCCGGCCTTTCCGGTGCCGCCGCATTGTCCGCATCATTCGATACCCGGCCGCCGCATGACCCATTCTGGCAGGAGCCTTCATGATAAAGGCCGTTCTTTTCGACATTGACGGAACACTTGTGGACAGCAACGAGCAGCATGTGACTGCCTGGCTGGAGGCGCTGGCACAGGTCGGGGCATCGCCCGACCGGCAGGCCGTGCATCAGCAGATGGGCAAGGGCGCGGACATGCTGGTGCCCGCCTTGCTGCCCGATGCTGACGAGGCCCGCATCGAGGCGCTGGGCAAGGCGCATGGCGCGATCTTCAAGGAGCGTTTCCTGCAAGGCATCATGCCTTTCCCCCAGGCCGGCTCGCTGCTGGCGCGCGTTCATGCCGCGGGGCAGCGGGTGGTGCTGGCCTCATCCGCCTCGCGCGGCGAGGTGGACCACTATCTCGACCTTCTGAAGGCGCAGGAACTGGCCGCGGCCACCACCTGCTCGGACGACGTGGAAAACACCAAGCCCGCGCCGGACATCTTTGCCGCCGCGCTTGGCAGGTTGGACGGCATCGGCCCCCATGAGGCGATCGTCGTCGGCGACACGCCCTATGACATCGAGGCCGCGGGCCGCTGCGGGATCGCCGCCATCGCGCTGCGTTCGGGCGGGTTTGGCGACGCGGCGCTGGCCGATGCCGGCGCGGTCGAGATCCATGACGACGCGGCCGCCCTGCTGGCGGCCTATGACCGATCCGCGCTGGCCCGCTGAGCGGGCCGCAAGCCGACAGGGACAGGGGGCCATCCGTCCCGCCCACGCAAAAGGAAAAATCGCCATGACGGAATCATTGTCCGGTAAGGTCATCGTCATCACCGGGGCCAGCAGCGGCATCGGCCTTGCCACCGCGCGCCGCGCCGCAGACCGGGGCGCGCGCGTGGTGCTGGCCGCCCGCTCGGCCGAAGTGCTGGACCGGCTCGTGCATGAAATCACCGCCCAAGGGGGCAATGCGATCGCCGTTCCCACCGATGTGGCCCGGCGCGATCAGGTCGATGCGCTGGCTGGCGCGGCGGTTGCGCGCCATGGGCGGATCGACGCCTGGGTGAACAATGCCGGCGTGTCGATCTGGGGACGGCTGGAAGAGGTATCCGAAGCCGACATGCGCCAGCTGTTCGAGACGAATTTCTGGGGCGTGGTCCACGGCAGCCTGGCCGCCCTGCCGCATCTGCGCGCCAGCGGCGGCACGCTCATCAACATGGGCAGCATCGGGTCGGAACGCGCCTTTCCCCTGCAGGGCATCTACAGCGCGTCCAAGCATGCGGTGCGCGGATTCACCGACGCGCTGCGGGCCGAACTGCTGCATGACGGCGCGGGCATCCAGGTCACGCTGGTCAAGCCGGCCTCGATCGGCACGCCCCTGACGCGCCATGCGCGCAACATCACCGGGCACGAGGCGCAGCTGCCCCCGCCGGTCTATGCCCCCGAGGAGGCTGCCCGCGTCATTCTGGGCGCGGTGGCCCATCCGGTGCGCGAGGTCTATGTCGGCGGCGCTGCCCCGATCATGGGCATTCTGGGCGCGCTCATGCCTGCCCTGGCCGACCGGGTCAGCGCGACGGCCCTTTACGAGGCGCAGCTGGGCGACCCCCATCCACCGCGGGCCGGCAACTTGCGCATGTCCCTGTCGGGCGGCAACGAGGACGGGCCGCAGGCCGGCTGGCCCAGCGTCTATTCGCGCAGCCTGGGCAGCCCTGCCGTGCCCAAGCTGGCACTGGGCCTGGGGCTGGCCGCAACGGCCGCGATCCTGCTGACACAGCGCCGCCGCCGCTGAGCGAGGGCAGCCGGGCAGGCCGGGCAGATCACGCGCTTGGCCTGCATCTTGGACGGAGTGCCCGTCCCACTGCCCGCCGCGCCCATCATCGGCACCTTGGGCGAGCGGGGGAATCCCCGCGCGAGGATCGCACCCGCCGCTGTCCGCTGCTGCCGGGCCGCGCCATGTTTTGCAGCCCCCTTGCATGAACACAGCCGCGCCGGCAGGCCAGGATTGCGCACCCTGCGTCCCTCCTGCCGGGGCCGGCACCCTGCCGGCCCGGCCGATCATGGCGGCGCCCCTTGCGGCCGGCGATCCTCCTTTTCGCCCATGGCGCGATGTTCTATGATTGATCTTAATGTCCAAGGGGGCAATCGGTGCAGGGAATCGACATCGTCCGGGCCTATGCCGGACTTCTGAGCGAAGGCGATGCCCAGCTGCTTGCCTCGTTTCTGGGAACCGAAACCCCCCTTGGCCCCCGACAATGCCTGGCCCGCGCCCATCAGCCGCTTGACCGGTCGGTCTATCTGGTCCGCGGCTTTGTCAGCCGCCACCGTGCGGACAGGCTGGGGCGGCGGCAGATCCTGTCCGTGCAGATCCCCGGCGATTTCGTGGACCTGTCCAGCTATCGCATGGGCCATCTGGATCATGACGTGGAAACGCTGGGCGAGGGCGCGGTCAGGGATCTGTCCTATCGGGCGGTCGGTCACCTGCACCAGACGGCGCCGGCCCTTTATGACATGCTGTGGCGCATCGTGCTGATCGATGCGGCGATCCAGCGCTATCAGGTGTTCAGGGTGGGGCGGCTGGCGGGGCGCGCGCGCATCGCCAACTTCCTGGCGGAAATGCTTGTGCGCCTTTACGCGCGCGGGCTTTGCGGGCTGGATGGCTATGAGCTGCCGATCAGTCAGAGCGAACTGGGCGAAGCTTGCGGCATGACGGCCGTGCACACGAACCGGATGATCAGCGAGCTGCGCGCCGAAGGGATATGCAGCTTTTCCGGGTTCGAGGTCAGGCTGAACGATTTTGCCGCGCTTGTTGCGACGGGACAGTATGACTGGGACCATCTGTTCCTGCCGGCCGCGACCAGCGCCGCCCTGTCCCGGCTGGCGGGCAGAAAGCCCGCGCACCCGCTGCCGGCAGCGGCTGCCTGCTGGGGCAGGGGCACGGGCCGGGTGCCCTGCCTGCCTAGCGCGAGCTGACCGGCCCTCATCCGCCTGCCGCCTTGCGGCCAGCAGCGGATCGGCAGGGGCGCCTGCCTCAGGCGGGCAGGCGCAGGCCGGCGGACGCGGCATCGGCGGCAAGGCGCGGGGTCAGCGTCAGCCTTTTGTCGCCCGCGGCGGCGGCGCGGTCGATCTCGGCCTGCGCTTCCTTCAGCCGTCCCGAGCGGATCAGCGTGTTCACGAGGATGCCGAAAAAACGCTTGCTGGATTCGATCGCAAGGCTGATGCGCAGCTGTTCGATGGCGGCCGTCCGGTCGCTTTGCAGCAGTTCCTGCCCGCGTTGGCCGTGATAGATGGCCGTTCCCTCGCCCGGCGGGACAAAGGGGATGATCTCGTCCCGCTCGACCAGGCCGACGACCAGCGGCCCCAGCACCCGCGCCCGTTGCAGGGGGATCAGCACGGCATGGCCGGCATGGGGCACCTCGACCACGCGCACGGCGGGATAGGCGGGGCGGATCATCTCGGCCAGGATGCGCGAATCGTTCCTGAGCGCCGGATCAAGGATCACCACCGGCGCGCGGGTGGCGCGCGGCGCCCTGGCCAGAGGCTGATGCGTCAGCACGAGGTCGCGATAGGCCTTGTGGCCCAGCGGCGGCCAGGCCGGCAGCATGGGGGCGGCGGCGATGATGCGCGCGTCGATCACCCCGCCATAGTAAAGCCCGGCATAGCCCCCCAGGCTCGGCCCATAGGTCAGCACGTCGCGGCCCTTGCACAGGGGGGCCACCGCCGCGGCAAAGGCGTCGAGCGGCAGGCCCTGATACTGCGTGCCGTGGCGCTGGGCGACGTAGATGTTGTCCCATCCCTTCTTCAGGCAGAAATCGGTGCCGAAGCCATCGTCGCGCAGGTCCGAGGGCTGCCCGCCGAAGGTGATGACCAGCCGCGTCGCCGGCGCGGATCCCGCCTGGTGCAGGGTGATGCGGTAATCGGCATGATGGGCGAGGGTCGTCTTCATGCCCCGAGGGTTAGGCGGATCGCGGCGCTCTCGCAAGGCGACAGGGCGGCTTGACCCGCAACCCGGGGTTGACGCCTTCAGCCCTGCCGCCCCGGCCATCCGCAGGGCCAGCGGCCGCGGCCCGGATCCTGCCAGTCTGGCATGTCCAGCCATGGATACCAGCAGATCCCCCGCACATCGACATCGGCGCGGGCGACCTCGGCGCGCACATGGGCAAGCCAGTCCCAGCGGTCCTGGACATGGGGAAAGCGCTGGTGCGCCGCGCGCAGGCCCTGGTGCCAGCCGGTTTCGGTTATCATCACCGGCAGGCGCCAGCGTTCGGCGACCACGCGCAGAACATGGTGCAGCGGCTCGACGGCGTGATGGGGGTAATAGTTGACGCCGACCATCTCGACCAGCCCGCTGGCGACCAGCCGGTCGGTGGCCCGGAACACCTCGGGGTGCAGGTGGTGGAAAGGATCGCAGGTCGCGAAACGGGGGCGGTTCGGCAGCATCGCAACCGTGGTCATCATCCGCAGCGCCGCATCGACGGCGCGCGAGCGGATGACCCCGGCAACGCGGCGCCCGACCGAGGGCTCGTTGACGGCGATGGCCCATGATCCGGGCGGCAGGGCGGCCGCGCAGGCGATCGCGTGCTGGGCCGGGCGGGGCGGCAGGTCGAAATGCGCCAGATCCCAGATGACCGGAAATCCTTCGGGCACGGCGCGGATGCGGGCGGCTATGTCGTGGCGCCATGACAGCCCGTCGCGCGCGCCTGCCGCCCCTTCGGCCAGCGCGACGCCGTAATGGTGCTGCATCCGCCCATCGGGCAGATGCCCGGTCGAGTGCAGAAGGTCGTGGCCGTTCCAGTGCAGCCGGCCGCATTCGAACCCGGCCAGCAGGGGCGGGCCGGCATGCCGGTCAGGCGCCATCTGATCATGAAGGGGAGTGAGTTCCATGCCTCAGAACATAGAAACGACATCCCCTCCCGCAAGGACGCCGGCCCGTCAGGCAAGCGGCCTGGCGGCCCGGCGGGCCTGCGGATGATCAAACCGCCTGTCCTTTCCCCGGTCCCTTGCCGGCTTGGCGCCAGATCGGCCCCTGCGCCACCCTTGAGGCCGCGGCGCAGGGGACAGCGCGCCGGCCGGTGAGATCACGCGAAAGGTATTCGCCGCACAGCCCGCTTTGCAGATGCGGTGCCGCGAAAGCCGGACCGGGCTTAACGGGCTCGGCCATCCCCCGCTGCTTGGTCCGGGGGGTGGTTGCGGCTCGGAAGGCGGGGCTGCGCGGCCCGGCGGCAAGGAACCCCGCCCGGCATGGCGCGTTGACGGGCGAAACCCCAAAGGACTTTCCAGCATGCGCGCGATCACCTTCCAGGGCACCGGCAAGGTGCAGGTCGATACCGTCGAAGACCCCACCATCGAACAGCCCACCGACGTGGTGATCCGCGTCACCTCGACGGCGATCTGCGGATCGGACCTGCATCTCTACGACGGCTTCATGCCCGAGATGCGCAAGGGTGACGTGCTGGGCCATGAATTCATGGGCGAGATCGTCGCCACGGGCAGCGCCGTCACCGGTCACAAGGTCGGCGACAGGGTGCTGGTACCCTTCAACATCGCCTGCGGGCATTGTTCGTTCTGCCGGGCCGATGCCTATTCGCTGTGCGACAACACCAATCCCGATCATGAAAAGCTCGAGCCGCTCTATGGCCAGGCGGGCGGCGGGATGTTCGGCTATTCCCATCTTTTCGGGGGCTATGCGGGCGGACAGGCCGAACTGGTGCGGGTGCCCCATGCCGATGTGGGCCTGCTGGCCGTGCCCGAGGGCCTGCCCGACGAAAAGGTGCTGTTCCTGACCGACATCTTTCCGACCGGCTATCAGGCCGTCGAACAGATCGGCACCGGGCCTGGCGATATCGTGGCGATCTGGGGGGCCGGCCCGGTGGGGCAGTTCGCCCTGCGCTCGGCCCTGATGCTGGGGGCCGAACGGGTGTTCAGCCTCGATTTCGAGGAAGGCCGCCTAGCCCTTGCGCGCGAGGCCGGGGCCGAGACGATCGACCTGTCCAAGCAGGACAGCTATGACACGCTGATGGAGCTGACCGGCGGCAAGCTGCCCAACCGCTGCATCGATGCCGTCGGGCTCGAGGCGCATGGCGCGTCGATCATCGGCAAGGCCTATGACCGGATCAAGACGACCCTGATGATGGAAACGGACCGGCCCAACGCCCTGCGCGATGCGATCATGTGCTGCCGCAAGGGCGGGGCCGTGTCGATCCCCGGCGTGTATGCCGGGCTGGTGGACAAGTTTCCCATCGGCGCCGCCTTCGGCAAGGGGCTGATGCTGCGGGGCGGGCAGACCAACACCCGCGCCTATATGGACCGCCTGCTGAAACGCATCGTCGCGGGCGAGATCGACCCCAGCGTCATCATCACCCATCGCGGCACGCTGGATGACGGGCCTGGCTTTTACGAAACCTTCCGCGACAAGCGGTCTGAATGCATCAAATGCGTCATGACACCCTGACCAGGGGACCGGGGGGGGCAGGGCCGGGCATCCGGCCCCTGCCCCTGCGCTCAGGGGCGGTGCAAGGCTGCGCGCTGACGGCCGATGGCGTGGATCTGCCAGCCAGCCACCAGCATCAGCGCGCCCCAGGCCAGAAAGCCCATGTCCCACCAGATCCATTGTTCCACCGGAACGGTTTCGTTGACGTGGTGCAGGTCCAGCAGTTGGTGATCCACGATCCCTTCGACCAGGTTGAACAGGCCAAAGCCGATCAGCACCGATCCGACCACCAGCATCGCCGACCAGCGCAGGCAGGCCCGCCGCCCGGCGCGCGTCAGCACCACCAGCCCCAGCAGCACGAAGACATAGGTCGAGGCGTGGAACAGCCCATCGGCGAGCGTATTGATTTCTAGATTGCGCAGGCTGTCGGCGGGAAAGCCCGCGCAGGTCAGCAGGTGGTGCCATTGAAGGATCTGATGAAACACGATCCCATCGAAAAACCCGCCCAGGCCGAGGCCGAGCAGGATTCCCGCCGTTCGGGGAAAGGGCTGCTCGGGCCGTGGCTGGGGTGGCATGGGGGTCTGCGCAAGCGCGATCATCAAGCTCTCCATCATCCCTGAGGGCGCGGGTCCAGCATAGCTGTTTGCCAGCAGGGCGTCATCACCCGGACGGATGTTTCCGTCAGGCATGCGGCAGGGGCCGACGATCCGGCCCTGCGCCTTGCCCGGCGCGAGGGCCGCACAGGAAATACGATCATACCCGCAGGCGCCCGGCCTGCCCGTCGGGCAGCCGTCAGTGCAAGGCGCAAGGCTTAGCCCGGCTGCTGCCCAGCGCCCTCCCGGATGATGGGCCGGGGCCGGCCGGTGCCCCCATGCGCGGCCATGGCTGGCGGCTGGCTGGCGGCCTGCGGGCGGTCGCCCCCACGCCTGTCGCCCTGCCATCCGGCCCCGCCCCCGGCGTGCCGCGCCTTGCCGCTGCGCCGCCCGGGGTTTAAGCGGTCGCGCAAAGCCGAACACAGTGCCGACCCGCTGTGCGGCATGGGAGCCTGCCGATGTCCTCCGCCGCCACCCCGTCCTCATCCGCCCGCCTGCCGCAGGGCGAACTGATCGCGCTGCTCGCGTTGCTGTTCGCGACGGTCGCCTTCTCGATGGACGCGATGCTGCCGGCCCTGCCGGAGATCGCGGCCGCGCTGACCCCGGAGCGGGCGAACCGGGCGCAGCTGGTCCTGACCAGTTTCGTGGCGGGCATGGGGCTGGGCACGCTGTTCGCGGGGCCGATATCGGATGCCATCGGCCGCAAGCGCGCCATGGGGATTGGCTTTGCGATCTATCTGCTGGCAGCCGCCGCGGCGCTGTTTGCCAATTCGCTCGAGCTGCTGCTGGCCGCGCGCTTTGTCCAGGGGCTGGGGGCGGCGGGGCCGCGGATCGTCGGCACGGCGCTGGTGCGCGATCTTTACCAGGGGCGCGAGATGGCCCGCATCACCAGCGTCGTGATGATGGTGTTCATGATCGTCCCGGCGATCGCGCCCTCGCTGGGGATGGTGTTCAGCCGCGCGCTGGGATGGCACGGCGTCTTTTACGCCTTCATCGGCTTCGGCCTTGTCGGCTGGCTGTGGTTCGGCCTGCGCCAGCCCGAAACGCTGCCGGCCCCGGCCCGCCGCCCCCTGGCGCTTGCCCCGCTGATCGCAGGGGCGCGCGAGGTGCTGGCCGACCGCGAGGTGGTGCTGTGCACCGTCGTGATCGCGCTGGGCTTTGGGCAGATGTTCGCGCTGCTTTCCTCGGCCCAGCAGCTGTTCGGGGAAACCTATGGACGGGGCGATCGCTTTCCGCTGTGGTTCGCGGCCATGGCGGTGCTGTCGGGCTGCGGAACCTTTGCCAATTCGCGCATGGTCATGCGGATCGGGATGTATCGCATCGCCCGCAGGGCCTATGGCGCGCAGATCGTGATCGCCGGGGTCTTTCTGCTGACGCTGCTGACGGGGTTCCTGCCGCAGGGCCTGCGCTTTGCCGCGTTCTTCCTGTGGGCGGTCAGCCTGTTCACGATGGCCGGGCTGACCTTCGGCAACCTGAACGCCATGGCGATGCAGCGCATGGGCCATATCGCGGGCATGACCGCCTCGGTCGTCTCGGCGCTGTCGACGCTGGGCGCGGTGCTGATCGCGGCGCCGGTCGGCCAGGCCTATGACGGCAGCGCCGTTCCGGTGACGGCGGCGGCGCTGGTCTGCTCGGCCCTGGCATGGTGGATCATGGGGTTCATGCGCAGCTGAACCGCGCAGGCGGTTGACTTGGCCCCGCATGGGCCTATAACGCGCGCTTCCATTGGTGTTGGTGGACCCCGCAAGGGGAAGCCTGTCGCCCGCTTGCGGGAAAGGACAACGCCCTTCACACGAACGAAGGAGATCAGCGATGACCAAACGCACCGCTGCCAAATACAAGATCGACCGCCGCATGGGCGAGAACATCTGGGGCCGTGCCAAATCCCCGGTGAACAAGCGTGAATACGGCCCCGGCCAGCATGGCCAGCGCCGCAAGAACAAGCTGTCCGACTTCGGCACCCAGTTGCGCGCCAAGCAGAAGCTCAAGGGCTATTACGGCGATCTGACCGAAAAGCAGTTCCGCCGCATCTATGCCGAGGCCGAGCGCCTGCGCGGCGACACCGGCGAGATGCTGATTGGCCTGCTGGAGCGTCGGCTGGATGCCGTCGTCTATCGTGCCAAGTTCGTGCCCACGATCTTTGCCGCGCGCCAGTTCGTCAACCACGGCCATGTCACCGTGAACGGCCAGCGCGTCAACATCGCGTCCTACCGCGTCAAGGAAGGCGATGTGATCGCCGTTCGCGACAAATCCCGCCAGCTGGCTATCGTGCTGGAAGCGGTCGGTCTTGCCGAACGGGACGTGCCCGATTACCTGGATGTGGACCACGGCAAGATGAGCGCCACTTTCGTGCGCACCCCCGCGCTGGGCGATGTGCCCTATGCGGTGCAGATGGAACCGAACCTGGTCGTCGAATACTACGCCAAGAACTGATCGCGCCTGTGCCTTCACAATCAGCGCCGTCCCCTATGGGGCGGCGTTTTTCATGGGGCGCCGGCCCGCGCGGCATGCGGGCGGCGGGGTTTTTTCAGGCCTCGCGCCGCACAAGGCGATGCACCAGGCCGGGGCAGGGGCAGGCGCCGCAACAGGCCGGCAACATCGCCTGCCACTCCGCGCCCCATGCGGCCCTGCGCGACGCCGCGCAAGCTGGGCGGCGTGACCTTGTGCCGCATCTGCGCCCTGGCGCGGCTGGCAGCCACTGTCTGCCCAGGGGCCGTGTCGGGCCGGCCGCCATCGGCCTGGCGCCCCTCTTGTCCCAGGCTGCGGGGTGATGGCCATGCCGGCGCCGCCTGACGAAATCCAGCCCCTGGCGGGCGAGACATTGATCGTGGGCGTGCCCGGCTATGACGGGCCGCTCGACCTGCTGCTGGCGCTGGCCCGCACGCAGAAGGTTGACCTGATGCAGGTCAGCGTTCTCGCGCTGGCCGAGCAGTATCTGGCCTTTGTCGAACAGGCGCGCAGCCTGCGGATCGAACTGGCTGCGGATTATCTGGTGATGGCGGCCTGGCTGGCCTTTCTGAAATCGCGTCTGCTGCTGCCCCCCGATCCGCAGTCCGGCGATGCCGAGGGCGAGGACATGGCCGCGCATCTGGCCTTCCGTCTGGAACGGCTGGACGCCATGCGCGCGGCGGCGGCGCGGCTGATGGGGCGGCCGCGGCTGGGGCTGGACCGTTTCCCCCGCGGGGCGCCCGAAACCGTGGCGCGCAGCAGGACGGTCCGCTGGCAGGCCGGCCTGATCGACCTGATGCAGGCCTATGCCCGCCTGCGCACCCGCGACGAGTTTCGGCCCTATGCCTTTGACCGCCGCGACATCTGCACCCTGGAACAGGCGCTTGAACGTCTGGCCGGGTCGATCGGCCCGGCAATGGGCTGGACAGACCTGCTGGCCTTTCTGCCCCCTGGCTGGTCAGAGACCGAGCCGCGCCGCCGGTCGGCCGCCGCCGCCACCTTTGCCGCGGCGCTGGAACTGACCAAGCAGGGCCGGATCGACCTGCGGCAGGACGGCAGCTTTGCACCCATCGCCCTGCGCCCCCGATGACCGATGCGCCCGCCCCCTTTGCGCCGACACCGATCGAGGCGCAGGAGCGCATGGTTGAGGCGATGCTGTTCGCCAGTGCCCGGCCGCTGGGCGTGCCCGAGCTGGCCGCCCGGATGCCGCCCGGCAGCGACCCGGCCGAGGCGCTGCGGCGGCTGGCCCTTCGCTATCGGGATCGGGGGGTGGAGCTGGCGCGCATCGGCGATGCCTATGCCTTCCGCACCGCGCCCGATCTCGGGTTCCTGATGCATGATCAGGTGGTCGAAACGCGCCGCCTGTCGCGTGCCGCCACGGAAACGCTGGCCATCATCGCCTATCACCAGCCCGTCACCCGCGCCGAGATCGAGGAGATCCGCGGCGTCGCGGTCAGCCGCGGCACGCTTGACCAGCTGATCGAGATGGGCTGGGTGCGGCTGGGACGCCGGCGGCAAGGCCCCGGCCGCCCCGTCACCTTCGTGGTGACCGAGGCGTTCCTGGATCATTTCGGCCTGTCCAGCACCCGTGACCTGCCCGGCCTGGCCGAGCTGCGCGCCGCCGGGCTTTTGGACCCTGCCGGCCCCATGGCGGCGCAGTCAGGGCTTGCCCATGGCGCGGCGCAGGCCGATATAGCGCAGGACGACGCGCCGGGCGAAGATCTTTTCGGCGACTGAGGGACGATCGATGAACCTGAACGGCATGATGGGCAGGATGGGCCGCTTTCTGGCGGGCAGGCTGCTGAAGCGGGCTGCACGCAAGAACCCTGCGCCCCCGGCAGGTAAGGATGCCCGCACCGGCAAGGCGGATGCGCCGCAGGCCGGCAAGCAGGCCAGGGCCGCGCGCGAGAGCGTCAAGCGCGCCCGCAAGGCCGCCCAGCTTGCCCGCCGGATGAGCCGCTGACCGGCCCGCTCAGCGGAACTGCTTGGCCAGCTTCAGCCCCTGTCCCTGATAGTTCGAGGCGATCCCGTCGCCGTAAAGCTGATCGGGGCGGGCGATCATGCGTTCATAGACCAGCCGCCCGACAATCTGGCCGTGTTCCAGGGCAAAGGGCGCCTCGTGACAGCGCACCTCCAGCACGCCGCGCGCCCCCCGCCCGCCGGGCCCATGGCCGAAGCCGGGATCGAAAAACCCTGCGTAATGGACGCGGAATTCACCCGCCATCGCCAGATAGGGCGACATTTCCGCCGCATGATCGGGGGGGATCGCCACCGATTCGCGGCTGACGAGGATATAGAACGCGCCCGGATCGAGGATCAGCCGGCCCTCGCGCGTGCGCAATTCGTCCCAGAAGTCTGCGGCCGGATAGGATGCGATGCGGTCAAGATCGATGACCCCGGTATGCGGCCGCGCGCGATAGCCGACCAGATCGCCCGCGGCGGGGCGCAGATCCACGGAAAATCCCAGGCCCTGGTCGATCAGGGGCGCCCCGTCCACCAGCGGATCAGCCGCATGCAGCGCGCGCAGCGCCGCATCGTCGAGCCGCGCCTGCCCCCTGCGCAGCCGCAGCTGGTTCAGGCGCATCCCCGGCCGGACCAGCACGGAAAAGCTGCGCGGGCAGATTTCTGCATAAAGCGGGCCGTCATAGCCATCGGGCAGGCGGTCGAATTCCGTCCCGTCATCGGTGACAAGACGCGTCAGCAGATCGAGCCGGCCCGTCGATGACTTGGCGTTCGCCACCGCCTCGATCCCGTCGGGCAGGGCCAGCCGCTCGACCAGGGGGACCAGATAGACGCAGCCCTTTTCCAGCACCGCCCCCTGCGACAGGTCCATCCGGTGCATCTCGAAATCGGGCAGCCGTTCGGCGATGGTCCGGCCGCGCCCCGCCAGAAAGGACGCACGCAGCCGCCAGGCGGTTTGCCCCAGCCGCAGGTCGATGCTGGCCGGCTGGATCTGGCCGGGCAAAAGCGGGACAGGCGCGCCGATCGCGCCCTGGTCGATCAGACGGCGCAGGGCGCTGTCAGGAAGAACGCCGTCCACTGTTGCCCCCTGATGCGGCCGGATAAGCGAACGCCCACCCCCTTGCGGGGGCGGGCGGTTCGTGATGGTCGGGCCGGCGAGATTCGAACTCGCGGCCTTCCGCCCCCCAGACGGACGCGCTAACCAGACTGCGCCACGGCCCGACGGGGGCCATATAGAGCCAAGCGGCAGCGCAGCACAAGAGGCGCCCGCGCTTTTCAACAGGGCGGCGGGAATCAGGTGCCGGACAGGGAATCGGCCAGCGCCCCGCGCGCCGTCCTGAGCGCGTCAACCAGCGGAGCGATGCGGGGCGGCAGGGGTGCCTGCCGATCGCGGAGCGCATCGGCCGTGGCGCAAAGACGGCCCAGCAGACAGCAGGCGGGCGGGGCCGCGATCGCCGCCGGCAAGGCGCCGGGCAGCGCGCCGGCAGCGGGCGAGGGCTGCGAAGGCGAGGCATCGGACGGCACGGGTGCAGAGGCGCTCTGCCCGGAATCATCGTCGAGCGCGATGCCCGCCCGCGCCAGCCGGGCCGCACCCCTTGCCCGCAGGCCCGCGCCCCCGTCCAGGGCGATCAGGCGGCAGGCGCCGCGGATCGTCAGCCCCTCCTCGTGCAGCGCCTCGCGGATGCCGGCGACCAGCAGCACGTCATCGGGCCGGTAATAGCGCCGCCCATCCGCGCGCTTGACGGGCCGCAACGCCGCGAACTGCGTTTCCCAGTAGCGAAGGACATGGGTGGCCACCCCAACCAGGCGCGCCACCTCGCCGATGCTGCGAAAGGCATGGGGCGATTTGGTCATCGGGCGGCCGCCGCGCCGGTCAGCGATTGCCCGCCGCGACCCGGTCCTTCATCAGATGGGACGGGCGGAAGGACAGCACCCGGCGCGGGGTGATGGGCACCTCCTCGCCGGTCTTGGGGTTGCGCCCCAGCCGCTCGTTCTTGTCGCGCACGGAAAACGTGCCGAAGGACGAGATCTTGACCTGTTCGCCGCGCACCAGGGCGTCCGACACATGGCTCAGGACGCTTTCCACCAGCTGCGCGCTTTCGTGCCGCGACAGCCCTACCTCTCGGAACACCGCCTCGGCCAGGTCCATGCGGGTCAGGGTCTTTTCGCTCATCAGAGGGCCTTTCATTGGCTGCGAGGGTGCGGCTCGTTCGCCTGCTAGTCAACCTTGCTTTTGGCAGGCGGGTTCCGGAATAGCACGAAAACACCGCAGCTTGGCCCCTCTTGCCGGGAAAACGGCCCCTGCATAGCTTGACGGCCAGGCAATCGGAAAGGGCGGGGCATGGCCGGCGGCTGGGCAACGGATGGCGCGGTGAACGAGCAGATCGAGATCAGCACCAGCGAGGCGCTGGCCCGCGTGCGGCTGCGCGCGCGGCAGGGCGGCGAGGGCCGCGCCGATTGCGCCGAATGCGGCGAGCCGATCCCCGAGGCGCGGCGCCGCGCGGTGCCGGGGGCCTCGCTGTGCCTGGACTGCTAGGCCGGAAACGACCGCGCCTTCCGCCCGGCAGGCGGCATCAACCGGCGCGGGTCCAAGGACAGCCAGCTCAGATGACGGACCGGGGCAGCGTCTGAAACACGGCGGGGGCGCGGCGCAGGCGGGCTGCCGCGCGCCCGGTGGCGGCTGGGATGGCTGATGCAAAGGCCCGCCGGGCCGAAAGCCCGCCCGTTTCAGGCGCGGCTTGTCACAGGGCTGGGCGCCCTGCGCTCCTCTGCCATGATCTCGCCCAGGGGTCTTTGCTGCTGCCCGCCGGGGTCAAGGTTGCCGCCGGCCAGCCAGCGCGCATGGGCGCGCCCGATCGCGGGCCATTCGGCATCGGTGATGGCGAACCATGCGGTGTCGCGGTTGCGTCCCTTGACGATCATGTGATTGCGAAAGATCCCCTCGGGACGAAAGCCATAGCGTTCGGCGGCCCGCATCGAGGCGGCGTTCAGCGCGTTGCATTTCCATTCGACCCGGCGATAGCCCGCCTTGAAGGCCCAGCGGATCATCAGCATGATCGCTTCGGATGCGGCGGGGGTGCGTTGCATCACGGGGGCGATCTGGATGTGCCCGATCTCGATGACGCCGTTCGCCCGGTCGATCCTGAGGAACGAGGCAAGACCGCCGATCCTGCCGGTGTCTGCCGCGCGCAGGGCGTAAAACACCGGATCGGCCTGCGCCGCCATCTGCCGCTGCCATTGCAGGTAGCCGGCAAGGTCGGGAAAGGGGCCATAGCCGAGAAAATCCCACAGCCCATCATGGCCGCGGTTGGCCTCGAACAGCTCCGCGGCATGGCGCGGCGGGTCCAGCCGCTCGAGCGTGACAAAGCGCCCGGCCAGCGCGGTCATGTCGGGCGCGGGCGGCGCGGCAAAGGCAGGGACAGGCGTTCCGAGGCGATCATCCTCATCGCTCATGCAGGGATCCTTTTCTTGCGCCCGTCCGGCAGGACGGCACGGGCCTGCCCCATCGTCACCCTGGCATGATCGCCTGGCAAGATCAGGCGGCGCCTGCCAGCCGATCCCGCACCAGCCAGCCGAGCCTGGTCAAAGGGGCGGCCGGGGGAAGGCCCGCCGCATGATCCTGCGCCAGCGCCGTTGCCGCCTGTTCCAGCGGCGCGTCGCGGGCCGCGCGGGCCAGGCCGGCGGCAAAGCGCGCGACATGGTCGATGGCCCCGCCATCCGGTGCACCGGCCAGCATCGCGGCAATGTGGGAAAGATCGCCCCGCAGCGCCGAATCGTCAGGCCGGACGGTGCCGGGATCGAGACACCGCAGCCCCCCCGGCGGCATCCCCTGCGGCAGGGCAGACAGGATCGCCTGCTGGAACTGCGCCAGGCTTTCGACCGGCTTGCCCAGAAAGCCATCCGCCCCCGCGGCACGGGCCGCCGCCTCGGCCCCCGGATCGCCCGACATGCCGAGGATCACCGGCAGGCGCGGTGCCTGCCCGGCGAGGCGGGCGATCAGCCCGGCGCCGTTGCCATCGGGCAGGCCCATGTCCACGATCGCCACCGCCGGGCGATAGACCTGCAGGTGCCGCGCGGCCGTGCGCAGGCTGTCGGCGCGGCGAAGGCGCGCGCCTGAGCGCAGGCACAGCAGGCGCACCGCCTCGGACGCAAAGCGCGAATCCTCGACCACCAGCACGGTCAGCCCGCCAAGGGGGCGGCCCGGCAGGCTCGCCCCCCATGGCGGGGCGGCCTCGTCCGGCGGCGCAATCTGGTGCGGTGTCATGGCACGTTCCCCCGAATCGCTTGCCTTTGACGCTATCGACGTGGTGCTAACGACGGGTTAATGCTGTTCCCCCATGCCAGCGCCGCGGGGCCGGGCCGGCCCGAGGAGAGACCGATGATCGGACGCCTGAACCATGTCGCCATCGCCGTGCCCGATCTGGACGCGGCCGCAGCGCAGTACCGCAATACGCTGGGGGCCGAGGTGGGCGCGCCGCAGGACGAACCCGATCACGGCGTGACGGTTGTGTTCATCACCCTGCCCAACACCAAGATCGAGCTGCTGCACCCGCTGGGCGAGGGCAGCCCCATCCAGGCTTTCCTGGACAGGAATCCGGCCGGCGGTATCCACCACATGTGCTTCGAGGTCGAGGACATCCACGCCGCGCGCGATGCGCTGCTGGCCTCGGGCGCGCGGGTGCTGGGCGGGGGCGAGCCCAGGATCGGCGCCCATGGCAAGCCGGTGCTGTTCCTGCACCCCAAGGATTTCAACGGCTGCCTGATAGAGCTGGAGCAGCTCTGATGTCGCTGACCGGCGCGCTGGTGATGTTCGCCACCACCTTTTTCCTGGTGCTGTTCCTGCTGCTGCCCTGGGGGCATCGCAGCCAGGAGGAAGCGGGCGAGATCGTGCCGGGCACGCCCGCAGGCGCCCCGACCGATCCGCGGCTGGGGCGCAAGGCGCTGCTGGCGGCGGCGCTGGCGGCGGTGCTGGTGGCGGTGTTCTGGTGGGCGCTGAACCAGGGCTGGATCACCCGCAGCGCCCTGATGGAATTCAACCGCCGCTGAGTTCGCGCCGCGCGAGGCGGTGGAACAGATGCGTATAGGCCGCCGCCGCCAGAACCGGCACGACAATGTTCAGCAACGGAATGGTCAGCAGAAGGGCGATCCCGACCCCCAGCGCGGTCGATTCGAACCCGCGCCTGCGGCGCAGCGCATCGGCGTGCTGCGCGTCCAGATGGCGGCGCGCGGCCATCTGGAAGAACTCGCGTCCCAGCAGCCAGCCATTGGCCCCGTAAAAGATCACCGGGGCCAGCGGCCCGGCTAGGGGCGTGATCACCAGCACCGCGATGCCGACCAGCACCACCGCGGCCATGATCACCGCGCTGTCGAGCAGCCCGTCCACCATGTCCGGGCCGGCGCCGCGCGGATAGCCATGCGCGTCCTCGACACTGGCGGCGACCTGATCGGAAAACAGCCCCGCAAAGGCGGCGGCGACCGGGGCGGCCAGGAACAGGCCCATCAGCGGCAGCAGCGCCAGCGATCCCCAGGCAAGGGCGCTGCCGATCTCGACCCGGCCCAGCCAGGGCAGGGTGACGGCATCCGGCCCCCAGCTTTGCAGCGCGCGGAAGGCCGCGATCTGCAGCAGGACGAACAGGCCGATGGTCAGCCCGACCCCCTTGGCCAGCACGCCGAAGACGCGCGGGCGCAGCAGGTCAAGCCAGCCCATCAGCAATGCCCCGATCGCGGCGGTCACAGGAAGGTCGTCCTTGCCGGCACATCGGGGCGCGGGCGCTCGGGCACCGGGGCGGGGCCGCGGCTGCCGATATGGATCAGCCCGGCCACCCGTTCATGCGGCGCAAGGCCCAGATGGGCGCGGGCAAAGGCAGGATCGGCCGCAGGGCCGGTCAGCCAGGCCGCCCCATGGCCCGCGGCCAGCGCGGCATTGACGAGCGACAGGCACACGGCCCCGGCGGACAGCAGCTGTTCCCATTCGGGCACGTTCGGATGGGCCACCGGGCTTGACACCACCGCCACCACCAGGGGCGAGCCGAAGGCGGAGCGCGCCTTTTCCACCGCGGCCTCGTCTCCGCCAGCGGCCGCGACATGGGCAGCCAGCGCGGGTGCAAGGCGGTCCAGCGCCGCGCGTTCGATCACGACAAAGCGCCAGGGTTCCAGCTTGCCATGGTCGGGCACCCGCGCGGCCAGGGCCAGCAGATCGGCAAGCTGCTGCCGGCTGGGCGCGGGTTCGCACAACGTGCGCGGCGGATGCGACCGGCGGCGCGCGAGAAACGAAAGCGTGGGCGCATCGACATGCTGCATGGCCGGCTGACTCCGTCAAGGTTGCTGCGCGGGTGGCATAACGCGCCGCCGCCCGCGTTGAAAGCCGTGCGGCCCGCCGGTGTCAGGGGCGGCGGGCCAGGCGATACTGCCCCTCGGGCAGGTTCAGCGCCGCGCGCAGCTCATCGAGCTGGCGCAGCGACAGGACCACGCGCGACACCCCGTCACCCCCCGCTTCCATCTGTTCGATCACCACGCGGTCGTCAAAGCTCTGGATCACCACATCCTCGTTGAGGGGCCGGACACCCGGTTCCGTCTCGTCCACAAGCGTGATGACGGTCGCGTCAAAGTCGTGTTCGATGGTGAACATCCGCTGTCCTTTCCGCCTTGCGCGGGCAACAATCGCGTGAGAGCGAGGCGGCGGCAAGACCGCCCGCTTGCTCTTGCGGCGGCGGGGTGTAGCTTGCCTGCGGCGCGGCAGGGGACTTGCGGCAGGATCATGCAAGGCGGAACGATGACGACAGGGGCAGCCAGCGTGGGCAGGCACGGACGGCGGCGCGGCCCAGGCCATTTGCTTGCCGCGCTCATGCTGTCAGGCGTCGTTCTGGTGGCCGGCTGCGCCCAGCCCAAGCTGCCCCCGCCCGGCGCCGAGGCCCCGGTGGTGGTGCCGCGGGCCTCGCTGCCTCACCAGCAGACGCCGGCGAGCGCCCAGGGGCAGGCGGCGGCCTTTGTCAGCGTCATCCGCGCGATGGAGCCGGCGGTGGAGCGCGAGTGCATCGAGCGCCGGCGCGCCCCGATCAATTGCGATTTCCAGTTCGTGGTGGACGACCGCCCGGGGCTGGAGCCGAACGCCTTCCAGACATTGGACAGGACCGGCCGGCCCATCATCGGCTTCACGCTGTCGCTGATCGGGGCCACGCTGAACACGGACGAGCTGGCCTTCGTGGTCGGGCACGAGGCCTCGCACCATATCCTCAACCACATCGACCAGAAATCGGGCGCGGCGGCGGCGGGCGCGGTGATCCTGTCGGGGATCGCGGCGGTGTCGGGGGCCGATGCGGCCGCGATCCGCGCCGCCCAGCGGATGGGGGCGCAGGTCGGGGCGCAGTACTATTCCAAGGACTGGGAATTGCAGGCCGACTATCTGGGGGCGATCATCGCGCTGGACGCGGGCTATGACCCGGTGCGCGGGGCCAGGTTCTTTGAACGCCTGCCCGATCCGGGCGACCGCATCCTTGGCTCGCACCCCTCGCGGGCGCAGCGGCAGGCACGGGTGGCGCAGGCGGTGGCCGACGTGAACGCCGGGCAGGCGCGCTGATCCAGGGCCGCTGCGCAGATCGAGAGGATCGACCCGATGCCGCGCCGCGGACAGGGCGCCCGGTGGCCTGTCCGCAGACGGGATCGCGCCCCTCGGCCCGCCCCGGCAGCACCGCACGGTTGACCGAAAGCTGCGCCTGACGCCTGCGTGGCCGCCCGCGCGCGTCATGCAGGGCCGGCAGGGGCGGGAATACCGCGGCGGCGCGCATGGAAACGCTTGACCGCGCGGCGCCCCCTCGGCCATATCCGGTCCCTGCAATGGCGCCGCTTCGCCTCGGGTAAAGGCGGCGCGACGGGGGGAGGAAACAGGATGGGCGGCCTTTTGGGCCTGTCGCGCGGCATTGACCGCGTCAATACCGTTATCGGCCGCAGCGTAAGCTGGCTGATCCTGGTCGCGGTGCTGGTCAGCGCCGGAAACGCCATCAGCCGCAAGGTCTGGTCACTGTCCTCGAACGCCTGGCTCGAGCTTCAGTGGTATCTTTACGGCGCGGCGTTCCTGCTGGCGGCGGCCTACACGCTGCTGGAAAACGAACATATCCGCATCGACATCCTGTATGGCGGGCGCAGCCGGCGCACCCAGCATGTGATCGATCTGGCAGGCCATCTTCTGTTCCTGATGCCCTTCGTCACGCTGATGATCTGGCTGATGGTGCCCTGGCTGGCGCGTTCCTACCACTCGGGCGAGCGGTCGATGAATGCCGGCGGGCTGGTGCTGTGGCCGGCCAAGGCGCTGCTGCTGGCCGGCTTCATCCTTTTGTTCCTGCAAGGCATTTCCGAGATCATCAAGAAGATCGCGGTGATGCGCGGCATCATTCCCGACACGCAGGCGCAGCTTTCGCCCCACGGAGAGGCTGCGATCGACGAGAGGCTGCTGGCCGAGGTGGGCTTTGCCGATCCCGACCATCCCGCGACCGACGAGATGATGGACCACCCCCTTGCGCATCAGCGCAATCACACCGACCGGAGCATCCGCCCATGATGATGGAGCTTATCGCCCACAACATGGCGCCGATCATGTTCCTGTCGCTGATCGCGTTCCTGCTGATGGGCTATCCTGTCGCATTCTCGCTGGCGGCGAACGGGCTGCTGTTCTTCCTTATCGGGGTCGAGATCGCGCCCCTGTCGGGGGGCGAGATCAATCTTCACTGGAGCCTGCTGCTGGCGATGCCCGAGCGGCTCTGGGGCCTGCTCAGCAACGAGACGATGCTGGCGATTCCGTTCTTCACCTTCATGGGGATCGTGCTGGAAAAATCCGGCATGGCCGAGGATCTGCTCGACACAATCGGCCAGCTTTTCGGCCCCATCCGGGGC
The DNA here is from genome assembly GCF_002105555.1 of Paracoccus contaminans. Lineage (NCBI taxonomy): Bacteria > Pseudomonadati > Pseudomonadota > Alphaproteobacteria > Rhodobacterales > Paracoccaceae > Paracoccus > Paracoccus contaminans. The sequence continues at coordinate 2,184,019 of NZ_CP020612.1, forward strand.
GGGCTTGCCTATGCGGTCATCATCGTGGGCGCGCTGCTCGCGGCGACGACGGGCGTAGTCGCCGCGTCGGTCATCGCCATGGGGCTGATCTCGCTGCCCATCATGCTGCGCTACGGCTATGACCGGCGCATCGCCTCGGGGGTGATCGCCGCGTCGGGGACGCTGGCGCAGATCATCCCGCCCAGCCTGGTGCTGATCGTGCTGGCCGACCAATTGGGCCGGTCGGTGGGCGACATGTACAAGGGCGCGATGTATCCCGGCCTGATCCTGACCGGGCTTTACATCCTCTATGTCTTCACGATGTCGATCCTGCGGCCCCAGTCGATGCCGGCCCTGCCCAAGGAGGCGCGGACGCTGGGTTCGGGCGTTCTGTCGCTGATCGTCGCGCTGGCGCTGGGGGGCGGTGTCTTCTATGCGCTGTGGCAGCGGCTGGCGCCGGGCCATGGCGCGAATGCCGATATCCTTGCCGCGACGGGCGCCGTCGTGATCATCTATGCGCTTGCGCTGCTGGATCGCGGTCTGGGCCTTAACTGGATGAGCCGGCTGGCCCAGCAGGTCATCATCGTGCTGATCCCGCCGCTGGCGTTGATCTTTCTGGTGCTGGGCACGATCTTCCTGGGGATCGCCACCCCGACCGAGGGCGGCGCCATGGGCGCGGTCGGGGCGCTCGTGCTGGCCGGGCTGAAGGGCCGGCTGGGCGGCGGGGTGATCCCGCAGGCGCTGGCGGCGACGACACGGCTGTCGTCCTTCGTCATGTTCATCCTGATCGGGGCGCGGGTGTTCTCGCTCACCTTCTATGGCGTGAACGGGCAGCTGTGGGTCGAAGAGCTGCTGACCTCGCTTCCGGGCGGCGAATACGGGTTCCTGATCGTCGTCTCGCTGCTCGTGTTCTTCCTGGCGTTCTTCCTCGACTTCTTCGAACTGGCCTTCATCATCGTGCCCCTGCTTGCGCCTGCCGCGGAAAAGCTGGGGATCGACCTGATCTGGTTCGGCGTCATCCTGGGCGTGAACATGCAGACATCGTTCATGCACCCGCCCTTCGGATTTTCGCTGTTCTTCCTGCGCTCGGTCGCCCCCAAGGCGGCCTATCGCGACCGCGTCACCGGACAGATGATCGAGCCGGTGAGAACCGCCCAGATCTACTGGGGCGCGGTGCCCTTTGTCCTGATCCAGATCGTGATGATCGGGCTGGTGATCCTGATTCCCGGCATGGTCATGCACTACAAGGGCAAGCCGGTGGACCTGTCCAATACCAGCTTCCAGGTGCCCATGGGCGGCGGCTCGGGCGGCCTTGGGGGCCTCGGCTCGGGTCTGGGCGGCGGATTGGGCGGCGGTCTGGGCGGTCTGGGCAGCCCCTTCGGCGCGCCCCCTGCGCCGGCGGGAGCTGCTGCTGCGCCGGCTGCGGGTGGCGGCGAGGCGACCGGCGCACCCGGCGGGTTGGGCGGCGGTTTGGGCGGGCTTGGCGGCTTGGGCGGCCTGGGCTCGCCTGCGGCCAATGCGCCGGCCCCTGCCGTGCCGCCGGCCGGCATCCCGGTGCCGGCAGCGCCTTCCTCCGCCGTCTCGCCCTCGGGCATCATGCCGGGGGCAGGCCTTTCCTCGCCTGAGGGCCAGCCGGGGGCAAGCGATCCTGCTGCCCTGCCGCCCGCTTCCGCAGCCGAGCCCGGCTTGGCCCCAGCAGGTGCCGTCCCCCAGACGGCGGGCCAGGCTTCGGCCCCGTCCGGGCTTGGCGGGCTGTCCGGCCCGCCGCCGGGCCTTGCGGCGCCGCAGTCGAACTAGGTTGCCGGGGCAGGGGCTTTGTGCCGGCGCTGCCCGGCCGCGCCCCTGCGCCCGTCGCCTGACTGCCGAGCCGCCCATGCGCGCCCGGCGAACTGCGCTGCCCCGGGAACGCTGCACCGTTGCGGGCCGCCGTTCCTTTCGGGCACGGTTTGCGATCCCTGATGCAGCGGCGCCCGGCAGGGGCCAAAGGCGCGGCCCGCGGGGCGCGTTATCGCGCCCCGGCCCAGCATCCGCTCAGGCCGGCCCTTGGCCTTTCGCCTGACGCTTGACCCTTTGGCAAGGACGGCTTGGCGCGATCGTCGTTCTGAGGCGCCGCGCCTTGCGTCTTGCCTGTTGGGCAAGGGGACAGGCCCCTAGCCTGCGCCCCAATGCAGACCGCCGCCCCGAAGGGCGGCGGCGCAAGGCGGTCGGGAAACGGGCCGTCAGTTCTTGGGCGCGGCCGGTGCGGCTGGCGCAGCCGGCGCAGCCCCGCCAGCCCCGGCCAGCTTGCCGTTGCGCTGCTGGATCATCATCATCGTGTCGAAGGTGTATTCAGCCGTCTGCTGGTACAGATACCAGTCGTTCATGAACTGCTGCTGGGCATCCCACTGCTTCTTGAAGGCGGGGTTCTGTGCGGACAGTTCGGCATAGACCTGGCGCGATGCGTCGAACGCGGCGGTCATCACATCTTCGGGGAAGGGCCGCAGCTGCGCCCCCGAGGCCACCAGGTTCTTGAGCGCGGTGGGGTTCTTGAAGTCGTATTCCGCCAGCGTGCTGCTGTCGGCTGCCTGGCAGGCGGTGCGCAGCAGCGACTTGTAGGTGTCGGGCAGCGCGTTCCACTTTTCCAGGTTGATGAACACCCCGACCGTCGGCCCGCCCTCCCAGAAGCCGGGGTAGTAATAGAAGGGCGCGACCTTCTGAAAGCCCAGCTTCTCGTCGTCATAGGGGCCGACCCATTCGGCGGCGTCGATGGTGCCCTTTTCCAGCGAGGGATAGATGTCCCCCCCGGCGATCTGCTGGGGCACCACGCCCAGCTTTTCGACCACCCGGCCGGCCAGCCCCGAGATCCGCATCTTGAGGCCCTTCATGTCGTCGAGCGACTTGATTTCCTTGCGATACCAGCCGCCCATCTGGGCGCCGGTATTGCCCGCCGGAAAGCTGATCAGGCCCTTGGTGGCCAGGAATTCGTTATAGGTGTCGATCCCGCCGCCATAGTAGTTATAGGCGGCTTTCGAGCGGGCGCTGAAGGTGAAGGGCAGATCGGCGCCGCAGGCAAAGGCCGGATCCTTGCCCCAGCTGTAATAGCCGACTGTGTTGGCGCATTCGACCGTGCCATCGGTGGCCGCGTCCATCGCCTGCAGGCCAGGGACGATCTCGCCCGCGGCAAAGACCTGGATGGTGAACTTGCCGTCGGTGGCTTCCTTCACCCGCGTCGCGACATCCTCGCCGCTGCCGTAGATGGTATCCAGCGACTTGGGAAAGGACGACGCCATCCGCCAGGTGATGGTGGGCGATTCCTGCGCGATCGCCGGCGCAGCCAGCGTGGCCCCTGCCGCCGCCGCCGCGCCGCCGATGCCGGCACGGGTCAGAAAGGCGCGGCGGCCCAGTTCGATCTTGTCGGTCATGTCGTCCTCCACTGTCGCAGGCGGGTTCGTTGCGCCCCGCTTCTGCCGAATGCGAAGGCAGATTGCACAGCCCCGGCCCGCCTGTCGAGACGCCCTTTCAGCCCCCCGGCCGATCGGGGCGGGCACGCGGGCGCGGAAAGAAAAATTGCGCTTTTCCTTTAACCGGCCCTGTGGTTCTGATGCGCCAGACGGCCGCGGCAGGCGGCAGGGGAAAGGGAAGGCGCGGATGGCAGCCGCCGGCGGAACGGAATCGGCACAAGGGTGGCGGATCGTCACGCCCCCCTTCGTCTATGCCCTGCTGATGCTGGCGATCCCGCTGCTGACGATCCTGGCCTATTCCTTCTTCAAGGATGGCTATCAGGTCGTCATCCGCAGCTTCACCCTGGAAAACTATCGCGCGGTGTGGAGCGATCCGATCTTCCGCACGCTGATGCTGCGCTCGCTCGGGGTTGCGGCGCTGGTCACGATGCTGACCGTGCTGCTGGCCTTTCCGATCGCCTATTTCCTGTCCTTCGTGGTCCGGCCCGAACGCAAGTCGCTGTGGCTGTTTCTCATCACCATCCCGTTCTGGACCAGCTATCTGGTGCGCGTCTTCCTGTGGAAGGTGATCCTGGGGCATAACGGGGTCATCAACTCGGGCCTGAAAAGCCTCGGCTTGATCGACCAGCCGCTGACCTTCCTGCTCTACAACACCGGGTCGATCGTGATGACGCTGGCGCATGCCTATGCCCCCTTCGCGATCCTGCCGATCTATGTCGCGCTGGAAAAGATCGACCGCTCGCTGCTCGAGGCGGCGCGCGATCTGGGCGAGAGCCGGGCGATGACCTTCTGGCGCGTCACCCTGCCGCTGGCCATGCCGGGGGTGCTGGCGGCGGTGCTGATCGTGTTCGTCCCGACCATCGGCGATTACGTGACCCCCACGATCATCGGGGGCGGCAAGATCCCGATGGTGGCCAACCTCATTCAGGCGCAGATGCTGGATATCGACAACAAGCCGCTGGGATCGGCCATCGCGGTCAGCGCCATGCTGGTCGTGACGGTGCTGGCGCTGATCTTCCTGTTCCTCAACCGCCGCTTCCTCAAGGTGCGGCAATGAAGGGCGGGGGCCTGCGGGCCTATGCGATCCTCTATCTGCTGTTCCTCTATGCGCCGATCCTGCTGCTGCCGATCTTCGCCTTCAACTCGGGCACGATCGTCGCCTTTCCGCTGAAGGGGATCACGACCCAGTGGTTCGGCCAGATGTGGGAAAACGCCACGCTGCGCCGGGCGCTGCTGAATTCGCTGGTCATCGCGCTCAGCTCGGCCGCGCTGGCGACCTGCCTGGGGCTGTTCGCGGCCCGCGCCTCGACGCGCTTTGCCTTCTCCGGCAAGGGGCCGGTGATGGGGCTGATCATGCTGCCGCTGGTCCTGCCGGAAATCATCGTGGGCGTGTCACTGCTGGTGGTGCTGCTGGGCGTCGGGGTGCCGCTGTCGATCCTGACGGTGATCCTGGGCCATACGCTCGTCTGCATGCCCTATGCGGTCGCGATCCTGACGACGGCCTTTTCCTCGCTTGACCGATCGCTCGAGGAAGCGGCGCAGGATCTGGGCGAGACCAAGTGGAACGCGTTCCGGCTGGTCATCCTGCCGCTGGTGATGCCCGGCATCATCTCGGCCATGCTGATGAGCTTCACGATCAGCCTGGATGAATTCATCATCGCCTTCTTCCTGGCGGGGAACGAGCCGACGCTGCCGACCTATATCTTCAGCCAGCTGCGCTTCCCCAAATCCATCCCGATGATCATGGCGCTGGGGACGGTGCTGGTCGCCATGTCGATCGTCCTGCTGACGGTCGCCGAATATTTCCGCCGCCGCGGCGTCGCCCGCACCGGCCAGAAGGACAGCGGAGGCTTCCTGTGACCGCCCATTCCACCGCCTATGCCCCCGCCCGCGATGCCCAGGGCCGCCCGACGCCGATCATGGACCGCAGGCCCATGATCGAGTGCCGCGAGGTTCACAAATATTACGGCGACTATCATGCGCTGCGCGGCATCGACCTGACCATCCGCGAGGCCGAGTTCTTTTCGCTGCTCGGCCCCTCGGGCTGCGGCAAGACCACGCTGCTGCGCACCATCGCGGGCTTCGAGGACATCGGCTCGGGCGTGGTGCTGATCGACGGCAAGGACATGGCGGACGTGCCGGCCAATGTGCGGCCGACCAACATGGTGTTTCAGTCCTATGCGATCTTTCCCCATCTGACGGTCGCGCAGAACGTCGCCTTCGGGCTGCGCCGCGACCCGCGCAGCCGCGCGCAGAAAGCGGCCGCGGTGGAGGAGGCGCTCGCCATGGTGGGCCTGCGCGGATACGGCGCGCGTGCGGCCCATGCCCTGTCGGGCGGCCAGCGCCAGCGGGTGGCGCTGGCGCGGGCGCTGATCCTGAAACCCAAGGTGCTGCTGCTCGACGAGCCGCTCTCCGCGCTCGACCGCAAGATGCGCGAGCAGATGCAGGTCGAGCTGATCAAGCTTCAACGGCAGGTGGGCATCACCTTCGTGCTGGTCACACATGACCAGGAAGAGGCGCTGGTCATGTCCGACCGTATCGCCGTCATGTTCGAGGGCGAGATCGCCCAGCTTGATTCGGCCGAGGCGCTCTATACCCGCCCGGCCAGCCGCCGGGTGGCCGAGTTCATCGGGGTGATGAACTTCCTGCCCGCGCGTATCCTGGGCGAAACCGCCCAGACGGTGACGATCGAGACACCCGGTTTCGGCCGCGTGGATATTCCCGCGGCCAATGTCAGCCGCGCTGACCGCGGCGATGCCGGCCCCTCGATCGGCTTCAGGCCCGAGGCGGTGACGCTGCTGGCGGCCAATGCGCCGGCCGGCACGCATGTGGCCGAGGGACTGATCGACGAGGTCGTCTATTACGGCGACATGAGCTATTACGACGTGATGCTGGAAGGCGACGGCTTTGAGGGCAAGCACGAGATCCGCATCTCGATGCGTAACGTCTTTGGCCGCGAGCTGCCCGACCTGGGCACCCGCGTCCGGGTGGACTGGTCGCCCGGATCGCTGATCCTGTTCCGCTAGGATCAGCCGGGGCGGGCATAGGCCGCCCGTCCCTGCCTTCAGGCGGCGGAAAGCGCCGAGATGATGGGGCCGAAATCGGCAGCCTTGAGGCTGGCGCCCCCGACCAGCGCGCCGTTCACATGCGGGATGGCAAAGATCTCTGCCGCATTCGCGGGCTTGACGCTGCCCCCGTAAAGAAGGCTGATCTCGGCCCCGTCGGCAAAGCGGGCGCAAAGCGCCTGGCGCATGGCGTCATGCACCTCGGCGATCTGGGCGGCGCTGGGCGTGCGGCCGGTGCCGATCGCCCAGACGGGTTCATAGGCGATGACGGTATTGGCGGCGGTGGCGCAATCGGGAACCGAGGCGGCAAGCTGCCCGGCGATGACGGACAGCGTCTCGCCGCTGTCGCGCTGCGCCTCGGTCTCGCCCACGCAGATGATGGCGACGAGGCCAGCCTGATGGGCAGCGGCCGCCTTGGCCATGACGGCGGCGTCGGTTTCGCCGTGGTCGCTGCGCCGCTCGGAATGGCCGACTATGACATGGCTTGCGCCCGCATCCTTGAGCTGTGCGGCCGCGATGTCGCCGGTATGGGCGCCCGACGCCGCGGCATGGCAATCCTGGCCGCCGACCATGATGCGCCCGGCGGCGCGCCCGGCCATTGGCTGAACCAGCAGGGCGGGGGGGCAGATCAGCACCTCTACCCCCGGCGCCGTGGGCAGGGCGTCCAGTTCGGCCAGCGATTGCAGGGTGCCGTTCATCTTCCAGTTGCCGGCGGCAAGCTTGGGGGGGGCCATCGCATCCTCCTTGATCGTCATGCCGGCCTAGCCCGGCTGTCCTGTCCATGGCAAGACGGGTGGTCCCTTGGCCTGCGGATTTCGCCCCTGCCATGCGCGGCCAGAACGGCTCAGGGGCGGGCAGGAGCCGCAAGGCAGGATAGGGCAGCCCGCGATCTGCCCTGCGAGGCGGCGGGACATGCGCATGAGACAAAGGCGGATGCACGGACCGCTGCGGGCCGTGCTGCGGCTCGGCTGCCCTGCTTGCTGGCCGCATGGGCTTTGCGGGCCGGGGTAGGCAAGGTCAGCCGCGTTGCGCGGCCGATCCTTCCAGCGGGGCAAAGCGCACCGATTCACCGCAGCCGCAGCTTTCGGTGACATTGGGGTTGATGAAGCGGAAGCCGCTGTCCAGCAGGTCGGTCTTGTAGTCGATCTGCGTGCCGAACAGGAACATCTGCGCGGTCGGCGCGATCATCACCCGCGCGCCGCCCTGTTCCACGACCTCGTCGCCGGGATTGGCGGCCTCGGCCAGTTCCATCGTGTATTCCATCCCCGCGCAGCCGCCCTTCTTCAGGCCGATCCGCAGGCCGCCGGCCTGCTTGTCGGCCATCAGCCGCGCGATCCGCGCCTCGGCGGCGGGCGTGATGGTGACAGGGGGCTTGCCGGGGATCGAGAACATCGGGGGTGCCTTTCGCGCTTGCCTTCCAAGATAGGCGCGCAGGGCGCCCGGCTCAACCCGTTCCCGGCGCCGGCGTCGCGTTGCCGGCGATCCGGCCCTGCTGTAGGAAGGCGGGTCTGGACAGACGAGCGGGATCATCATGACGCAGCCCTGCACGGCATCATCCCTGCGCCCGGCCGGCGCGTCCGGGACGGACACCCCGGCGGCAGGGCCGGTCGCGGCAGGGGGCGCGATCGGCGCGGCGCGGCAGGCGGCGCGGCTTTCCGTGGCCCCCATGATCGACTGGACAGACCGGCACTGCCGGGCCTTTCACCGGCTGCTCAGCCGCCGGGCGCTGCTTTACAGCGAAATGATCACCGCGCCCGCGATCATCCATGGCGACCGTGCCCGGCTGTTGGACCATGACGCGGACGGGCCGGCGGCGTTGCAACTGGGCGGGTCCGACCCGGCGCAGCTGGCGCAGGCGGCGCGGATCGCGGCCGGATGGAACTATGCCGAGATCAACCTCAATGTCGGCTGCCCCAGCGACCGGGTGCAGTCGGGCTGCTTTGGCGCGGTGCTGATGAAATCGCCCGCGCTGGTTGCCGCCTGCGTCAGGGCCATGCAGGATGCGAGCCCCGTCGAGGTCACGGTGAAATGCCGCATCGGCGTGGATGAACAGCAGCCCGCCGAGATCCTGCCCGCCTTTCTGGCCGCAGTCGAGCAAGCGGGGGTGCGCCGGGTCATCATCCATGCCCGCAAGGCGTGGCTGAACGGCCTGTCGCCGCGCGAGAACCGCGAGATCCCGCCGCTGGATTATCCGCTGGTGCATGCGATGAAGGCGGCCTTTCCCGCCCTGCACCTGTCGATCAATGGCGGGATCGGATCGCTGCAAGAGGCGCGGGCGCAGCTTGCGGTGATGGACGGGGTGATGATCGGCCGCGCCGCCTATCACGACCCTTGGGCGATCCTGGGGCAGGCCGATGCGCTGTGGGGCGAGACGCCGCCCCTTGCCGCGCCGCTGGATGCGGCGCTGGCCATGCGCGGCCGCATTGCCGCGCATCTGGCCGCAGGCGGGCGCATGCACCAGATCACGCGCCACATGCTGGGCCTTTTCCACGGCCGCCCCGGCGCCCGCGCATGGAGGCGCATCTTGTCCGAACGGGGCGCGGGCGGGACATTGCAGGACTATGACGCGGCCCTGACCGCGGCGGGGGGCTAACCCGCCCGTTCTGCCGCCTTGGCGGCATTCCACAGGGCGTCCATCTCGGCCAGGTCGGATTGTTCCGGCCGCCGGCCGCGCGCCGCCAGGGCCGCCTCGACCGACTGAAAGCGGCGGGTGAACTTGGCATTGGCGCTGCGCAGCGCCTCCTCGGGGTCGATCCCCATGTGGCGGGCAAGGTTGGCCATCACGAACAGCAGATCGCCGAATTCCTCGGCCCGGTGGACGGGATCAGCCGCGGCGCGCAGCTCGGCCGTTTCCTCGGCCAGCTTGTCGAGCACCTCGTCCGTCGAGGGCCAGTCAAAGCCGACCCGCGCCGCCCTGTTCTGCAGCTTGACCGCGCGGGTCAGCGCCGGCAGCCCCAGCGCCACCCCGTCGAGGGTGCCGCGTTCGGCGCGGGCGGCGCGTTCCTGCGCCTTGATCGCCTCCCAGTCGCGGACCTGCTGCTCGGCCGTCTTGTCGCGGCTTTCGCCGGCAAAGATATGGGGATGGCGCGCGACCAGCTTGTCCGCTATCGCCCGCGCCACATCGCCCAGATCGAACATCCCCGCCTCGGAAGCGACCTGCGCCTGAAAGACCACCTGCAGCAGCAGATCGCCCAGCTCGCCCGGCAGCTCGTCCCAGGCGCCGCGGGCGATGGCATCGGCCACCTCATGCGCCTCCTCGATGGCATAGGGGGCGAGCGAGGCGAAATCCTGTTCGATGTCCCAGGGACAGCCGGTCTGCGGATCGCGCAGGGCGGCCATGATCTGCGCTAGGCGGGAAAGCTCGTCTGTCGCGTCGGTCATGGACAATCTGGCCCCGTTCGGTTGGATTGCGCGCAGGATTACCCTGACGTGAAAGAGTTCACCATGCCCGTTCTGAACCGCATTGCCGGCTATGCCGACGAGATGACCGCCTGGCGCCGGCATCTTCACCAGCACCCCGAGCTGCAGTTCGATCTGGGCCAGACCGCCGCCTTCGTGGCCGAGCGCCTGCGCGCCTTCGGCGTGGACGAGCTGCATGAGGGGATCGCCCGGACCGGCATCGTCGCGATCATCAACGGGCGCGGCAATGCGGCGGGCCAGGGGCCGACCATCGGCCTGCGGGCCGACATGGACGCGCTGCCGATCATCGAGGCGACGGGCAAGGACTATGCCTCGGGCACCCCGGGCAAGATGCACGCCTGCGGCCATGACGGGCACACCACGATGCTGCTGGGCGCGGCGAAATACCTCGCCGAGACGCGCAACTTCTCGGGCCGCGTGGCCCTGATCTTCCAGCCGGCCGAGGAAGGCGGGCGGGGGGCCAAGGTCATGGTCGATGAAGGGATCATGGACCGCTTCGGCATCGCGCAGGTCTATGCCCTGCACAATTCGCCCAATGTCCCGGTGGGCGCGTTCCAAACCAATCCCGGCCCGCTGATGGCGGCGGTGGATGCCTTCGACATCCGCATCAAGGGCCGCGGCGGGCATGGGGCGAACCCGCATCTGACGGCCGATCCGGTGATCGCGGCGGTGGGAATCGTGCAGGCGCTGCAAAGCATCGTCAGCCGCAACCACAATGCCATCGAGGATCTGGTCGTCTCGGTCACGCAGATCCATACCGGCTCGGCCCATAACGTGATTCCCGCGGATGCCTATATCAACGGGACGGTGCGGACCTTCGATCCGGCGGTGCAGGCGATGGTGATGCGCCGCATGGCCGAGATCGTCGCCGGGCAGGCGGCGAGCTTTGCGGTCGAGGCGACGCTGGATTACCAGCAGGGCGATCCGGCCACGGTGAACGATCCCGCCTGCGCCGCCTTTGCCGTCGAGGTCGCATCCGAGGTGTCGGGCGCGGCCAATGTGGACGGCGATTGCCCCCGCGAGATGGGGGCCGAGGATTTCAGCTATATGCTGCAAGCAAGGCCCGGCGCCTATCTGTTCATCGGGCAGGGCGAAGGGGCGGGGCTGCATCACCCGGCCTATGATTTCAACGACGAGATCGCGCCCATCGGGGCAAGCTTCTTTGCCCGCCTGGTCGAACGGGCGCAGCCCGCCCCAGCGGCCTGAGACAGGGCGTCTGACACTGATGCTGCAGGCCGCTCCTTCCAAGGGGCGGCCTGCGCGGTGCCGTGCCCCATTGCGGCGGGGGGCCGGGGTGTTTCTGGACAAGGCGGGCCGGCGCGACTAGGTTTCGTGCCGATTCCCGGTCGGGCGCCTCTGCGGGCCTTGCCAGCCCTTTGCCGTGTCCCGGCCCCTGTTAAGGAACGTCCATGTTCGTCACACCCGCCTATGCCCAGGCTGCCGCAGCCCCCGCCGCAGGCGGCGCGGCGCCTTTCCTGCAATTCGTGCCGCTGCTGCTGGTCTTCGTGATCATGTATTTCCTGATCCTGCGCCCCCAGCAGAAAAAGATGGCCCAGCACCGCGCCATGGTGGGGGCGCTGAAGAAGGGGGACAGCGTGATCACGCAGGGCGGGCTGATCGGCAAGGTCGTGGGCCTGCGCGACGACGAACTGGATGTCGAGATCGCACAGGGCGTGCGGGTGCGCGTCGTCCGGGCGACCATCGCCCAGGTCGTCACCCGCAGCGCGCCTGCTGCCGCCAACAACTGATCGCCCCGCGCCATGCTTCAGATCCCGCTGTGGAAACGCATCCTGATCCTCGCCATCGTGGTGGTCGGGCTGATCTATGCGATGCCCAACCTGTTCTATGCGCGGGTCGAGGCCCATAACGACGCCGTCGCCGCGGCCAAGCGCGACGGCTTTGAAACGCCCGAGCAGGCGGCCGCCCGCGCCCGCTGGCCGCAATGGCTGCCCGGCGGGCTGGTCAATCTGGGGCTGGACCTGCGCGGGGGGGCGCATCTGCTGGGCGAGGTCCACACCGCCGAGGTCTACAAATCGCGCTTGAACAGCCTGTGGCCGGATCTGCGCGACGCGCTTGCCGCCCAGCGCGATGTCGTCGGCGCGGTGCGCCGCGTGGCCGGCCCCGATGATGTCCTGCGGGTCGAGATCGGCAACCCCGACCAGATGGCAAAGGCGGTCGAGATCGCCCGCAGCCTTGCCGCCCCGGTCGTGTCGCTGACCGGCGCCGGCTCGTCCAGCCTCGATATAACCGCGGCGGGCAACACGATGACGGTGCGCCTGTCCGATGCCGAAAAGGCCGCGACCGACGATCGCACCATCCAGCAGACGCTGGAAATCGTGCGCCGCCGCGTGGACGAGGTGGGCACGCGCGAGCCGACGATCCAGCGCCAGGGCAAGGATCGCGTGCTGATCGAGGTGCCCGGCATCGGCTCGGCCGAGGATCTCAAGAAGCTGATCGGCACGACCGCGAAGCTGACCTTCAATGCGGTGGTTGGACGGGGCACCGATCCGAATGTCGCGCCGGGGCTGGGCAATGTCGTCGTGCCGTCGCTGGACGAAAAGGGCGTTTACTATACCATCGCCGAGGTGCCGGTCGTGACCGGCGAAGAGCTGACCGATGCCCGCCCCTCGTTTGACCAGAACGGCCAGCCGGCTGTCGAATTCCGCTTCAATCCGCAGGGCGCGCGGCGTTTCGGGGCCTATACGGCCGCCAATATCGGCCAGCCCTTTGCCATCGTTCTGGATAACCAGGTGATTTCGGCGCCCAATATCCGCGATGCGATCACCACCGGGAACGGCCAGATCTCGGGCGCGATGACGGTGGACGAATCCAATCGCCTCGCGGTGCTGCTGCGGGCAGGGGCGCTGCCGGCCGGGATGACCTTCCTTGAGGAACGCACCATCGGCCCCGAACTGGGGCAGGATTCGATCGACGCGGGCAAGATCGCCGGCATCGTCGGCACGGGGCTGGTGGTGGCCTATATCGTCGCCAGCTATGGGCTGTTCGGGGTGTTCGCCTCGATCGCGGTCATCGTGAACGTGATCCTGATCCTTGCCGTCATGTCGATGATGGGGGCCACGCTGACACTGCCGGGGATCGCCGGCATCGTGCTGACGGTCGGCACCGCCGTGGATGCCAACGTCATCATCTATGAGCGCATCCGCGAGGAACTGCGCGCCGGGCGGCGCATCGTGCAGGCCATCGACAACGGCTTCAACGAGGCGATGAGCGCGATCATCGACGCCAACGTGACCACCTTCATCGCCGCCCTGGTGATGTTTTTCCTAGGCTCGGGGCCGGTCAAGGGGTTCGCGGTCACGCTGACAATCGGCCTCGTGACATCGGTGTTCACCGCGATCTACCTGACGCGGCTGATGATCGTGATATGGCTCGACTGGCGCAAGCCGCGGACATTGGAACTGTAAGGGACGCCCCATGGCATTTCGTCTGAAACTCGTCCCCGACAACACGCGGATCGATTTTTTCCGCTGGCAGCTGCTGACCTTTGGCATCTCGGCTGTCGCGATGCTGGCCTCGATCATCGTGATCGCCGTCAACGGCTTCAACTTCGGCATCGACTTCAAGGGCGGCACGACCATCCGCACCGAAAGCCCGACTGCCTTCCAGGTGGGCGATTACCGCGGCGCGCTGAGCGATCTGGGCCTTGCGGACGTGACCATCACCGAGGTGTTCGATCCCACCTTCGGCCCCGACAAGCATGTCGCGCAGATCCGCATCGGAACCACCAACGAAACCGGATCGGTCACGCCCCAGCAGTTGAACGAGGTCGAGGCGGCGCTGAAGGCAGTCGATCCGGGCGTCACCTTCGCCGCCGTCGAATCGGTCGGTCCCAAGGTGTCGGGCGAGCTGATCAAGACCGCCGTCTATTCGGTGGGCGCCGCGACACTGGGCATCCTGTTCTATATCTGGCTGCGCTTTGAATGGCAGTTTGCCCTGGGCGGGGTCTTTGCCCTGGTCCATGACATCCTGCTGACGGCGGGGCTGTTCGCGTTGTTCCAGATCCGGTTCGACCTGACGACCATCGCCGCGCTGCTGACCATCCTGGGCTATTCGATCAACGACACCGTCGTGGTGTTCGACCGGCTGCGCGAGAACCTCATCAAGTTCAAGACGATGCCGCTGGTCGACGTGATGAACCTGACGGTGAACGAAACGCTTAGCCGCACGATCATGACAGCCGTCGCAACCGCCCTGGCACTGGCGGCGCTGCTGGTGCTGGGGGGCGACGTGATCCGGGGCTTTGTCTTTGCGATGCTGTGGGGCGTGTTCGTGGGCTGCTATTCCACGATCTATGTCGCCAAGAACATCGTCCTGTGGCTGGGCGTGCGCCGTGACTGGACCAAGCCGGTCAAGGCCGCCCCCGGCGAAAAGAGCGAGCTTGCCGGAACGCCCTTCCAGGACATGCCCTGATGCCGCTGCGCGAAACCGACTATGCAGGCGCAGTGCCGGTGGACAGCTATGGGCCGGGCTTTTTCCGCATCGCCGGGCGCGTGGTCCGGGGTCCGGTGATCGTGACCCCCGCCGGGGCGCAGCCCTGGGGCGGGCTGGCGGATAGGGCGGCGCTGACCGCGCTGGCGGGCGTTGCGGATCTGCTGTTCCTGGGAATGGGGGCCGAGATCGCCGCGCCCCCCGCCGGGCTGCTGGACAGCCTCGACGACGCGGGGCTGATGGTCGAGACGATGGCGACCCCGACCGCGGCGCGCAGCTATAACGTGACCCTGTCGGAAGGACGGCGGGTCGCCTGCGCCCTGCTGCCGGTGTGATGGCGCTGGTCTCGGCGCGCGGGCTGGCGGTCGCGCGCGGGGGCCGGCGGGTGGCCGAGGGGATCGACCTGGACCTGTCCGCAGGCGAGGCGCTGATTCTGCGCGGCCCCAACGGAATCGGCAAGACGACGCTGCTGCGAACCATCGCCGGGCTGCAACCCCCCGCCGCGGGGACCGTCACCGCCGATCCCGATGCGATCGCCTATGCCGGCCATGCCGACGGCCTGAAGGGCGCGCTGAGTGCGGCAGAAAACCTGCGATTCTGGCAGGCGGTCTTTGCCGGGCCACCGGTCGGGGCGGCGCTGGCCGCGTTCGACCTCTCCCATCTTGCCGCCCGGCCCGCCGCAATGCTGTCCGCAGGGCAGAAAAGGCGGCTGGGGTTGGCGCGGCTGCTGGTCACGGGCCGGCCGGTCTGGGTTCTGGACGAGCCGACCGTGTCGCTTGACGCGGCCTCGGCGGCGCTGTTCGCCGAGGCCGTGGGCGCGCATCTGGCGCAAGGGGGGGCGGCGCTGATCGCCACGCATGTCGATCTGGGGCTGGGCGCGGGCGTCCGGGTTCTGGATCTTTCGCCCTATCGCGCCATGACGGGGCGGACAGCCCCCCGCGCGCCGGCCAGCTTTGACGAGGCCTTCGGATGACCGCGCTGCTCTGGCGCGATCTGAGGCTGGCCATGCGAGCAGGGGGCGGCTTCGGGTTGGGGCTGGCCTTCTTTCTGATCCTGTGCGTTCTGGTGCCCTTTGGCGTGGGGCCGCAGGGCGACATCCTGTCCCGCATCGCGCCGGGCATCCTGTGGGTCGGGGCGCTGCTGGCCTGCCTGCTGTCGCTGGACCGCATCTTCGCCCTCGATTTCGAGGATGGAAGCCTTGATCTGCTGCTCACCGCGCCGCTTCCGCTGGAAGGCGCGGTGGCGGTCAAGGCGGCTGCGCACTGGATCACCACCGCATTGCCGCTGATCGCGGCGATACCCGTCTTCGGGCTGCTGCTGGATCTGCCGCGCGCGGCGCTGGGATGGACGCTTGCATCCTTGCTGCTGGGCACGCCGGCGCTGTCGATGCTGGGTGCCTTTGGCGCGGCCCTGACGGTCGGGCTGCGGCGGGGGGGGCTGCTGCTGTCGCTGCTGGTGCTGCCGCTTTACATTCCGACGCTGATCTTCGGGGCCGAGGCGGTGCGCCGCGGGGCCGCCGGGCTGGACGCCACGACCCCGCTGGTGCTGCTGGCGGGCATCAGCCTGGGGGTGGTGGCGGTGCTGCCCTTTGCCGCCGCGGCCGCCCTGCGTGTCAACCTGCGGTGAGGGGGCTTTCGCCCCGCCCCGCGCACGGCTAGACGGTTATCCATGTCGATCTGGGACTATGCCAATCCTGTCCGTTTCATGCGCAGTTCGGCGGCGGTGCTGCCGTATCTGGCCGCCGGGGCGGCCCTGACGCTGGGCACGGGGCTGGTCTGGGGGTTCCTGGCGCCCGACGACTACAGGCAGGGCGCGACGGTCAAGATCCTGTTCCTGCATGTGCCCGCCGCGATGATGGCGATCAACATCTGGATCATGATGCTGGTGGCCTCGCTGGTCTGGATCATCCGGCGCCACCATGTCAGCGCGCTGGCGGCGCGCGCGGCCGCGCCGCTGGGCGCGGTGATGACGCTGATCGCCCTGGCCACCGGCGCGATCTGGGGCCAGCCGATGTGGGGGACATGGTGGGCCTGGGATCCGCGCCTGACCTCGTTCCTGATCCTGTTCCTGTTCTATCTGGGCTATATGGCGCTGTGGTCGGCGATCGAGGATCCCGACAGCGCCGCGGACCTGACGGGGGTGCTGTGCCTGGTGGGTTCGGTCTTTGCGCTGCTGTCGCGCTATGCGGTGCTGTTCTGGAACCAGGGGCTGCACCAGGGCGCCACCATCAGCATCGCGCCGGGGCGGCGCATCACCCCGGCCTACAGCTATCCGCTGTATCTGTGCATGGCGGGGTTCTTTCTGCTGTTCCTGACATTGCTGCTGGTGCGCACGCGGACGGAAATCCGCCGCCGCCGCACCGCGGCCCTGCTGGCACGCGAGGCGCGGGGATGATCGAGCTTGGGAAATATGCCGCGCCGGTGCTGATGGCCTGGGGGATCGGCCTTGCGCTGCTGGCCGGGATCATCGTGCAGACACTGTTGGCCAATGCCCGCGCCCGCCGCGCCTTGGCCGAGGTTGAGCGTCGTGGCTAGGATATCGCCCCTGCTTGCCTTGCCGCCGGTGCTGTTTGCCGGTCTGGCGGCGATGTTCCTGTGGGGGATGGAACGGGGCGATCCCGCGGCGCTGCCCTCGGCGCTGGTGGGCCGCCCGGCGCCCGCCCTGCCGTCCACGACCCTGCCGGGCGAAAGCGCGCCCACGCCTGACGATCTGCGCAGCGGCAAGGTTACGCTGGTCAATTTCTGGGCAAGCTGGTGCCCCCCTTGCCGGGCCGAGCATCCCACCCTTCAGGCGCTTGCAAGCGAGGGGATTCCCCTTATCGGCATCGACCTGAAGGATCCCGAACCCGCCGCCCGCCGCTTTCTCGAGGAGCATGGGAGCCCCTTTTCCCGCCTTGCCACCGACCCGCAGGGGCGCGCCGCGCTGGACTGGGGCGTGACCGCCCCGCCCGAGACGTTCATCCTGGATGGCGAGGGGCGGGTGCTCTACCGCTTTGCCGGACCGCTGGTGCGCGAGGATTACGTCCAGCGATTTCGCCCCGAACTGGACAGGGCGCTTGAAAAGGCACAAGCCGGCCGGCCCTAGCATGCCGAAAAGAGGAAGGGTTTTCCGCCGCGCCGCTGGCAGGGCGGGCGATTGTCCTGCATCAGTGCCCAGGGCGTGGCAGGGCGGCCTGCCGGCGCATGGCCTGGCAGGATGATCCGTCGCCCCGCCACAGCGCGGCCCGGCAGCGGCGGTCTTGGTATTGCCGCGCAGGCCCCATATCCTCAGGGCAAGCATCCCCTGACCCGAGGCATTCATGCGTTCCCTCGCACCCCTGCTTGCCGCTGCGGCATTCATCGCCACCCCGCCCGCCTTTGCCGCCCCCGCGCCGGGGCAGCCTGCCGCCGCCGAGGCCGCGGCCCCTGTCCAGCCGCAAGCGGCGCGCCTTGGCCCGCTGATCACCGCGCCGCAGCTTGCGGCGGCTGGTGCCGGGCCGTTGATCCTCGACATCCGGGGCGAGGCCTATGGCCAGGGCCATATCCCCGGTGCGCTTGATGCGCCCTACAAGCTGTTTCGCGGCCCGGCCGACAATCCTGGCGCGCTTGTTCCCGTCGAGCGGTTGCAGGCCACGCTGAGCGGTCTTGGCCTGTCCAAGGACCGTCCGGTCGTCATTGTCCACCAGGGCAGCGACCAGGATGATTTCGGCTCGGCCGCCCGGGTTTACTGGACGTTGAAATCGGCCGGCATTCAGGACATCGCGATTCTGAACGGCGGCATGAACGCCTGGGCGGCGGCGGGCCTGCCGGCCGATACGGCGCCCGTGGCGCCCCAGCCCACGCAGCTGGCGATCACCTGGGACGACCGCTGGACCGCGAGCGAGGACGAGGTGGCGCGCATCGCCGCCGGGCAGGAGGATGCCCGCCTGCTTGACGCCCGCCCGGCCGAATTCTTCCAGGGAAGCAAGGCCCATGCGGCCGCATCGGCCCCCGGAACCGTGCCGGGCGCGCAGAGCGTGCCCCACACCGAATGGTTCGCGGGCCAGACCCCGTCCGTCGCCCCGCCCGCCACCGCCGCCGACATCGCCGCGCGGCTGGGGATCAGGCCGGGCGGCGAGGTCGTCACCTTCTGCAACACCGGCCACTGGGCTGCGACCGAATGGTTCGCCCTGTCCGAACTGGCCGGTCTGCCCAATGTCAGGATGTATCCCGAATCGATGGTCGGCTATACCAAGGGCGACCACCAGATCGCCAACAAGCCGGGTCTGGTCGACAACCTGATGCGCCAGATCAAGGGGCTGTGATGGCAAGCATCGCGACGAATGCCGGTGCGCGCGAGGCGCCTGCGAGCCCGCTGATCCCTTCGGCCGCCGCGCGCGCGGGGGCGGGGGCGCTGTTGGCCGCGGCGCTGGCCGCCATGGCGCTGCTGGTCGGGCTGCGCTACGCGCTGCTGCTCGGGATCGGCCTTGGTTTCGGGATGACGCTGGAAGGGCTGCGGTTCGGTTTTGCCGGGCCCTGGCGCGCCCTGATCCTGCGGCGCGAGGGGGGCGGCGTTCTGGCGCAGCTTCTGGCGATCGGGCTGACCGCCTGCGCGGCGATGCCGCTGATCGCGGCCCATCCGGCCGAGCTGATGGGGGCTGCCGCGCCGGTCGGGTTTGCCATGCTGGGCGGGGCCTTCGTCTTTGGCGCGGCGATGCAGGTGGTGCTGGGCTGCGGGTCAGGCACGCTCATCAATGCGGGCAGCGGCAATCCGGTGGCGATGCTGGCGCTGCCCTTCTTTGCGCTGGGCAGCTTTCTGGGATCGTGGTCGCTGGTCTGGTGGACCGATCTGGGATCGCTGCCGGTGGTCGTGCTGCGCGGGGGAACGGGCCTTGCCGTGACGCTGGGCCTGTTGCTGGGGCTGGCCGGGATCGTTCTGGCGGTGGCGGCGCCCGGCAAGCGGCGCATCCCCGGCCGCTGGGTCGTGGCGGCATTGCTGCTGGCGGCGCTGGCGGTGCTGAACCTGATCGTGTCGGGGCAGCCCTGGGGCGTCGTTTACGGACTTGGGCTTTGGGGCGCCAAGGCCGCCGCGGGCCTGGGCGTGGATCTGTCGCGCTCGGCCTTCTGGGCCGCGCCGGGCAATGCGGCGCGGGTCGGCGCAAGCGTGCTGACGGATGTGACCTCGCTGACGGCATTCGGGTCGATCATCGGGGCAATGCTGGTCGCGTTCTGGCGGGGCGGGCTGGCGCAGCCGCTGCCGCGCCTGCCGGCGCGCGCCTGGGCCGCGACGGTCGTATCGGGGCTGCTGCTGGGCTATTCCTCGCGGCTTGCCTTCGGCTGCAATGTCGGCGCGCTTTTCTCGGGCATCTCGACGGGCAGCCTGCATGGCTGGGCCTGGCTCGTGCTGGGTTTTGCCGGATCGCTCGTGGGGGTGCGGCTGCGCGCGGCCCTGTGGATGGAGGGGCGGCCATGACGCGCCACATGATCGCGGGCATCTGCCTGGCCATGCTGGGCCTGATCATCGGGGGCGATCTGCTGGCCGTGACGCCCAACCCCTATCGCGCCCCGGCGGCCTTGGCGCTGGGATCGGGGGCCGCGGCGCCGGGTGGATTTTGCGGCGCGCTGCCGCGCTAGGAAAAAAAAACGGCGGCCCTGGCGGGGCCGCCGTCCTGCCATTGCGGTCTGCCTGTCAGAACAGGAAGTCGGACGCGTTCAGATCGGCGATGTGCTGATTGTCCAGGTGCAGGACCATGTTCTGCCCAAGATGGATGGTCACGCCGCCGTTCTCTTCGACCATGTGCGAGGACAGCGATTCAAAATTCAGCTCCATCGTGCGCAGGTCGATGACATCCTCACCCGAACGGAAGTCGGCGATCGTGTCATGGCCCTGGCGGAACACGAAGGTATCCGCGCCGTCCCCGCCGCGCAGCAGGTCGCTGCCGATGCCGCCGCGCAGCAGGTCGTTGCCGCTGCCGCCATACAGCGTATCGTTCCCGTTCCCGCCGTTCAGCGTGTCATTGTCATCGCCGCCGAACAGGCTGTCGCGCCCGCCGCCGCCGTTGATGTAGTCGTTGCCGGTGCCGCCCGCGACCCAGTCGTTGCGCAGGCCGGCAAAGATGCGGTCATTGCCGTCGCCGCCGTTGATGATATCGCGGCCCTCGCCGGTATAGATCAGGTCGTCGCCGGCACCCGCCGCGACCTGGTCCGCCCCATGGCCGGCCCAGATCGTATCGTTGCCTTCCCCGCCCAGGATATAGTCGCGGCCATAGCCCCCCGAGATCCTGTCGTCGCCCGCACCGCCGTTCAGCACGTCCCAGCCGCGCTGGCCGAAGATCGCATCATTGCCGTTGCCGCCGCTGACATAATCGTTGTTGCCCCGGCCCATGACGACATCATCACCATCAAGAGCCCGGATCAGGTCGACGCCGTTGATGCCGGCCAGAAAATTGTTTCCTTCAGTTCCGACGATGTAACTCATGAATACTTCCCCCTCAATGACAGGCCGGATGGCCGCGGCGAAGTATCACAGATTTTAATCAATTGTTAACCTTTGCGGGCTTGACCTTTTAGACAGGTTTGAACGGAAAAACCCCGGATGGCGCTGCCATCCGGGGTCTTTGTCAATGCCGCCTCGGGTAGGGGCGCTGCGCTCAGCCCGCCTTGGCGAGGTTGCGCAGCACGTAGTGCAGCACGCCCCCGTTCTTGAGATAGACGATCTCGACCTCGGTATCGACGCGCGCCTTCAGCTGGATCGTCTGCTCGCTACCATCGGCGCGGCGGATCGTGGCGGGCACGATCTTCAGCGGCCTGAAATCATCGGCCAGCCCGTGGATCGAGATCACCTCGTCCCCCGTCAGCCCCAGCGACTTGCGGGTATCCCCATTCGTGAACTCGAACGGAATGACCCCCATGCCGACCAGGTTCGAGCGGTGGATGCGCTCGAAGCTTTCGGCGATCACGGCCTTGACGCCCAGCAGGTTGGTGCCCTTGGCCGCCCAGTCGCGCGAGGAGCCGGCCCCGTATTCGACCCCGCCGATGATGACCAGCGGCGTGCCGCGCTGCTGCCATTCCATCGCCGCGTCATAGATCGAGGTCTGCTCGCCGTCCGGGCCCTTGGTGTAGCCGCCCTCGACGCCGTCCAGCATCTCGTTCTTGATGCGGATATTGGCGAAGGTGCCGCGCATCATGACTTCGTGGTTGCCGCGGCGGCTGCCATAGCTGTTGAAGTCGGCGGGCGCGACCTGCCGCTCGGTCAGATAGCGGCCGGCCGGGCTGGTCGGCTTGAAGCTGCCGGCCGGGCTGATGTGGTCGGTCGTGATCATGTCGCCCAGGATTGCCAGAACGCGCGCACCGTCGATATCGGTGATGACGCCCGCGTCGCGCGACATGCCCCGGAAATAGGGCGGGTTCTGGATATAGGTCGATGCCGGCGGCCAGTCATAGGTCTCGCTGTCGGTCGTCTCGACCGCCTGCCAGCGTTCGTCGCCCTTGAACACATCGGCGTATTTCGCCTGGAACATCTCGCGGGTGACGATCTTCTCGACCAGCTCGGCCACCTCGCGCGAGGTCGGCCAGATGTCGCGCAGATAGACATCCGGCCCCTCTGGCGTCTGCCCGATCGGCTCGCGCGTGATGTCGATGTTCATGTCGCCGGCGATGGCATAGGCCACGACCAGCGGGGGGCTGGCCAGATAGTTGGCGCGCACGTCGGGGCTGATCCGCCCCTCGAAGTTGCGGTTGCCCGACAGCACCGACACCGCCACCAGGTCGTTGTCGTTGATCGACTTGCTGATCTCGGGCGCCAGGGGGCCGGAGTTGCCGATGCAGGTCGTGCAGCCGAAGCCGACGAGGTTGAAGCCGAGCGCGTCCAGATGCTCCTGCAGGCCGGCGGCGCGCAGGTATTCCTCGACCACCTGCGATCCGGGCGCGAGCGAGGTCTTGACCCAGGGCTTGCGCGTCAGGCCCAGTTCGTTGGCCTTTTTCGCCACCAGGCCCGCCGCCATCAGGACATAGGGGTTCGAGGTGTTGGTGCAGGACGTGATCGCCGCGATCACGACGCTGCCATCGCGCAGGCGATAGCTCTGCCCCTCAACCCGGCCGCGGCTCTGTTCGCCCGAATGTTCATCGCCGGGGATCTCGGCCTGCGAGGGCGCGGGCGAGCCGCCTTCCTCGGTCATGTTGTATTTCTGGTCCTTGGGCACCGACGGTGCGGGGCGCAGGCCGATGATGTAGTCCTTGAATGTCTGGGCCGCGACGTCCAGCGCCACGTGGTCCTGCGGCCGCTTCGGCCCAGAGATCGCGGGCACGACATCGCCGAGGTCGAGATGCAGCGTCGAGGTATAGACCGGCTCGTAATCGGCGCCGCGCCAGAAGCCATTGGCCTTAGCATAGGCCTCGACCAGGGCGATGCGCTGTTCGGTGCGGCCCGTCTGGCGCAGATAGCGCAGCGTCTCGTCATCGACGGGGAAAAAGCCGCAGGTGGCGCCGTATTCGGGGGCCATGTTGGCGATGGTGGCGCGGTCGGCCAGCGGCATGTTGTCAAGGCCGCTGCCGTAGAACTCGACGAACTTGCCGACGACCTTGTGGTCGCGCAGCATCTTGACGACCTTCAGCACCAGGTCGGTGGCGGTCACGCCCTCGCGCAGCGCGCCGGTTACCTTGAAGCCGACGACCTCGGGGATCAGCATGGAGATCGGCTGGCCCAGCATCGCGGCCTCGGCCTCGATCCCGCCGACGCCCCAGCCAAGGACGGCCAGGCCGTTGACCATGGTGGTATGGCTGTCGGTGCCGACCAGCGTGTCCGGATAGGCGATGGTCGCGCCGGTCTGGTCGGTGTCGGTCCAGACGGTCTGGGCCAGGTATTCCAGGTTCACCTGATGGCAGATGCCGGTGCCGGGCGGCACGACGCGGAAGTTGTTGAACGCGCCCTGACCCCATTTGAGGAACTGGTAACGCTCCATGTTGCGTTCGTATTCCAGATCGACGTTGCGCTGGAAGGCGCGGGGATTGCCGAATTCATCCACCATGACCGAATGGTCGATGACCAGATCGACCGGGTTCAGCGGGTTGATCCTCTGCGCGTCGCCGCCCAGTTCCTTGATCCCGTCGCGCATGGCGGCAAGGTCGACGACCGCCGGAACGCCGGTGAAATCCTGCATCAGCACGCGGGCGGGGCGATAGGCGATCTCGCGATCCGACCTGCCGCCATCCTGCGCCCACTGGGCGAAGGCCCTGATGTCCTCGACGCTGACGGTAAAGCCGCCATCCTCGAAGCGCAGCATGTTTTCCAGCACGACCTTGAGGGCGGCGGGCAGGCGCGAGAAATCGCCCAGGCCAGCCTCGGTCGCGGCGGGGATGGAATAATAGGCAAGGCGTTCGCCGCCCGCGGAAAGCTCGCGGCGGGTCTTGGCGGTGTCGGAGCCGGTGACGATGGGCATGGCTTTCCTTCCTGGGATGGAGAGATGGCGTCCTGTTCCGATTGCCCCGACTCGGCCCACAGGTGCAAGCACCCGACAGGCGCCGCGACAACCGGAAACACATTGTATGCCGTAGTATACCGACTTTGCGGCCCGTGCAAGCCGCAGCGCCCGCTGCGGGGCTGCCACGGCAGGGGCGGCGCAAGGGCGGGGCGCGGCGGGAAAGCGGGCGGCGGGCCTGCCTAACGAAGCCTTGATTTGGCCGGTAGGGCAAAGCCGTCCTAAGACGCGGGCATGCATGCTGCCCTGTCTCCAGTTCGTCGGTCCGGCGGCACGGCGCCGCGCCTTGCCCGCCTTGCGCTGGGCGCCTGCCTGGCCGCCTTGCTGGCGATTCCCGCAGCGGGCGGGCCGTTGGGCGACGACGCCTTTGCCGATGGCGGCGCCGTGGGGCTGATCGAGGCGCCCGACGATGCCGGCCCCGCCCGCGCGGCCGCATCATCGGACGAGCCGATCCCCGGCCTCGGGCCGGAGGACGGCTTTGGCGCGCCCTTGATGGGCGCAGTGCCCGAAGGGGCCTTTTCGCTGGCGCCGCAATGGTCCGAGCGCGCCCCCCGGCCCTTTGCCGGCATCCCTGTCGTGGTCGAGCTGTTCACTGCGCAGGGCTGCTCGACCTGCCCGGCGGCGGATGCGATGATCGCGGACATCGCTGATCGGCCCGATGTTCTCGCCCTGGGCTGGCATGTCGATTACTGGGACTATCTGGGTTCGCCCGACGGCTATGCCCGCCCCGATCACACGGTTCGCCAGCAGGGCTATGCCGCCGCCGCGGGCGAGCGGGGCGTCTATACCCCGCAGATCCTCGTGGATGGCAGCGATACCCTGATCGGCGCGGACCGCAGCGGCCTGATGGCGCTGATCGAGGATCATGCCAGCCGGCCGCCGGCGATCATGGCCTCGGCCACGCGGGCCGAGGGCGGCTATCAGATCGACCTGACCCCGCGTGCGGCGATTCCGGGCGGCTTGCAGGTGCTGCTGATCCGCTATCTGCCCAGCCGCGAGGTTGATGTCGGGGCGGGCGAGAACCGAGGCAGGCGCATCCTTTATCGCAACATCGTCATCGGCATGGAAACGGTCAGCCGCTGGCCCGCGCGCACGCCGCTGCGTCTGACGCTGCGCACCGAAGGGGGCGCGGATGCGGCCTATCCCCTCGATACGCGCCATGCGCTGCTTGTCCAGCAGCGGATAAGGAGCGATCGGCCCGGCCCGATTCTGGCGGCGCTGCGGCTGGACTGAAACCCTGCTTGACCGGGCTGGTGGCCCCGCTTATCTGCAATCAGCGCGGACGGCCGGATGACCGCGGACCGACGGCCCGTGCCGGCACGGTCCGAGGAAAGTCCGGGCTCCATGCAGGCACGGTGCCGGGTAACGCCCGGCGGGGGCAACCCCAGGGAAAGCGCCACAGAGAACAGACCGCCCGGACCTGTCCGGGCAAGGGTGAAACGGTGGGGTAAAAGCCCACCGCGGGACGGGCAACCGGACCGGCACGGCAAGCCCCACCGGGAGCAATGCCGAATAGGGATCGCGCGCGGGGGCCTGCCCCCGCAGGGCCGCCTGCGCCCCAGCAGATCCGGGTTGGCAGCTTGATCCCGTCGGCGACGGCGGGACCAGAGGAATGGTCATCCACGGGCGGAAACGCCCCGGACAGAACCCGGCTTACAGGCCGTCCGCGCGTTCGGCCCCATGGCAGGTGGCAAGGGCAAAATCCGGTTGACTTTGCCCGTCGCAGGCTGGAAAAGCGGGCTTCACAGATTCCACGGGGTTATCGGACAGCCGCCCACAGGCCCGCCCCGCATGAGCAGGAGCAGGACCATGGCGAAGCCGACGACGATCAAGATCCGCCTGAACTCGACGGCGGGCACCGGACATTTCTATGTCACCAAGAAGAACGCCCGGACGATGACCGAGAAGATGGCGGTCAACAAATATGATCCGGTCGTCCGCAAGCATGTCGAATACAAGGAAGGCAAGATCAAGTAAGATCGCGCCACCCTTGCGCCCATCCGACCGCGCCCGGCTGCTGCCGCGGCGCGGTTTTTTCATGCCATGGTCATGGCGCCGTCATGCGGCGGTTGCCGGGCCGCGCCAACCTTGCACCCGCGGCAATGAGGTGCGCCATGGCCCTTGTGACAGCGGACAGCGAAGGCTTTTTCCCGCATGCGCTGTTGCAGCGCGCGGCCGATCTGCCGCCCGGCCGGCCGATCGTGATCATGATCCACGGCTATCGGTTCAGCCCCCGCATCCCCGAGGCATCGCCCCACCGGCATATCCTTTCGCTGGCCCCGGACCCGGCCGCCCAAAGGGCGATGTCCTGGCCGCAGGCGCTTGGCTTTACCGAAAACGGGGATGAGGGGCTGGCTGTCGCCTTTGGCTGGCACGCGCGGGGCGGGCTGCGCGCCGCCTATGCCCGCGCGGCCGATGCGGGGGCCGAACTTGCGGCGCTGGTCGATGCGCTTGTCCTGGCGGCGCGCCGGCCGGTGGCGATGATCGGCCATTCGCTTGGCGCGCGTGTCGCGCTGGCCGCGATGCAGCGCGCCGCCCCCGGCAGCGTGGGGCGCGTCGTCCTGCTGTCGGCGGCCGAGTTGCAGGGCCGGGCCGAGGCGGCCATCGCCAGCCCCGCCGGCATGCTGGCCGAGGTGGTGAACGTCACCTCGCGCGAGAACGATCCCTATGATCTGGGGCTTGAACTGATCCTGTCGGGCGGGCGGCAGCGCGCCCTGGGGTTCGGGCTGGGGCAGCCGCGCCGCAACTGGGTGGATCTTCAGATCGACGATCCCGATACGCTCGATTCGCTGCGCCGGCTGGGCTTCAGCATCGAGGGCAGGGCCAGCCGCGCCTGCCACTGGTCGCCCTATCTGCGAACGGGGCTGTTTGCGGTGTGGCGCACCGTTTTGTGCCAGCCGGCGGCCCTGCCGCTGCCCTTGCTGGCGATGGCCCGCCCGGAACGGCCCGCCCGGCGCTGGTCGCGGCTGATCGCGCCAGGGCGGGCAGACAGGGCGGCAGCTCAGCGGCGCCTGTCGTCGTCCTGAGGCAGGGCGTGGCGCCGGATCAGCGGCATGTTCGCCATCAGGAACACGAAGGTCAGCGCCATCAGCCCCACCGTCTTGAACAGCACCCAGGTCGTATCCGACTGCGTGCGGCGGATCACCTCGTTCAGCAGGGCCAGCGCCAGGAAAAGCCCCATCATCCGCACCGTGAGGCGGCGCCAGCCCTCGGCCGTCATGGGCACCACCTCGCCCAGAACCAGCCCCAGCCAGTTGCGGCGCAGCGCAAGGCCAAGGCCCAGCAGCCCGGCCAGCAGCAGATAGATGATCGTCGGCTTCATCTTGATGAAGCGGGGATCATTCAGCCAGACCGTCAGCCCGCCAAAGACGACGACCACCACCAGCGTGATCAGCTGCAAGGCCGACAGGCGGCCCGTGCGCAGCCACAGCACCGCATTGGCCAGGATCGTCAGCGGCACGAATACCAGCGTGGCGACGATCATGCCGGGATAGTCGGCCCCGCCCCAATGGACGGTCTGATGGCGCAGCAGCAGGAACACCGCAAGGAACGCCGCCAGCGGGCCGTAATCCAGCACGCCCCTGAGGCCGGGGGAAAGGGGTCTGTGATCGCTCATGGCCGCTGTTCTGGCCGATCATCGGGGCGCGGACAAGGGTGTGCGGGGCGGCTGCGCCCTGCCGCAATCGACGGCGGTGCGATCTAGAACGGCACATCCCCCGGTGTGATGTCGCGCGCCGCATCCGCGGCCGGCTGCACATAGGCCGCCTTGACCGTCTTGAAGCCGGCAGGGAACTGGACGGTCAGCGTATCCTCGGCCACGCCCATGATGGTGCCGGTGCCGAATTTCTGATGAAACACCCGCTCGCCCACGGCAAAGGCTGCACCGCCGCCCGCGTCGATCACGATCGGCGCGCGGTGGACGGGGGCAGGGCGCTGGCCTGCCCGTTCCTGCATCCGCTTCCAGCCCGGCGAGTTGTAGACATCGGCATGGGCCGCGCGGTCATGCATCTGCGATGTCGCAAAGGGCTGGGCCGCTGCCCCGAAGCCGCCGCCGTAAAGACCGGGCGGGGTCAGCACCTCGACATGATCCTCGGGCAGCTCGTCGATGAAGCGTGAGGGCAGCGAGGACTGCCATTGCCCATACATGCGGCGGTTGCCGGCAAAGGTGATCGTCGCCAGTTGCTCGGCGCGGGTGATGCCGACATAGGCAAGGCGGCGCTCCTCCTCGAGCCCTTTGAGGCCCGATTCGTCCATGCTGCGCTGCGAGGGGAACAGCCCGTCTTCCCACCCCGGCAGGAACACGATGGGATATTCAAGGCCCTTGGCGGCATGCAGGGTCATGATGCTGACCTCCTCGGCCTGCTCGCCTTCGGATGCGTCCATCACAAGGGCCACATGTTCAAGGAAACCCTGCAGGTTCTCGAATTCCTCCAGGGCCTTGACCAGTTCCTTGAGGTTTTCCAGCCGGCCCGGCGCGTCGGGCGACTTGTCGGCCTGCCACATGGCGGTATAGCCCGATTCGTCCAGCATGCGTTCGGCTAGCTCGACATGGTTCACGCGGCTGTCCAGCGCATCGGCGTGCCAGCGGCCCATGGCCTGCGTGAACTGCCGCATCGCCGTCGCGGCCTTGCCGGACAAGGCCCCGTTCGCCGCCGCAGCGGCCGCGCCCTCCAGCAAGGACAGGCCCGCGCCCCGCGCCTCGCGCTGGATCACCTGCATCCCCTTGTCGCCCAAGCCCCGCTTGGGCGTGTTGGCGATGCGTTCAAAGGCCAGATCGTCCGTCGGGCTGACCGCGAGGCGGAAATAGGCCATCGCGTCACGGATTTCCTGCCGTTCATAGAAGCGCGGCCCGCCGATCACCCGGTAGGGCAGGCCGATGGTCATGAAGCGGTCCTCGAAGGCGCGCATCTGGTGGGCGGCCCGCACGAGGATGGCGATGTCGTTCAGGCTGCGCCGGCCGACGCTGTGGCGGTGGCCGCCGTGGAACGCCTCGATTTCCTCGCCGATCCAGCGGGCCTCGGCCTCGCTGTCCCAATGGCCGATCAGGCGCAGCTTCTCGCCCCCCTCGGCCTCGGTCCACAGGGTTTTGCCAAGGCGGCCCTTGTTGGCGGCGATCAGCCCGGATGCCGCGGCCAGGATATGGGGGGTGGAGCGGTAGTTCTGTTCCAGCCGGATCACCTGAGCGCCGGGGAAATCCGTCTCGAACCGCAGGATGTTGCCGACCTCGGCCCCGCGCCAGCCATAGATCGACTGGTCGTCATCGCCCACGCAGCAGATGTTGCGGTGCTTCTGTGCCAGCAGGCGCAGCCACAGATACTGCGCCACGTTCGTATCCTGGTATTCGTCCACGAGGATATAGGCGAAACGGTCCTGCCACTGCGCCAGCACGTCCGGATGCGCCTGAAAGATGGTCACGCAATGCAGCAGCAGATCGCCGAAATCGGTGGCGTTCAGTTCCAGAAGCCGCCGCTGATACTGGGCATACAGCGCGACGCCCTTTCCGTCATAGGCCGCGCCTTCGGATGCCGGCACGCGGCCGGGCGTCAGCGCGCGGTTCTTCCAGTCGTCGATCAGCCCGGCCAGCATCCGCGCCGGCCAGCGCTTTTCGTCGATGTTCGCGGCCACGATCAGCTGCTTGAGCAGCCGGATCTGATCGTCCGTATCCAGGATGGTGAAGCTTGATTTCAGGTGCAGCTCTGCATCGCCCACCAGCTCGGCATGGCGGCGCAGGATCTTGACGCTGATCGAATGGAACGTGCCCAGCCAGGGCATGCCCTCGACCGTCTCGCCAAGCAGGCGGGCGACGCGGTCCTTCATCTCGCGCGCGGCCTTGTTGGTGAAGGTCACGGCCAGGATGCGGCCCGGTGTTGCGCGCCCCTGCATCAGCAGATGCGCGATGCGCGTGGTCAGGGCACGCGTCTTGCCGGTGCCGGCCCCCGCCAGCAGCAGGACGGGGCCGTCCAGCGCCTCGACCGCCTGGCGCTGGGCCGGGTTCAGCCCGTCCAGGTAGGGCGCGGGGCGCCCGGCAATCGCCCGCTGCGACAGCGGCAGGCGGGATGTGGCAGCGGCCGCAAAGGCATCATGATCGTCGAACTGGCTCATGGGACCAACATAAAGGACGCGGCCCTTGGTGCAAAGGCCGCGTTCCGGTTTCGTTCCAGATTTCCGCAGATCGTCAGAGCGGCGGCACCGCCCGGCGCGTCTTGACCAGCGAAACCGCGATGCCGCCGGCAAGGATCGCGAAGGTCACGCCCAGCGAGATCATCGGCGGAACCTTCTCGATCCCCAGCATCTCAGCCACGATCACCTTGCCGCCGATGAAGACCAGCAGCACGGCCAGCGCCGGCTTGAGATAGGCGAAGCGGTGCAGCACCGCCGCCAGCGCGAAATAAAGCGCCCGCAGCCCCAGGATGGCAAAAATGTTCGAGGTGTAGACGAGATAGGGGTCGGTCGTGATGGCAAAGATCGCCGGCACCGAATCGACGGCAAAGATCAGGTCGGCCGCCTCGATCACCAGCAGGGCAAGGAACAGCGGGGTGACGAAAAGGCGCATCTTGCCCGAAGGGCCGGGTTGGCGCACGAAGAAGCGCTCGCCCACGAAGCCGTCGGTGACGCGCAGGTTGCGCTGCAGCCAGCGCAGCGGGCGGTTGCGGGACAGATCGCCCTCATCCTCATGGCCCGACATCATCATCTTGATGCCGGTGAAGATCAGGAAGGCGGCAAAGACAAGCAGCACCCATTCGTGACGCTGCACCAGCGCGGCGCCAAATCCGATCATGATCGCCCGCAGGACGATCACGCCCAGAATGCCCCAGAACAGCACCCGATGCTGCAGATGCCGGGGCACCGCGAAAAAGCCGAAGATGGTGGCGATGACGAACACGTTGTCCATCGCCAGCGATTTCTCGACGACGAAGCCGGTCCAGTATTCGATCGCCGCCTGCCGGCCCAGCCCGGCCCAGACGAAGCCGCCGAAGGCAAGCCCGACACTGATGTAGAAGGCCGACAGGCCCAGCGAACGGCGCACGCCGATTTCGCGCCCCTTGCGGTTGAGGATGCCGAGATCGAGCGCCAGCAGCACGGCGACAAGGCCGAGAAAGGCAGCCCACATCCAGACGGGCTGGCCGAGAAAAGACGCGCTGTGTTCCATTTGGTCCCCTGAGCGGATGGCGTGATGCGACCGACATCACGATCTGCACAGATCGCCAGAGGGGCCCGGTCGCGCAAGACCTAGGCGGGCCTGTGCGCGCGTCAAGGGGCGATTGCGCTTTTTCCGGGCTGGGCGTAATCGCGGGGCATGGCAGACAAGACGCTTCATCCCCGCACCCGCGCCGTCCATGACGGCATCCGCCGCAGCCAGTATGGCGAGATGGCCGAGGCGCTGTTCCTGACCCAGGGCTTTGCCTATGACACTGCCCGGCAGGCCGAAGGACGGTTCCAGAAGGTCGGCCCGGACGAGTTCATCTATGCCCGCTATGGCAACCCGACCAGCCGCATGTTCGAGGACCGCATGGCCTCGCTGGAGGGAACCGAGGATGCCTTTGCCACCGCATCGGGCATGGCGGCCGTCAATGGCGCGCTTATGAGCGTGGCCGCCCCAGGCCAGCGGATTGTCGCCGCGCGCCAGCTGTTCGGCTCGTGCCTTTACGTGCTGGACATCCTGCGCAGGTTCGGCGTCGAGGTGGTGCTGGTGGACGGCACCGATCTGGACGCCTGGGAACGGGCGGTGACGCCCGGAACCAGGGCCTGCTTCTTTGAAACGGTGTCGAACCCGACGCTCGAGGTGATGGATATCGCCGGTATCGCCCGCATCGCCCATGCCGCGGGCGCGCTGGTTGTCGCCGACAACGTGTTCGCGACCCCTGTCTTCAGCCGCGCGGCCGAGCAGGGGGCCGATGTCATCGTCTATTCCACGACCAAGCATGTCGATGGCGGCGGGCGGGCGCTGGGCGGGATCATCTGCGGCACCCGCCAGTTCGTGCGCGAGGTGGCCGAGCCTTACCTCAAGCATACGGGGGGCGCGATCTCGCCCTTCAATGCCTGGATCATGCTGAACGGGCTGACCACGATGGACCTGAGGGTGCGGGCGATGGCCGATACCGCCGCGCAATTGGCCGGCGCGTTGCAGAGGGCGGGGGTCAGGACGATCTATCCCGGCCTGCCCGGCCATCCCCAGCATGACCTGGCCATGCGGCAGATGGGTTCGGGCGGAACCATGATCGCCTTTGATCTTGGCACCAAGGAGGCGGCTTTCGCCATGCTCGACCGGCTGTCGCTGGTGTCGATCTCGAACAATCTGGGGGATGCCAAGTCGATCGCCACCCATCCCGCCACGACGACGCATCAGCGCCTGACCGAGGCAGAGCGCGCCACGCTGGGGATCGGGCCGGGCCTTGTGCGGCTGTCGGTGGGGCTGGAACACGGGGATGATCTGGCCGCCGATATCCTCGGCGCGATCGGCTGAGGCTCTGGCATCATGCGGGCGGATGCCCATATTGCGGCCGATGACGATCCGAAAGGCACCGCCGCCATGCCCCCATTCCGCCAGCCGAGCGCGGCCGCCCCGGCGCTGAGCCGCACCTATCCGGCGGATTTCCTCGCCGATGAGGCCTATCGCGCGACCCTGCCGGACCTGCAGAACGGCCCGGCCAGCCTGATCGTCGGCGCGCGCAAGGCCATTCAGCATGTCGGCATATCCAACTTTCGCCTGCCGATCCGCTATCGCCGCCAGGACGGGGGCGAGGTCACGCTGGAAACCAGCGTCACCGGGACGGTCAGCCTGGATGCCGACCGCAAGGGCATCAACATGAGCCGCATCATGCGCTCGTTCTACGCCCATGCCGAAAAGCAGTTCTCGCTTGGGGTGCTGGCCGCGGCGGTCAGCGACTACAAGGACCATCTGGACGCTTTCGACGCCCGGCTGCAGATGCGGCTGAGCTATCCGCTGCGCGCCCCCTCGCTGCGCTCGGGGCTGGAGGGGTGGCAGTATTACGACATCGCGATGGAGCTGATCGACCAGGGCGGGCGGCGGCTGCGGGTCATGCATTTCGATTACGTCTATTCATCGACCTGCCCCTGTTCGCTGGAGCTGTCCGAACATGCCCGCCAGGCCCGCGGCCAGCTGGCGACCCCTCATTCGCAGCGGTCCATCGCCCGCATCTCGGCGGTGATGGAGGGCGATGACCGGCTGTGGTTCGAGGACATGGTGGCGCTGTGCCGCCGGGCCGTGCCGACCGAAACACAAGTGATGGTCAAGCGCGAGGACGAGCAGGCCTTTGCCGAGCTGAACGCCGCCAACCCCATCTTTGTCGAGGACGCGGTGCGCGCCTTTGCCCGCGAGCTTGAGGCAGAGCCGCGGATCGGCGATTTCCGCGTGATCGCCAGCCACCGGGAATCGCTGCATTCCCACGACGCGGTCAGCCTGCTGACCGAAGGGCCGACCTTTGCCCAGACCTCGCTTGACCCGATGACCTTCGCCGGTCTGCGCGCCTAGGGGCGGCGCAGCCTGATCGGGCCGCGGGCCGTCCGCGGATCGACGATGGCGCCGCGCTGGGTCGCGACCAGTTGCCCCGCATCGGCCAGATCGCCTGCCGCAGCGCGGATCGCGGGCATCAGGATGCGCCATTCGGCGGCCATGGCGCGCGCCACCTCGGATGGGCAGAAGCTTGCCCCCTCGCGCGCGGATGCGGCGCGGGCGGCAAGGGCGGCGTGCAGGGGGCGGCGGTCGGGCAGGTCGGTCATCGGTGCGGGCCATCGGATCGGGCAGCGCCTTGCGGCGGGGCGGGCGGCTTTCTATAACGCCGCGCATGTCTTTTGCGGTCCGCCCTCGGCGAATTAGCGGCCCGGCGGCGTAGTCTCTGCGCTGCCGGGATCACCGCCGCATGATCGCCCTTGTTCCAGGAAATGCCGCCCATGACCGAACCGACCGCCGCCCAGCCGACCGCCGCCGCCCAGCAGCCTGCCGCCCCCGATTACCGCGACACCGTCTTTCTGCCCGAAACCGGCTTTCCCATGCGCGCCGGCCTGCCGCAGCGCGAACCCGAATGGCTGGCCCGCTGGGAACGGCTGGGCATCTATGACCGCCTGCGCGCCGATGCCGCGGGGCGCGCGCCCTTCATCCTGCATGACGGCCCGCCCTATGCGAACGGGCATCTGCATATCGGCCATGCGCTGAACAAGGTGCTCAAGGATTTCATCGTCCGCAGCCGGCAGATGATGGGCTTTGACGCGCGCTATGTTCCCGGATGGGACTGCCACGGCCTGCCGATCGAATGGAAGATCGAGGAACAGTACCGCGCCGCCGGCCGCGACAAGGACGCGGTCGACGTGGTCGAGTTCCGTCAGGAATGCCGCCGCTTTGCCCAGGGCTGGGTCGATGTCCAGCGCGAGGAGTTCAAGCGCCTGGGCATCACCGGCAAGTGGGACGATCCCTATCTGACCATGGACCATCACGCCGAGGCGGTGATCGCCGGCGAGTTCATGAAGCTGCTGATGAACGGCAGCCTCTATCAGGGGTCAAAGCCGGTGATGTGGTCGCCTGTGGAACAGACCGCGCTGGCCGAGGCCGAGGTCGAATACCACGATCACACCAGTCACATGATCTGGGTGGCTTTCCCGGTGGCGGATGTCAGCGACGGCCCGTTTCTGCGGCAGGTTCCGGCGCAAGACCCCGGAAATATGGGGCATGACCAAGCCGTCTCTTCGCGGCCAGGTGCCCGCGAGGCACTTCGGTCGGCTCGGGTCGTCATCTGGACCACCACCCCGTGGACCATCCCGCAGAACCGTGCCGTCGCGTTCGGGCCCGACATCGCCTACGGACTCTACGAGGTCACCGGGCGGCCCGAGCAGTCGATGGCGACGATCGGCGCGACCTATCTGCTGGCCGACAAGCTGGCCGCCGAGGTCTTCGGCGCCGCCAGGCTTGAACCCGGTATGTACCGGCGGCTGCGTGATGTGTCGGCGGACGAGCTTGGCTCGCTGACCCTCGCGCACCCCTACCGGGGCATCGAGGGCGGGAGCGGGGAATGGGATTTCGACGTGCCCTTGCTGCCGGGCGATCACGTCACCGACGATGCCGGAACCGGGTTTGTTCACACGGCCCCCAGCCATGGCGAGGATGATTACCAGCTGGGCCTCAAATACGGCCTGAAGATGACGCACAACGTCATGCCGGACGGCAGCTATCGCGCCGATCTGCCGGTCTTTGGCGGGCAGGCGATCCTGACGCCGGACGGCAAGGAAGGCCCCGCCAATGTCAGCAACATCAAGGCGCTGGCCGGGCAGGGGGCGCTGCTGGCCAAGGGCAAGCTCAAGCACAGCTATCCGCATAGCTGGCGCTCCAAGGCGCCGCTGATCTATCGCAACACGCCCCAATGGTTCGCCGCCATCGACAGGCCGCTCGCCGATGGCATGGGCGAGATGGGCGACACGATCCGGGCACGGGCGCTGGCATCCATCGACCGGCTGGTGACCTGGACCCCGCAGACAGGGCGCAACCGCATTCACTCGATGGTCGAGAACAGGCCCGATTGGGTGCTGTCGCGCCAGCGCGCCTGGGGGGTGCCGCTGACCTGCTTCACCCGCAAGGGCGCCCGGCCGGATGACGCGGATTTCCTTCTTCGGAACGAAACGGTCAACGCCCGCATCCTCGATGCGTTCGAGCAAGAGGGTGCAGACGCTTGGTATCGTGCGGATTTCAAGGCGCGGATGCTGGACGGAATCGCCGAGCCTGATGATTACGAACAGGTCATGGACGTGCTGGACGTGTGGTTCGACAGCGGCTCGACCCATGCCTTCGTGCTGCGCGACCGGGCGGACGGGGCGCCGGACGGGATCGCCGATCTTTATCTGGAAGGCACCGACCAGCATCGCGGCTGGTTTCAGTCCTCGCTGCTGCAGGCCTGCGCGACGCGCGGGCGCGCGCCCTATCGCGGCGTGCTGACGCATGGCTTCACGCTGGACGAAAAGGGCATGAAGATGTCCAAATCGCTCGGCAACACCGTCGCGCCGCAGGAGGTGATCGACCAGTATGGCGCCGACATCCTGCGGCTGTGGGTGGCGCAATCGGACTATACGGTCGACCTGCGCATCGGGAAGGAAATCCTGAAAGGCACCGCCGACGCCTATCGCCGGCTGCGCAACACCATGCGCTTCATGCTGGGGGCGCTGGACGGCTTTGCCGAGGCCGAGCGGCTGGACAGCGCCGCCATGCCCGAGCTGGAACGCTGGGTGCTGCACCGCCTGGCGGAGCTGGACGCCCGCGTGCGCGAGGGCTATGCGGCCTATGATTTCCAGGGCGTGTTCCGGGCCGTGTTCGACTTTGCGACCACCGACCTGTCGG
The DNA here is from genome assembly GCF_002105555.1 of Paracoccus contaminans. Lineage (NCBI taxonomy): Bacteria > Pseudomonadati > Pseudomonadota > Alphaproteobacteria > Rhodobacterales > Paracoccaceae > Paracoccus > Paracoccus contaminans. Next base: position 2,220,145 of record NZ_CP020612.1, read on the forward strand.
CCTTCTGGTTCGACATCCGCAAGGATGCGCTTTACTGCGACGCGCCGGGCAGCCTGCGCCGGCGGGCGGTGCGCACGGTCATGGATGCGCTGTTCCATCGCCTGACGCTGTGGCTGGCCCCGATGCTGCCGTTCACGGCCGAGGATGTCTGGCTGTCGCGTTTCCCCTCGGATGACGACAGCGTCCACCTGCATGATTTCCCCGCCACCCCCGCCGAATGGCGCAACGAGGCGCTGGCGGCGAAATGGGACGGGGTGCGCCGCGCCCGCCGCGTGGTGACGGCCGCGCTGGAGCTGAAGCGGGCGGACAAGACCATCGGCGCCAGCCTTGAGGCCGCGCCCGTGGTTCATGTCGAGGATGCCGCCTTGCTGGCGGCGCTGCGCACGGTCGATTTTGCCGATGTCTGCATCACCTCGGGCATCGGCCTGACGGCCGACCCCGCCCCGGCCGAGGCGTTCCGCCTGCCCGACCTGCCCGGAATCGGCGTCGTGTTCGAGCAGGCCGAGGGCGGGAAATGCCAGCGTTGCTGGAAGATCCTGCCGGATGTGGGCACCCATGATCACCCCGCCACCTGCGGGCGCTGCGACGGGGTTCTGGACGGGGCTGAGCGCGCCGTCGCGGGCGCCGAGGGCTGATGGGCGGGGCGGGCAGGCCGCTTTGCCTGCCCGCCCAACCCCGCCTTGCCACGATCGCGCCGCTTTGTCACAACAGGCAGGCCGACCGAAGGAGCCGATGCCCCATGATCGACTTTTCCGCAGCCGAACGGCGGTTGATCGCCGCGCTCGAGCGGCTGGATCACTGCGTCGCGCTTGCCGCGCAGCGTCCGGCGGCGCAGGGGCCGCAGGCCGACGCGGGCCAGCCTGCCGCGTCTTTGCCCCCAGCGCCGCCATCGGCCGAGATCGCCGCCCTGCATGACCGGCAGGCCGCCACGCTCGAAGCCATGGCGATGCGGCTGGCCGAGGCGAATGAACGCCTGGCCGCCGCGGGCGAGGCGGGGGCACGCCTTGCCGCCGCAAATGACGATCTGGCCCGCGCAAATCGTGACCTGATCGCGCAGTTGCGCGGCGACGGCGCGGATGCGCAAACCGCTGTCCGTGCGGCGCTGGATGCGGAAATCGAGGCGCTGCGCGCAGCCCGCGCGGCCGAGCTGGCGCAGATGGGCGAAATCCTTGATGCGCTGGACCGTATGCTGGGGGTCACCACCACGCCGCGCAGCCATTCGACGGCAGGGCGGGCCGCGACCCGTCGCCCCCTGCCCGCAACCGCCCCCGCCGACACCGCCCCGGCCCCGCAGCGCCCCTCGGCTTTGCCGCCCCGCGAGCGGACCGTGATCCGGAACGAGGATGTTCCGGGGGACGAGCACGGCTCGCTTGCGTCTGCGCCGATGCCCCCAGAGGATGAAGGCGCTGTCCCGCCTGCGGGGCGCGAGGGTGATGGCGGCGATGATCGCCCGGTCCACGCGGCCGCACCCGGCCCCGAACCCCGCGACGAGGAGCGCCGCTGATGCCGACCGTCGATTTCACCATCGGTCACAAGGGCTATACCCTGGCCTGCCAGGAAGGCGAGGAAAGGCTGCTCAGGCGTGCCGCCGCCATGCTGGATGCCGAGGCGCAGTCCATCCTCGAACGCGCCGGCCGCATGCCCGAACAGCGGCTGTTGCTGCTGGCGGGGCTGATGCTGGCGGACAGGGCGCAGGCGCTTGAGGATCGCGCCGCCTCGACCGAACGCGAACTTGCCCGCCTGCGCGCCAATCCACCCCGCGCCGAGGCCCCAGCGATCGCCCAGGGTGCCGCCCGCGCGCTGGCCGATCTGGCCGACCGTGCGGAGGCGCTGGCCGACAGGGCCGAACGGGCGCTGGACGCCCCGTCCGGGGGGACCGGGCAGGGGGGATGAAACCCGCTCCGCCCGCCGGGCGTTTCCCGCGGCCACGTCGGGACGCTGGCCGAGGGATCAAGGGGGTGGGCATCATGGCATCGCGCGCGATCTGGAAAGGGCAGCTCAGGCTGTCGCTGGTCGCCATTCCCATCGAGATCCATGCCGCAACCAAATCCGGGCGGCGGGTCAGCTTTCGCCAGATCCACGGCCCGAGCGGCAAGCCGGTGTCGTATGAAAAGACCGTGCCCGGCATCGGCAAGGTGTCGCAGGACGATATCCTCAAGGGCTATGCGCTTGGCGACAACGAATATCTGCTGATCGAGCCGGACGAGATCGACGCCATCAAGCTGGAGACGAAAAAGACCTTCGAGCTGGTGCAGTTCGTCGGCACCAACGAGATCTCGCCCCTGTATTACGACCAGCCTTATTACATCGTCCCCTCGGACGAGCTGGCCGAGGATGCCTATCGCGTGGTGCGCGATGCGCTGCGCAAGGCCAACCGGACCGGGCTGGGGCAGCTGACGCTGCATGGGCGTGAACATCTGTGCGCGGTGCGCCCCTGCGGCGACGGGCTGCTGATGGAAACGCTGTTCTATGCCGACGAGATCAGGGACGCCGAGCCGCTGTTCAACACGATCGAGGATGAGGAGGCCGACCCGGATCTCTTGTCGGTCGCCACCGCGCTGATCGAAAAGAAGACCGCGCCCTTCGACGCCTCGATCTATGTGGATCATTACGATCAGTCCTTGCGCCAGCTGATCGAGGACAAGCGCAAGGGCCGCGCGCCGCGGGTGACAGCTTCGGGCGAACGGCCGGCGGCCGACAATGTGGTTGACCTGATGCAGGCGCTCAAGGACAGCCTCAAGGCATCAGGTGGGGCATCAGGTGGGGCATCGGGGGGCAAGGCCCCGCCTGCGCCGCGCGGGCGCGCCAAGGGCGGCACCGCTGCCAAGGGCGAAAAGGCCGCGAAAGCCGAAAAGGGCGCCAAAGCCGATGAGCCCGCTGAAAAGCCGCGCACCAGGCGGGCCACCCGCAAGGCGGGCTGACTTGTCGCGCCTTGCCGCCTATCGCGCCCGCCGCGATCCGGGGGCGACACCCGAGCCGTTCGATGCGGGCGCGCCTTCGGCGGGGGCGCTGCGCTATTCGATGCAGAACCATGACGCGACGCGGCTGCACTGGGATCTGCGCCTTGAACGGGATGGCGTGCTGCTGAGCTGGGCGGTCACGCGCGGCCCCTCGCTCGACCCGGCAGAAAAGCGGCTGGCGGTGCGCACCGAGGACCATCCGATCCCCTACCTGACCTTCGAGGGCGTGATCCCCCGGGGCCAATACGGCGCGGGCACCGTGATGCTGTGGGATCTGGGCCATTGGCGGCCGCTTGATGATGCGGGCCGGGGCCTTGCCAAGGGGCATCTGCGCTTTCAGCTTTACGGCCGGCGGCTGACCGGCCTGTGGGATCTGGTGCGGATCAGGGGCAGGCCGTCCGAAAAGCGCGAGAACTGGCTGCTGGTCAAGGCCGAGGATGACGCCGCCCGCCGCCCCGATCCGGTGGCCCGTCATCGCGTCAGCGTTTCGACCGGCCGCAGCCTTGACCAGATCGCGGCGGGCGATGGGCCGGTGCCGTCCGGCCCCGCCAGCCCGCTGAAGCTGCCAGATCCGGTCGAGCCGATGCTGGCCAGTCTGGTCGACAGCCCGCCCGAGGGCGAGGGCTGGCTGCACGAAGTCAAGATCGACGGCTATCGCGGCATGGTCCATCTGGGCAAGGGCGGGCCGGTGATCCGCACCCGCAACGGGCTGGACTGGACGGCCCGCTTCGCGGCGCTGGTGCCGGCGCTGGCCGAACTGCCCGCGCGCTCGGCCCTGATCGACGGGGAAATCGTCGCGGGCGCGGGCGCGCAGGGATTTTCCGCATTGCAGCAGGCGATCACCGATGGCGGCCCCTTCGGCTATATCGCGTTCGACCTGCTGGATCTGGATGGGCGCAGCCTGCGCAATCGCCCGCTGACAGAACGGCGCGCCGCGCTGGAACGGCTTCTGGCCGATGCCCCGCCGCTGGGGCTGGTGCAGCTTTCCGTGGCGCTGCCCGGCAAGGGCGCGGATGCGATGGCGGCGGTCTGCGCCGCAGGGGGCGAGGGGATTGTGTCCAAACGTGCCGATGCGGTCTATCGCAGCGGCAGGGCCGACAGTTGGCGCAAGGCCAAATGCGAGCGTCGGACCGCCTTTGCCGTGATCGGATGGACGAGGTCGGACAGCCCCGGCCGGCCCTTCGGTGCGCTGCTGCTGGCCAGCGCCGAGGGGCAGGGCTGGCGCTATCGCGGCCGGGTGGGCACCGGCTTTTCGGCGCAAGCGCAGGCAGAGCTGGCCGCCCGCATGGCGCCGCTGACGCGCGGGACGGCGCCCGCGCAGGTGCCGCGCGCGCAGTCGCGGGGCGTGACATGGATCGAGCCGGCGCTGATGGCCGAGATCCGCTATGCCGAGCCAACCGCCGATGGCATCCTGCGCCATGCCAGCTTTCAGGGCCTGCGCGAGGACAAGATGCCCCCCCTGCCGCCGTCCTCTCCAGCCCCCGTCATCCGCATTGCGCCCGGCGGCCAGGGCGGGCGGGTGATCGAAGGGATCGCCGTCACCAGCCCCGACCGGGTGATCTTTCCCGGCTGCGGCGTGACCAAGGGCGATCTGGCCGCCTATTACGCCGCTGCGGCGCCCCTGATGCTGGCCCATTGCGCCGATCGCCCGCTGGCGCTGCTGCGCCTGCCCGAGGGGCTGGCGGGCGAGCGGTTCTTTCAGAAACATGCCGGACGCGGCTTTCCCGCGCAGATGAGGACCACCCCCATTCCGGGCGAGGATGAACCTGCCATCTATGTCAACACCGCTGCCGGGCTGGTTGCGGGGGCGCAGATGGGCGTCGTGGAATATCATATCCGCGGCATCCGGCGTGACCGGGCGGACCGCCCCGACCGGCTGGTGTTCGACCTGGACCCTGACGAGGGGCTGGATTTTTCCCAAGTTCGCGCCGCGGCGATCGACCTGCGCGACCGGCTTGCCGATCTGGGCCTGCCGACCTGGCCGATGCTGACCGGCGGCAAGGGCATCCATGTCGTCGCCGATCTGCGGCGCACCGTTGGCTGGGACACGGTCAAGCTGTTCGCCCGCGCCTTTGCCCATCTGCTGGCGGCCGAGCAGCCGGGCCGCTATGTCGCGGTCATGTCCAAGGCCCGGCGCGAAGGCAGGATCTTCATCGACTGGCTGAGGAATGATGCGCAGGCCACTGCAGTTTCGGCCTTTTCCTGCCGGGCGCGCGAAGGGGCGACGGTGGCGATGCCGCTGTCCTGGGATGCGCTGGATCGCACCGATGGGGCGAATGCCTATGATATCCGAACCGCCCTGCAGGCTGCGCCAGGGATCGCGCCTGATCGCAGGCGGCCCGTATCGCTCGAGCCTGCGGCCCGCGCCCTTGCGGGGGGCTGAGCCCCTATCCCCTGTCGGCGGTGTCCATCCAGATCGTCACCGGCCCGTCATTGACCAGCGCCACGCGCATGTCGGCACCGAACACCCCCGTCTCGACCGGCAGGCCGAGATCGCGCAGCGCCTGCACGAAATGCAGATACAGCCGTTCGCCCTCGGCCGGGGCGGCGGCGCTGGAAAAGCCCGGCCGGTTGCCCGAGCGGTTGTCTGCTGCCAGAGTGAACTGGCTGACCACCAGAACCGCGCCGCCGATGTCCTGAACCGAGCGGTTCATCCGGCCCGCGTCGTCGCGAAAGATGCGCAGCCGCGCGACGCGCCCCGCCAGCCGTTCGGCCGCGGCCGCGTCATCGCCCTGCATCGCGCAGACCAGCACCAGCAGCCCATGGCCGATGGTGCCGGCAGGGCTGCCCCCCACCGTGACCTCGGCCTCGGCCGCGCGCTGGATCAGCGCCCTCATCGGCCCAGCATGATGGATATCGCCACGGCCATCAGGCCCAGCATGGATGCGGCCAGCGCGCCCATGTTGACGGCGACAACCCGCTGCATCCGCAGGCGCATCGCCGCGTCGGGCAGGCCGGCGCGGCGCGCCCGGATGACGGCAAGGATGCACCAGGCGATCCCGGCCAGCCCGGCCGCTGTCAGGGCCAGGCCGCACCACAACAGGATGTTCCAGATCGTCATCGCCGCTTTCTCCGCCGCAGGCCGGGGTTGTGCCTAGCGGCGATTGCGCGGCCCGGCAAGACGGCCTATGGACGGCGGCTCAAACGGACCAGACCGAGGGGCAGGGATGAGCGACGATCAGGCCTATGGCATCGCGGCGGGCGAGCTGCGGCAGTTCATCGAACAGTTCGAACAGCTCGACGCCGAAAAGAAGGATCTGGCCGAACGCCAGAAAGAGCTGATGGCCGAAGCCAAGGCCCGCGGCTATGACACCAAGGTGATGCGCAAGATCATCGCCCTGCGCAAGCGCGACAAGGACGACGTGGCCGAGGAGGAAGCGATCCTCGAAATGTACAAGGCTGCCCTGGGCATGTAGGAGGCCTGGGGCCGACGGTGCAAAGGCACGCCCGGCCCCAGCGGGGGACGCGCCGCCCGCTGCGCCCGGCCCCCCCCCGCGCGGCCCTCAGGGGCCGAGAAACTCGACACCCGGCAGGGCGGCGATCATGGCCACGTCCTGCGCATAGGCCTCGGTCATCCTGTCCACCAGATCCTGCGTCCAGCCGGGCAGGTCGACCGTTTCGCTGATCGCTTCCTCGACCGCGTGCCGGGCAAGGACATGCTCGAACAGGGCGCGGCGCGCTTGGGTCGTCTTGCCGGCCGGCGTGCCCAGCGCCGTGCGCAGCTCGGCCATCCCGTCGGGGGTCAGCAGATCGCCGATCACGGCCAGTCCCGATTTCAGCGGCACATCGGCAGGGATATGGGCGATGCGGCGCACTGCCTCGGGCCAGATGAGGGGCGTGTCCTCATAACACCAGACGATCACGCGGCGGCCCTGCATCGCCTCGACGATGGACAGCATTGCCGGCCCCCAGCGCAGGGCGGCGGGGTCAATGCCCGCCATCACCTTGTCATAGGGCAGATCGCTGCGGGCGATCAGATGGGGCACCTGCAGGGCAGGGTTGCGGATCGCCAGCGACACCTCGACCTCGGCCGAGGGGAACAGCGCGGCCACCGCCCGCATCCGCGCGCCCGCCTGCGGGAACAGCCCGCGCGGGCCGATGCAGCGGGGGATCGCGCCGATCAGCGAGGCCTGGCTGAGCACCATGCGCCGGACATTCTCGCTTTCCAGCAGGGCGTCGTAGATGACCTCCTCCATCGCCGCCGGCGCCTCGCCGCCCTTGAGCGCGATCAGCGATTCGTCCAGCACGCCCTTGTATCGGCCTGGGGGCACGACCTCGACGCCATTGGCCAGCATCCAGTCGCGGTTTTCCATCAGCGTGCGGATCATCCGTTCCGGCTCGGTGCCGTGGGTGCCGAAATGGATGGCGACCTGCATGAAACCTCCGGCCGGCAGATGCCCGGCAAAGGGCATCCGGTTGAATGAAAACGGGACCATTTGCCCTGACACGGCAACTTAGCCGCCCCGAGCGGACAGTCAAACGGCTTTGCACAAGGCAGCGGCCCGCTTGCACCGGGCGGGGCAGGCGCGTATCTGGTCGGCGCGCGCGCGCCGGCTTAGCTCAGTGGTAGAGCGTCTGATTTGTAATCAGGGGGTCGGGGGTTCAAATCCCTCAGCCGGCACCATGCGCAGGCAGGCTATTGCCCCCAGGTCCGGTCCAGCACGTCAACCCAGTTGCGCCAGGCGATCCGTTCGGCCAGCTCGCGGCCATAGCCGTGGTCCAGCATCGCCTGGACAAGCCCCGGCAATGCGGCGGCGTCGGAAAGATCGGCCGGCATCACCGCGCCGTCGAAATCCGAACCCAGCGCCACCCCCCCTTCGCCCAGCAGCGCCAGCAGGTGATCGAGATGGCGCATCATGATGTCGAACCCGGCAAAGCGGTCGCGCCGGCCGGCGGGGTCGAGGAAGCCGGTATTGTAGTTCAACCCGACCACGCCCCGCGTCTCGGCGATCCGGCGCAGCTGCCGGTCGGTCAGGTTGCGCGAGCTGGGGCAGATCGCGTGAACGCCCGAATGCGTCGCCACCAGCGGCGCATCCGACAGCGCGGCGACATCGTCGAACCCCTTTTCGTTCAGATGCGACAGGTCGATGAGGATCTTGAGCGCATTGCATTCGCGCACCAGCGCCCGGCCCGCATCCGTCAGCCCCTCGCCCCGGTCGGGGCTTGAGGGAAAGGCAAAGGGCACGCCATGGCCATAGCGGGTGGGGCGCGACCAGACAAAGCCCAGCGAGCGCATCCCGATCGCGTGCCACAGATGCAGCGCATCGGGGTTGGCGATCGCCTCGGCCCCTTCCATGTGCAGGATGGCGGCGATGCGCCCGTCCGCCATCGCGGCGCGGATATCGGCGGCGCTGCGGCAGACGGCCAGGGTGCCGGTCCGCTCCATCGCAAACAGTGCGGCGGCCTGGGCGAATGCCTGGGGCAGGGCGGTGGCGGCGGGAACCTCGGACGGCAGCGGCAGGTCGAAGGGCGGGTTTTCCTTGGCATGCAGCAGCGCGTCGATGTCGCCCGTCTGCGGGTCGGGTATCCACATGGCGAAAAAGCCGCCCGCCATGCCCCCCGCCTTCAGGCGCGGCAGGTCCATGTGGCCGGTCCCGTCCCCCTGCAACCACAGGCGCGCCGCGGCCGCGCCCGCCTCGACCGCGCGTTGCAGGTAATCATTGTGTCCGTCGAAGACCGGGATCATCGCCTTGCCTTTCCATTCCGTCAGCGCGCGTGACCATGATCCGCCAGCAGGCAGGCTGCAAGCACCCTTGCGCCTGCGCCCCGTCATGGCACAGTCGTCCCATCACAGGAGGGCGCGCCATGGATATCCGACCCCATCAAGCCGGCCAGACCGTCATCTGCACCTTCGACGTGACGCCGGGCACCGCCCATGACGTGCTCGAGGCGCTGACCGACGCCTATGCGCAGGTCATTTCCAAGGCGCCGGGCTTTGTCGCGGCGGCGGTGCATCTGAACGACGCGCAGACGCGCATCGCCACCTATTCCCAGTGGCGGGGCCGCGAGGATTATCAGGCCATGCTGCGATCGCCCGAGATGCGCCAGCGCAACCGCGTCATCCATGCGATGTGCCGCAGCTTCGAGCCGGTCATGTATGAGGTGGCGGCGGTCTATTGATCCGCAGCCTTGCCCTCGGGCACGGGGCTGTGGCACCTCACACCGACCCCGACAGGAGAGAGAAGCCCGCATGGCCGGACGCATCATCACCGTTGCCCAGCAGAAGGGCGGCTCGGGCAAGACGACGCTGACGGTGAACCTTGCCGTGGCGCTGCGCCGGCAGGGGCTGACCATCGGCGTGCTGGACACCGACCCCCAGGGCAGCCTGGGGCGCTGGTTCATGGAACGTCTCGACCGCATCGGCGAGGATCCGGGGCTGGAGTTCAGCACCTCATCGGCCTGGGGCGCCAGCTATGAGGCGGAAAAGCTGAAAAAGCGGTTCGACGTGGTGCTGATCGACACCCCGCCCAAGATCGAGAGCGACCTGCGCCCCGCCCTGCGGGTGGCCGATCTGGTGGTGGTGCCGGTCGCGTCGAGCCAGGTCGACCTGTGGGCGACCGAGGGAGTCCTCGATCTGGCCCACCGGGAACGCCGGCCGGTGCTGGTCGTGTTGAACCGCGTGCGTCCCAATACCCGGCTGGGCGCTGAGGTGGCGGCGGGTGCTGCGGCGCTGGGCGTGGACGTGGCGGGGGCGCAGGTCGCCCACCGCGTGGCCTATGCGGAATCGCTGGGCCGGGGCAGCGCGGTGTCGGAACTGGGGCGCGGTCCGGCGCAGGCCGAGATGGCGGCGCTGGCCGACGAGGTGATGATGCGCGCCGGCGGTGCGGGCGCGGCAACGATCAGCAACGGCAGCGCAGGCTAGGCGGCGGCATCCCCGCCCGCCCCCCGGCCGCCCCGCCGCAGCAAGGAACAGATGCACAGATGACCAGCACAGGCCCCACCGCGCCCGACGCCGCGGCGCGCTCCCTTTCCCCCTTTGCCGCCGTCCACGGGGCCGAGCCGGTCCCCCCGCTCGAAAGCGGGCTTGATGACGAAGGGATGCGCGCGCAGGTCGCCGCGCTTGGCCCCTGGTTCCACAATATCCGCCTGTCGCCCGCCATCGCCACGCGCGCGATCGCGCCCAGCCCCGGCCCCCAGCCCGCGGATCATCCGCTGCGGCGCTGGCGCGTCTATGAAAGCGTGCTGCCCGCCGACATGAGCGGGATGCGGGTGCTCGATCTGGGGTCTGCCGACGGATTTTTCGCCATCGAGATGGCGCGGCGGGGCGCCCATGTCCTGGCGCAGGATGTCTGGGGCGCGATGATCGCCCGCCTGCGCTTTGCCGCGCAGGCCGCGGGCCTTGCGGGCCGCATCTGGACGCGGGTCGGCGACGTGACGGCGATCCGGCCCGACGAACGCTATGACGCGATCCTGTGCCTGGGGCTGCTCTATCACCTGCGCCACCCGTTCCACGATCTTGAAATCATCGCCCGCGCGTCGGACCTTTTGTGGCTGGAAACGACGCTGCATCCGGGCGAGGAGAGCTTCATCCATTTCAAGCCGCCTGCGGCGGGCGTCCATCATATCCGCAAATGGTTCCCCACCCGCGCCTGCGTGCGCGACATGCTGGAGGAATGCGGCTTTGCGGTCATCGAGGACATCCCCGACCCGACGCCCAACCGCGGCTCGTTCCTCGCGCGCCGCTAGGCGCCGGGGCCGGCCCCAGGGCGGCCTTGGCCCGCGCGGCGCCGCTGCCGCGCGGCGGGTGCGCAGGGCGCCTCGGCCACCATCGCCGCCACCGACATATATGGCCTGCCGGTGTCCACGACGCATGTGCCGTTCTCGGGCGTTGCCGGGACGATGGCCGCGAACGGGCCGGGGTTGCAGATGTCCGCGATGCGCAACCTGCTGATGGCCCGGATGCTGACGCTGCCCTGCCCGATCATGCTGGGAGGCGGGCTTTGCGCGCCGTTCCACGCGATCTTCTGACCGCCGGTCAGCGGGCAGACGAAAGGGCCGGCGCGTTCCCGCGCCGGCCCTTTCGCCAGGTGCCGGGGTTCAGCCGCGCCAGCTGGCGGCAAATACCGGGGCATAGACCTCGGCCACGCGGGCGACGGCATCGGCCGGGGCCAGTTCCACCGACTCGCCCGTGCGGCGGCTCGTCAGCTCGACGACATTGCTGGCCAGCCCGCGCGGGCCGACGGTGATGCGCCAGGGCAGGCCGATCAGGTCCATGGTGGCGAACTTGGCGCCCGCCCGTTCGTCGCGGTCGTCGTAAAGCACCTCGAGCCCGCGGGCGGTCAGCTCGCGCTCCAGCGCCTCGCAGGCGCTGTCGGTCGAGGCATCGCCCTGCTTGAGGTTCACCAGCCCGACATGGAAGGGGGTGACGCCCTCGGGCCAGATGATGCCCCGCTCGTCATGGCTGGCCTCGATGATCGCGCCCAGCAGGCGCGAGACGCCGATCCCGTGGCTGCCCATGTGGACGGGGACGCGCTGGCCGTCGGGGCCGACGACATTGGCGCCCATCGGTTCGGAATACTTGGTCCCGAAATAGAAGATCTGGCCAACCTCGATCCCGCGGGCGGTGCGGCGGCGTTCCTCGGGGATCTGGGCGAACAGCGCCT